>NZ_OY780935.1:3369514-3705684 GCF_963675965.1 uncultured Celeribacter sp. | reverse complement strand
CGGCCATGATGACGATGACATGCCCGCGGATGATTTTGTCATGACCGATTACAGCACCGGGCAAAACGGTTTGCTGGACGGCTGGTTTTCAGATGCCGAAGCCGATGCCGCCCCCGGCGGCGACGACTTTGACATGGAGGCTCCGGCCCCCATCCCAGCGCCTACAATGCTCGATTACGGCCTGCCCGATGAGAGCATCGACACATTTGAAACACCGGGACTGTTGGTCCTTGGCGGGTCCGAGGCCCGTATGGTGCTACCGCCGGACAATGACAACAGCGCCCCGGACTGGCAGGCGGATCAAGACCTCACAGCCCCGGAGATCGAAGCCAGCGGCGCACAGACAGCTGACGTCGGCACGGACCTTGAGCCATTTGACGACAGCGCCCCGATTTTCGAAGCAGAGTTTTCGCCGGACATGGGCGGCATCCCCAGCGCAACAATCACAGATTTTGACGGGCGCGAGGATGTTCTCGCAATCGAAGGCTTGGGAGAATTCGCCCCGGACGATCTGCATATCGCGCCGATGGATGACGACCAGACTGTCTATGAGATCACCATCGCGGGCCATGATCATGCCCTGACCGTGCATCTGGCGCCCGGCGGCATGCCGCCGGACAGCTCTTCGGTGATAGCCGCTTAAACTCAGCGGGCTTTGAACAATCCGCCCAGAATGCCCCGCACAATGCGGCGCCCCGTGGTACCTTTCAGTTCCTTGATCACCAGGTTGGTCACCACCTCGGCCACACCTTCTTTGGACTTCGAACGCGTCGAGGTCGACCGCGGACGGCTATAAGCCTTGCCATCGTAGCGCCGCGCTTTGGTGAATTCCCGTTCCAGTCTGGCCCGGCCGCTCTCCGGTTCGGCCTCCGCCTGCTGGGCTGAGACCTCGGCATCCTCGGCAGCTTTCGCGGCGGCCTCGGCACGTTTGCTCAGGATTTCAAACGCGCTTTCCCGGTCCAGAACAGTGTCATATTTGCCCCACACCGGCGACGCTGCAATCACCCCGGCACGTTCTTCCGGAGTGATCGGGCCAAGCTGGGAACTCGGGGGACGGATCAACGTCCGCTCGGCCATGCCCGGCACGCCCTTGCGTTCCAGAAAAGAGGTGACCGCCTCCCCTGTCCCGACCTCTTTGATCGCGTCTTCAATGTCGAAACGCGGGTTGATACGATAGGTTTCCGCCGCCAGACGCAAGGCCTTCTGATCGCGCGCGGTAAAGGCGCGCAGCGCATGCTGCACCCGGTTGCCGAGCTGTCCGAGAATATCCTCAGGAATATCGTCGGGATTCTGGGTCACGAAATAGACACCGACCCCTTTCGAACGGATCAACCGGGCCACCTGTTCGACCTTATCGACCAGCGCCTTGGGCGCATCATCGAACAGAAGATGCGCCTCATCGAAAAAGAACACCAGCTTGGGCTTGTCCGGGTTGCCCACCTCGGGCAGCTCTTCGAACAGCTCGGACAGCAGCCACAGCAAAAAGGTGGCATAAAGGCCGGGCGCCGCCATCAACCGGTCCGAAGCCAGAATATTGATCCGTCCCCGCCCATCGCCATCCGTGGTCATCACATCCGCCAGATCCAGCGCCGGTTCCCCGAACAACAGATCGCCGCCCTGGTTTTCCAGCACCAGAAGATCGCGCTGAATGGCCCCCAAAGAGGATTTCGAAATATTGCCGTAGCGCAGTGTCAGCGCCTCGGCATTTTCGCCACACCAGACCAGAAGCGCCTGCAGATCCTTCAGATCCAGCAGCGGCAACCCCTGCTCATCGGCAACCCGGAACGCGACATTAATCACGCCTTCCTGCGCCTCGGTCAGCCCCAACAGACGTGACAGCAGCAGCGGCCCCATGTCCGCCACCGTCGTCCGGATCGGATGGCCCTGTTCGCCGAACAGATCCCAAAAGGTCACCGGAAAGGCCTGATAGCTGTAACTCTCCAGCCCGATGGTTTCGGCGCGGCTGGAAAAGGCATCATGGGTCTTAGTCTCGGCCGAACCGGATTTCGCCAGCCCGGACAGGTCGCCTTTGACGTCAGACAGAAAGACCGGCACCCCGGCGGCCGAAAACCCCTCGGCCAGAATTTGCAGGGTGACGGTTTTGCCCGTCCCCGTCGCCCCCGCGATCAGCCCATGACGATTGCCGCACCCCAGCAGCAACGACTGCGCTTCCTGATAGCCTTCACCGCCGCCGCCAACGAAAATCTGATCGCCCATCCCGTGTCCTCTCACTCTATCGCAGGCCTTCACAAATGCTGCGGCCACCTTAGAGGAACAATACGACTTTGAGGGCGCGATGCCAGCCTTCCCTTGCGACTGTTTTCAACCCCTCCAGGCCGCGCCCGTCGAAACCTTGATCGTCTGGTCAAATAACTGTGACTTTTTCCGTTGACGCCTGTTTTTTCCTGTCATACCGTTGTCGCAATAAGTCGGCCAAGTCCGACGGGGAGAAGTCAAAGATCGCAAGATCATGACCGGATGGTCAGCAAAAGCCTCGGCATTGCCGAGGTTTTCGCTTTTCAACCACAAGATCAGCACAGTCCCTGCGCTCGTTAACCAAAGCTTTGCAAAATTCCGCCACTGTCGGTCAAACGACGCCAAACTCACATGAAAGTGCCATAAATCACCCTGACACAGACCCTGTGGCATGTTAGACAACGGCAGAAATTTGAAACCAACATATGGATCAAGAATGACCTCCATCTCTCGCAAGACCGCGACGTTGCTTTCCGCAGCGCTGATTTCTCTGGGGACTGCATTCCCGATGGCTGCGCAGGATGCTGCCCTGTCTGCCGGCACGCCGGTTGACGGTGCCGCCGCCAGCGATGCGTCGGATGTGGGCCGCCCCTACACGCTGGAGACCCATGGCGACTGGGAAATTCGCTGCCTCAAGGCCCCCGAAGGCCAGCCAGACCCCTGCAGCATGTATCAACTGCTGAAGGACTCCGACGGCACCGAAGTGGCCGAAGTGACCGTGTTCCACATCGGCAGCGAAGAAGTCGAAGCTGCGGCCACCTTCACCGTGCCTCTGGAAACACAGCTGCAAGCCCAGCTGACCTTCTTTATCGATGACGCCAATGGCCGTCGCTACCCCTTCTCCTTCTGTAACAAGGTCGGCTGTTTTGTACGTGCCGGCCTGAAAACGGAAGACATCGACCTGCTCAAAAAAGGCGCTTCTGGCAAGGTTGCTATCGTGCCCTACGGCAGCAACAGCCCGGTCGAACTGAACGTGTCGCTGTCCGGGTTCACCGCAGGCTATGAAAAAGTCTCCGAGCTGAACGTCGCCGCGCGTGAAGAGGTCGAGGCCGCCCGCGCTGCCGCCGAAGAGGCACAGCCCGCCGAATAAGGCAACCTTCCTCAGAGCTACAGAAAGCGCCGCCTGCGACCACAGGCGGCGCTTTTTATTTCAGTGTCTAAAGTCGGCCCCTTAACTTAGAAAACTAGGGCATGTCCTCAGGCCGCGCGACGCAGCGCCAGCACCGCATTCAACCCGCCAAAGGCAAAGGCATTGGACAGCGCCACGTCAACCTTGGCATCTCTTGCCTCATTGGGCACCACATCAAGTGCGCATTCCGGATCAGGCTCTTCGTAATTGATCGTCGGCGCGATGACCCCGTCCCGCAGCGCCATGATACAGGCCAAAAGCTCCACCGCACCGGTGCCCCCGATGAGGTGCCCATGCATGGATTTTGTCGAGGAAATCATGATGTTGTCGGCATGATGCCCAAGCGCATCCGCCACGGCGGCACATTCGGTTTTGTCATTGGCCGCCGTCCCGGTGCCATGGGCATTGATATAGCCGATCTCTTCGCGGTTGATCCGCGCATCGCTGATCGCCCCCGAGATGGCCCGTGCAGCCCCTTGTTTCGACGGCATCACAATGTCGGAGGCATCCGAGGTCATGGCAAAGCCGATCACCTCGGCCAGAATATCCGCACCGCGTTTCTTGGCATGTTCATAATCCTCGAAGACGAAGACCGCAGCCCCCTCGCCCTGTACCATACCGTTGCGGTTCATGCTGAACGGACGGCAGGCGTCCTTGGACATGACCCGCAGCCCTTCCCAGGCTTTCACACCGCCAAAGCACAACATGGATTCCGAACCACCCGTCACCATGGCCGTGGCCATGCCACAGCGTACCATGTTGAAGGCCTGCCCCATGGCGTGGTTGGAACTGGCACAGGCTGTCGCCACAGTGAAAGACGGACCTTTCAGGTTGTATTCCATCGAGACATGCGAACAGCCTGCGTTGTTCATCAGCTTGGGCACGACAAAGGGATGGACGCGGTTCTTGCCCTCTTCATAGACCATCCGGTAATTTTCATCCTGCGTCGTCAGACCGCCGCCCGACGTGCCCAGAATGACCCCGGAGCGCACCGCCAGATCACCGATGAACTC
This sequence comes from uncultured Celeribacter sp., assembly GCF_963675965.1. Lineage (NCBI taxonomy): Bacteria > Pseudomonadati > Pseudomonadota > Alphaproteobacteria > Rhodobacterales > Roseobacteraceae > Celeribacter > uncultured Celeribacter sp. Next base: position 3,701,286 of record NZ_OY780935.1, on the reverse strand, counting down.
CAGCCCGGACTGTTTGATCGCCTCCTCAGCCGCCACCAGCGTGAACTGGGTGAAGCGGTCGTAGAGCGCCATTTGCTGACGATTGAAACGCCCTTCGGTGTCCCAGTCATGAATCTGTCCGCCGATTTTGATCGCCAGACGGTCCACATCCCGGAAATTCAGCTCTTTGATGCCACACTGGCCCTCGGACATGGCCTTGAGCGTCGATGGCACATCCAGCCCGAGGGCATTGACCGTGCCGGCACCGGTGATGACGACGCGTCTCATGCTTTCTGTTCTTCAATCAGCCCTTCGACGGCTTTCACGATGGCAGCCACCGAGGAAATGTCGAAATCAGATTGCTCCGGTTCATTGGCGTTGAAGGGCACGGAAATATCAAAAGCCTCTTCAATCGCGAAAATGCTTTCGACCAGACCAAGGCTGTCGATGCCAAGCTCTTCCAGAGATTGATCAAGGCTCACATCGGAAGGCTCCAGAACGGCCTGCTCCGCAATGATCTCGATGATCTTGTCTTTGACATCCGTCGCCATGTTCGTCTCCTCGAAGTCTCGCTTGCGCCTGATTTAGTCGGTATTGCCCACCTTTGAAACAGATTTTTGCGCCAAATGTCGACAGGTCATCCCGACGTGACGCAGGTTCATTCCCCGCGCAGCTTGCCCAAAAGCCGCGGCAGGCGCCGCAAAGCCTTGTACATGTCGATATGGGTCTGCATCGCAACCGCCGGATAGCCCATCATCGCCTTGCCTTTGGCGACATTGGACAGAACCCCGGTCCCTGCGCCGATGATTGCCCCGGCCCCGATGGTCAGATTGTCTGCGGCGCCGGCCTGACCGCCCATGACGCAGAAATCACCAATAACGGTCGAACCGGCGATCCCGACCTGACCGCAAAGCAGACAATGGCGCCCGACCACGACGTTGTGGCCAATATGCACCTGATTGTCGAGCTTGGTCCCGTCCCCGATCCGCGTCGGGCGAATGGTCCCCTGATCGATGGTGACATTGGCGCCCAGTTCAACGTCATCGCCGATCACGACCGAACCGATCGAGGCGATCCGCATCCAGGGCTGGCCCGCGGCCTCAACGGTTTCACCCAGGGTTTCACGCGCCTCTTCGACGGCAGATTTCTGCTGGGTGACAAAGGAAAACCCGTCCGATCCGATCACGCCGCCCGGCTGAGCAATCAGACGATCGCCGATGACGGCATGGGCACCGATCTTGACGCCGGGATGGATCAGCGCATCCTCCCCCAGTTGCACCCCCGCCCCGATGGAGACCTGCGCCGCGATCTGTGCATTGCGCCCGATCTTAGCGCCCGGGCCAATGACAACGAGCGGGCCGATGGCGGCCCCCGGTCCGATCTCTGCGGTGGGGTCGATGACGGCGGAGGGGTGAATGCCCTCGGCCAGCCCCAGACCCGGTGCGAATGTGGCTGTGATCCCGGCCATCGCCAGACGACCGCGCGACACCAGAATGGCCGCACTCAACCCCAGTGCCTGCCAGTCTGCATCGGCCCAAAGCACAGCGGCTTTCGCGTGGCCTTTGGCAATTGCAGGGGCAAACTTCGGATCCATCGCCAGCGCCAGCTGGTCCGGGCCAGCGTCCTGCGGCTCGGAGGCACTGCGCACGACCAGATCGCCCTGCCCGACAAACGGCATGCCCAGCCGGTCGGCAAGTTCTGCAATGGTTATCGCTTTATGCATCTGACTCGTGCCTCCGAAAATCTGTTAGGATTGGACATAAGCATTCCCAACCCTTTTGAAAAGCAAAGGGCCCCCGAAGGCGCCCTTTTTCGTCTCTAGAACTCTTTCGACACGCCCCTGTCAGCTCCCGCTGGCCGAAAGCTGAACCCCCTTGGCCTGAAGCGCCGCCCAGATCCGGGCATCGCGGCCATAGATGTCACGACGGTATTCCATCCCGCCCTTGGGCAGCGTTACCGCTGTGCGGTAAACTAGGTGCACGGGGACATGCTGCTTCAGTTCAATCACATTTTCCACACCCGAATTCAGACGCGCCTTGAAAAAGCCCTCGGGGTCAGCGGTCTGCGGCTTCAGCAGCGCATAGGCGAAATCAAAGGGGTCGCCGAGACGGATACAGCCATGGGAAAACGCTCGCACTTCACGACCGAACAGGCTTTTGGACGGGGTGTCGTGGAGGTAGATGTTGTAACGGTTCGGGAACATGAATTTCACCAGACCCAGAGCATTGCTGCGCGAGGGCGGCTGCTTCAGATCGAAGGGGAAGTTGGAGCGGTTGAACTGGGTGAAGTCGATGCCTTCACGGCTGACGGTCTGACCGCGCCCGTTGACCAAACGCAGGTGCCCAGCCGCATTCGGGTTCTTCTGCATCATCGGCAGGTATTCCTTGACGGCAATCGAACGCGGCACGTTCCACGTCGGGTTCACCACCATATGTTCCATTTCGTCGGAAAACTCGGGACTGCGCCGATCATGGCTGCGAGCACCGATTACAGAGCGGGTTTCAAAAGTCACCTGGCCATGGTCCACGATCTTGGCGGTAAAATCGGTCAGGTTCACCCAGATATGACGTTCGCCGCGATCGAAATTGGTCCAGCGTTCGCGCTCAAGCGCCACAAAGATTGAGGCGAGACGCTCCTGCGGCTCGACATTTACCTCAGCCAAAGTGCCCGGCCCAGCCACCCCATCGACGGCCAGGCCGTGCTGCGCCTGAAAGCTCTGCACGGCTTTGGTCATCTGCGCATCATAGCTGGTTGCCGCAGAACGCGGCAGATAGCCCATGGCCATCAGGCGGTTGCGCAATGCGATCACGCCATTGCCGGACTGGCCGGGTTCATATTTGCCGTCGGGAACCTGTGCGCCCCAGCCGCCTTGGGCGATCACCTCTTGCAGGCGGTTTTTCTCGCGCAGCAGGCGGGCATATTCCGGCGACTGCGGCTCCAGAGAGCGCAGATAGGCCGCCGGGCTCGATTTTGAGAAATTGGTCAGAAGCGACACGCCATCGCGATACGGCACCTGACGCACGATGCCGTCATCTACACGCGACGGGATCAGCTGCCCGGTCTGAATGTCGCGGGCGTAGTCCAGAAACAGCTGCGCCAGCGCAACCTCGGCCCGGCCCAGATCGCGGTCGGACTTGATCCCCCGCAGATTGGCCTGCAGCAGGCTGGTATCATAGGGCGCCAGCCCCTGTTCCGGCGCTGCCATTACGGCACGCAGCAAAGCCGCCCGTCGCGCCTTGGCGCGCGCAGACCCATCGGTGAAGATCGGCTGATAGCCGTTGGCGCGGTAGAATTCGGACAGGTCTTTCGAACCAGACGCCGCCTCAGCGATCGACTGCATCAGCGCAGAGACCTGCTGGGCCTGCGCGGGAGCGGGCAGAACCGAAACCACAGATGCAGAAACAGCCGCGGCCACCATGACGGCCTGGACAGCCGAGCGCAAACCGCGTGGATGCAGAGAAACGGAAAACCGGAAAGGCGGGGTAAACAACATCTGTGTCCTCGAATATTTGACGGTCGTGCAGATTAAGATAGTGCATTCATTTCAAAGACGAGAGAGGAAAACGCGTCTCGTCAGCCGCATGTGTTCAACAAACAACAGTCCCGCTGGAAGGGAAAAGAAATCAGATTTTCCCCTTTCCATTTTCAAGGCAAAATACGCGCAGAAGGTGCATCCACCCTAAAAGACACCACTCATGGCGTGCAGATGACTCCTTTTCGGCACAGACAGATGCACAGTGTTCCGACTGGAATACGGGGCGGATCTGCGTATTTTGGGGCGTTTGGTAAGGATTTAAACAGTCTTTTGCGCAAAATATCGCCGATATGGCGCAAACCCCCTGCCTGCGACCAAAGCGACGCTTGGCCGGAGAATCACAATGTGCCATAAGATGACCACATCGCCCGAAAGGGCAATTCGGACCACCACAGAGCGCCGCGTCGACGACCCGTTTTTCACGCAGACCGGCAAAAATGGCACAGTACGGTCGCAAAAACGTGAACGTCACCACCGTGAGTCAGAGCATCTGCCGCACGACGGTGTCCCCGCTTAGGATCGTACAGCAGCTCTCTAGGGATGACGACCAGATCACGACAAGTGATCAAAAAGGCCCAAAAAGTGGCCATCAGATCAATCCGCTTGAGGCGGGAACAGGTAAGCGACGGGACGCTTGAGAGAATGACAAAAGATGCAAATGGCGTAATTTCACGCCGTGGACTTCTGCGGGGCTTTGCAGCCGCTGCCGTAAGTGCAACTCCGGTCTACGCAAATGCAGCAGGTTTCCTGCGCGGCGCGGGCGATATTCGCAAAATCAGCATGTATTCCGGTCGAACCGGCGAAAGCATCGACACGATCTACTGGGTCGAAGGCAAGTATATCCCCGAAGCTCTGAAAGAGATCACCTATTTCTTCCGCGACTGGCGCAATTCCCAAATCAAAGCCGTGGACGCACGCACCGTGGACATCATGGCTGCGGCGCATGGTCTGATGGATGTGAAAGAGCCCTATATGCTGCTCTCCGGCTATCGGTCCCCCGAAACCAACGCCATGCTACGCGCACGGTCGCGCGGTGTCGCCAAGAATTCCCTGCACATGCAGGCTCAGGCCGCTGACCTGCGCCTGAAATCCCGGTCGGTCAGCCAGATGGCTTCCGCAGCGCAGGCCTGCTCTGCTGGCGGCGTGGGCCGCTACTTCGGCTCCAACTTCGTCCATATGGATTGTGGTCCCGTCCGCACCTGGAAAGGCTGAGGCCGCCGGTCAACAACGCGGGCCAACAGGGCTGTTCCCGGCAGCCCAACAGCCACCACCGCAAACCATCACATCAAAAAAAACCGCCCCAACGCAATGCGTGAGGCGGTTTTTTTTAATGCTTCCGGCACCTCGACGGGGTTACGCGGTCTGATCGTCCAGCGATGCGTCGGGGGCGTTTTTCTTCACGGATTCGATGCCGTTGTCACGCGCCGACGTGCTGCTGTAGGATTCGCTCGTCCCAATCACCTGACCGTTCGACGCTTTGAGATTGAACATCGGCTTGCCCGACACAGTGTCCTTGCGTTCGTAGCGCTCATCCAGCGGCGCATTCTTTCGCACAGACTCAATGCCGTTTTCGGCGCTGGCCTTTTGCTTGTAGCCCTCGCTCGCCAGAATGATCTCGCCATTGCCAGCCTTCAGGCGGAACCGGAATTCACCAGCCTTATCGGTGTAGAGTTCGAACTTCCCTGCCATCACATAAATCCCTTTTCAAAAGTCCTTTGCATCCGCGATCTGACCGGAAAACGGTATTTTTGGCAACCCTTAGCAGCGCGTCAGGATAAAAAACACAGCGTGTAAATGCACAGTGTTCGCAAAAACCGTCCGCAAAATTCCAGCCCCTCAGCGCGGCAAAACCAGATCCGCCTTGAGCCCGCCAAGAGTCCCGCTTTCCCCCAACCGCAATGTGCCCCCATGGCGCCGCGCCACGTCAAAGGCAATTGCCAACCCCAATCCGACACCGGAGCCTTTGTTCTGATTACGAGCGCTGTCGAGACGCACGAAAGCCTGCAAGGCACTGTCCCGCCGATCCTGGTCAATGCCCGGCCCGTCGTCTTCGACGGAAATCACCACGGAGCGGTCGTACAGCGTAATTGAAAGACGGGTCTGTGTGCCATAGCGCAGCGCATTGGACACCAGATTGTCAACCGCCCGGGTCAGCGCCTCCGGACGCGCCATCAGCATCGTCGGCCCAGTCGGCATATCGCCAAGCGATACCATGCCCCCTGCCCGCCGCGCCTTCTCCGTCGCCTCTGACACAAGCGCGCTCAGATCGGTTTCCACAGGATCTTCAACTGTTGCCGTGCGCGAAAACGCCAGAAAGGCCTCGATCAGCCGTTCCATCTCGTCCAGATCGCGCTGCATCGCCGTGACTTCCCCTGCGTCGTCGTCAGATACCTCAAGCATCGACAACCCAAGCCGGATACGCGTCAACGGTGTCCGCAAATCATGGGACACACCCGACAGCATCAGCGTGCGCTGCTCGATCTGCCGTTCAATGCGCGACCGCATATTCAAAAACGCCGCGCCAGCTGAGCGCACCTCAGTCGCGCCCGCGGGCCGATAGGCGACGCTTTCCCCCCGCCCAAAGGCCTCGGCGGCGCGCGACAGCTGGCGAATGGGCCGCATCTGGTTGCGCAGGAAAATCGCCGCGATCAAGGTGATCACAAGGCTGGTAAAGACCGTCCAGACCATCAATTGATGCGGGTTCGACGCTGAGGCCCGCCGCCGTGGCAATTGCAGGCTCAGCCGCCCGGCCTCGGTCATCAGCGACAGCGCAACGCGCGAGGTATCACTGGCGACATCGACGCCCTCGATCTGCTCCAGTCCTGCCCGCAATTCAGCCGAAATCACGCGTGAGGAAAAATCAAACCATCGCCGTCTTTCCGGCACTGGCGCGGGGGCGCCCAGTTGCGACTGGAAATCGAATTCCTGATCGAGCACCGCCAAGGCCGCGGCATGTTGCGTGGGCGGCAGCTCCTCAAGCGTCAGCACATACAGTCTGATCTCGGAGACCACCCCATCCATCAATTGCTGGGTGATGTCTTCGAAATAGCGCTGCGAAAAAATCACCAGAACCACCAGCTGAATCACCACGACCGGCACCAGCAGGATCAATGCAGCACGCCCATAAAGGCCGCGCGGCAGATATTTTTTGAGCCAAGCAAAGAACATGCGCTATTGGTAGCCGGGACCGAGGGCCCGTGGAAAGGAAAAACATATGCACAACCGACCGGAAACCATCTCCGAATGCGCCCCCGGCGTGATCCGTATTCTGGCCCCCAACCCTTCGCCGATGACCTATTGGGGCACCAACAGCTATCTGATCGGCTCCGGCCCCAGGCGCATGCTGATCGACCCGGGCCCCGACCTGCCGGATCATCGCGATGCGATCCTCTCTGCGCTCCCGACAGGCGCGGAAATCAGCCACATTCTGGTCAGCCATGCCCATGTCGATCACTCTGCGGGTACGGGCGCACTGGCCCGGGAAACCGGCGCTGTGGTCTTGGCCTTTGGCACGGCAGACGCCGGGCGAAGCCCGCACATGCAAATGCTTCATGCAGAGGGGGCAACAGGAGGTGGCGAAGGGGTCGACCATGAGTTTCAACCGGACCGCTGTCTGAACGATGGCGCGACCGTCCGGCTTGACGACACAGCGGTGACCGCTCTGCACACCCCCGGACATATGGGCAATCATCTGTGCTTTCAGTGGTCTGATCTGATCTTCTGCGGCGATCTGATCATGGGCTGGTCCTCCTCGCTCATCTCGCCGCCCGACGGCGATGCCGCGGCCTTTCGCGACAGCTGTGCAAAACTGCTGGATCGTCGGGCCACGCGGCTGCTGCCGGGCCATGGCGCCCCGATTGACACCCCGCGCTCAAGGATAGAAGAGCTCCTCGCCCACCGTGCGCTGCGCGAAGATCATATCCTGCAGGCACTGCACGATGGCCCGCTGCATCTGCCAGAGCTGACCCGCAGGGTCTACAGCGCGCTTCCCGACAGCCACCTGCCCGCCGCGGCACGCAACACGCTGGCCCATCTGATCGATCTGCACCAAAAACATCAGGTTCACGCCGCTCCCAGTTTGAATGAAAATGCTTTATTTTCAATATTATAAAAGAAAATTTGCCATTTTTTCAAATTTTGTCACAAACCCTCTTGCACGCCCCAAACCCTCTGGCTATACAGCGCCACATGTTCCGGCGTAGCTCAGCGGTAGAGCAGTTGACTGTTAATCAATTGGTCGTAGGTTCGATCCCTACCGCCGGAGCCAATTCACCCATAAGCCCTTGATAATCAAGGCATAGGCTGAATTGGGAAAGTACAGTGTCACACAGCACTGTAGCACAAATTCCTGAAATGCGGGTCGCTCGTCTCCAATTCTGGAGGCCTCATCTTGGCGACCACCCCCTACCTCCTACAACGCGGCTCCACCTGGAGCTGGCGTCGGCGCGTGCCTGAGTTTTCCACAAAAACCCGACATTGGCAGCTGTCTCTGCGCACCACGGACCGGTCGATCGCGTGTATCATCGCACGCAGATTGAACTACGAGTGCGACCGGATGCTGGATGCGATCACCGATGGAAAGCTGACCCCCGGCCAGGCCAAGGCCTGGCTGACCTCGGTTGTGCGCAGCGAGCTTGACCGCATCGAGCGTCAGCGCATGATCAGCCGGATGGACCCGGTGGGCTCATCCGAAGAAGACCAGCGTCTCGATTGGGCGACGGCGCGCGCCTGGTCTCACCTGGCGAGCAAGGGACTGCATCCGGAGCTCTCCGCTCACGACCGACGCACCGTACTCAACGAAGGTTCGAGTGAGACAGACATCGCGTCGCTGGAGACGATGCTTGGCATCCTGTCGCGCGACGTGCTGTCCGAGGCGGGCGTCAACAAGATGCTTCGCGCCGCGCGGGACAGCATTCAGGCCGCGACAGACGAAACCTTGCCCCCTGCGGCCAAGACCGTTCTCTCTCTACGGCAACTGCTGCTAGCCGGAAAAGCCGCCGCCTGGTCCGCATCTGAAGGTCGGGAAGATCCGAGCCTGGAGCAAGCGCGCGCCCTTGCGCGGGAAATCCTCGACGGCGCGGCTGCCGAGATCATCGATCCCCGAGAGCCCCTTCACATCTCCGGGGAAACCACCCTGATCGAGGCATCTGCCCCAACTCAAGTCCCTACCCAAAGGCCCGAGTTCAGTTTCGATCCGGACATTGTCGCACTCGTTGAACGTATCAACGCTGAGAGGGATCGCGATCACATCAAGGAAGACACCAGAAAGCAGCTTGCCGCTCAGGCACGCCTGTTCATCAAGGCAACCGGCATCACCGACCTTCGGGATATCACGCAGGGCCATCTCAAGTTCTACAAGTCGGTGCTGCAGCGACTTCCAACGAGCTACGGGAAAAGCGCGAAGGACGCGGACAGAACCATCGATGAGCTTCTGGCACGCGCCGAGGATCTTCCCGAGAAAAAGGTCGGCCTCGCGCCTCGCACGATCAACGGGCATCTGGACCGGTTCAAGCTCATCTTCCAGTTCGCCAAAAGCGAAAGCATCACGATTTCGGACTCGATCGAACTCGGCCTGCTTCGCGTGCGGGAAGAAAAGCGCAACCGCGACAAGCGCGAAGCCTTCACCCTGCCGGAACTCCAGCAGGTCTTCCGGCACCCGATCTGGACGGGCTGCAGGTCAACATCGCGGCGCCATGAGCGTGGCAACATCGTGAAGGCGGACGGGCTCTACTGGGGGCCGATTCTGGCGGGCTACAGCGGCGCCCGGCGGGAGGAGGTTCTCGGCCTGGAACCCCGCGATGTCGTGTCCGTCGACGGCATTCCCTGCTACCACATCCGCGACAACATGCATCGCGGGGTCAAGACCTTCAGTTCGGAGCGCCTGGTTCCCATTCACGCACATCTGATCGAACTGGGCTTTCTCAGGCATGTTGAAGAAATGCGTCAGCGAGGCGCCTCGGCCCTCTTCCCCGAGTTGATCGCGACGAATGAAAGCCAGTCCTTCGGAGACAAGATCTATTACAACTGGGCGAAGGCGCTGGTGTTGCAGCTGGACGGCAACCCCAGGGAACTCTGCTTCCACTCGTTCCGCCATTATGCCATCGCCCACCTGAAGGAGTTGCCCGAGGTCAGCGAGAAGCAGCGCCGTGACTTGGTCGGGCACAGCGGCGGTGACGTGCATGACGAGCAATATGATGTCGCGACGTCGATGTCCGTGATGAGCGGCGTGGTTGCTAAGCTGCCGCGATTGTTCTGACAAGCTGACGAGTTCACTGCCCGGTTGGCCTTCCGAACATGATGGCGAATGGCGCGGATCGTCGCATCAGGATCAGAATATCATTTTCGACATATCGGATACTTCGGCTCGCGATTGACCGCCCGAGGGCCCTCCCCCTTAGGTTCTGTCGCGCGCAAGTGTCCCGTGGGTCGCGCGCAAGTGTTCCTTGCTCGACCCGAAGCGACAATTGCGATCCGATAAACATGTTAGGGATGGCCAGTCTGGTCTCCGAGCCCCTTAGGCGAAAAGTACGGAACTCCCGTCAAGGTCATCTCAGCCGGCGCTTGGCAGGCGCTTCACAGGCCACTCGGCGCACCAGGCCAGCACGGTTATCCACATAATAGCGACATGAGACGGCCTCGTGCTGGCATTCGGGCGCGCTGGGGAATCCTGCAGCAGTTACAATGTCGGACAGAATAACTGCCAAAGGAACAACCACGTTGACTGACAACCAGGCCATCATCTGCGCCCGCACCGGCCCTACGTTCCCCCAGATCATCGGTCACCCCGACTGGGGTCTTGCATGACCGCCCGGCGGGACAAGCTCGTGAAGGTGCGCTTCTCGCAGGAGGAGTTCTCGCTGCTGGAAACGCTGCGCCAGTCTGCGAGATCGGAGAGCCGCGCTCTGTTCATCCGCAGACGGGCTCTGGCACCCGAAATCGGCACACATGCGATCGCGGATCTTATCGGTCAGATCGGTGTGACGCTGAACACCGAAAGTATCGCCCCCAAACAGCTCGACCATCTGGCGCTTCTCGTCGGAGAACTCACGCTAGAGCTCCGCAAGGTTAAGAAAAGCTGATCGATGCGCGCGCATAACACCTTCCACAAAACGGCCGGCGTCCTGCCCGACTATGACCTCCGCGACGGTGCGGAGTTCATCGGTGGCAACATCCTCCGCGGAGATCCCGTTTTTATGCGCGACCGCTTGGACAACCTCGCGGATGGTGCGGGAGTGATGCACATGACATTGTCACTGCCCGTAGGACTGCGGGCAGGTCGCGAAACATGGCATGCGATTGTCATGGAGCAGCTCCACCTGATGGGCCTGCCCGCCCTGCGCACGCCGTGGCTCGCCGCCCGTCATACCGATGCCATTTGCGACCATGTGCATGTCACCATCGCCCTGCGTGAATTTGACGGGTCTCGCCTGCGCCCCGCAACTGGTGACATCCAGACAAGTCGCAATCACCAAGCGCTGACCCGGCGCCTCGGCTTGCCCGTACCAGACTACTTCAACCCTCAGATCCCGCGCCTCGATCCACCGGTCATTTCTCGCCGGCTGACCACGGCGCCCAGGAAAAGGCTGAGCGAGGCCCTCAGAGCCATCTTCACAACCGAAAGGCCCAGAACAGTCGACGCCCTCGATGCTGCTCTGGCGCGGCAATCCCCGGCCATCCTACGCACCACAACGCAGAATACGCATGGTGTGAAGAGCCATCTCTTCAGCCTGGATGGCGCGCACGTCTTTGGGGGCGAGCTCGGACCTGAGTGGGAGCCGCGCCATCTCGAGACGCGCCTCGCACATGCCCGTGCCCTCCACCGCCTTCGGCTGCGCCTGAGCACCCAGTTCTTTATCGCAGCCCTCCTGCCCCACGCGAAACCACTCATGGAATTCGAACATGCAAAAGAAGATGACATCCCTGACCCTGCCCCAGGAACACGAAGTGTTGCTGAAAACGATGCTCACCATGGACGGCAAGATGGATCAGCTGCTCCCGCTGCTCGATCTGCTGAACGACCCCGATCACCCGATGTCCGAGCTCGGCCAAGCCCTGATCAAGGCGCTCCAGCGGATCTCGGAGGATCTATGGAAAGCAACAAGCCTCCGGGACGAGCACCGCGCAGCCGTGGATCAGGCGAACGAGACCAACGCCGCACTGTCACAGATGCTGAAGACCATCTCGGGGCAGCTTCAGGAGATCCGGTCGGAGAACCGCAGCTTGAAGCAGCAGATCTCCGAGATCCACGGCCTGATGTTCAGCCCGGTCGATTGACCTTCGGTCAGCAGCTTAGACAGCTTCTCCGGCTTCTGCATATGCGTTTCAGTGGCTGGCGCTGGCGCCGCTCGGACAAATCAGGGATCCAGGTAACGTTCCGGGATGGAAGCGTTGCCGAGGTGATCCGCGGCGTCCTGGTCAACGCGCGTGAGGAAGGTGAAGTCACCCAGTTCGCCGAAGCCTGGCGTCAGAAGTTCGGGGAGGTGGACATCGAGATGCCCGGACCGTCAGACGGCCACTCCCCGGAACCGATGTAGTAAGACCGCTCCATTCCCTTTTGCGCCCTCTCCCGCCACATTCCGGAGCGGCCGGGATTTCGCGGCATGGGTGGGGCTCGTCCCTCGCCAGCATTCGACGGGTGGCAAGTCGCGCCTCGGCAGGGTGCCGAAGATGAGACAACAGGACATCGGGCGACTACTGATCATCGGCGCGATGGCCGTTGTTCGGTGGGCCGTCAGAAAAGGGCCACGCCCCGGGTCGTGCTTGGAAGGAATGCTGGCCAGAAAGCCGAAGATGCTCGTCGCGATCGCTTTGGCCAACAAAATGGCCCGCAGCCTCTGGGCAATGCTGAAGAACGAAGAAGATTACAGGGTTCCTGCTATGGCCTGATCGGGCCGCCCGCAGGGTGCGTCGGGAGCGAGAGCAGTGCCCAACACGTAAGGGAAAGCGATCGACAGATCGGGATTGGACCAAGCCGTATCGACCCAGGGGCCCCTAGGGTCAGGACCCATTAATCGGCTTGCGACCACCTTGCCGGCGTGATTCACGCTCCCGAACTGATGGGGGCATGATGAGCAATCTTTTCTGGTTGAGCGACGAGCAGATGGCGCGGCTGCGGCCGTTCTTTCCAAAGAGCCATGGCAAGCCGAGGGTCGATGATCGGCGGGTCTTGAGCGGGATAATCTTCATCAATCGTAATGGCTTGCGTTGGTCCGATGCGCCGCAAGAGTATGGTCCACCGAAGACCCTCTACAACCGATGGAAGCGCTGGAGCGACATGGGTGTTTTCGCCCGGATGATGGAGGGACTTGCTTCCGAAGCCGCCGACCGGAAGACAGTGATGATCGACGCCACCTATCTCAAGGCGCACCGCACGGCTTCGAGCCTGCGGTTGAAAAAGGGGGGCGTGGCAGGCTGATTGGGCGGACGAAGGGTGGCATGAACACCAAGTTGCATGCCGTCACGGACGCGAACGGCCGCCCGATCAAGTTCTTCATGACAGCCGGCCCCCTTTCGGCAGATTGCTTCGCAATCGCCTGTCGGGCAGCGGGTCAGCGACTACACCGGCGCGGCGGCCCTGCTGAGCAACCTGCCAGAGGCCGAATGGCTGTTGGTCGATCGGGGCTATGACGCCGACTGGTATCGTGAAGCCTTGCAGGACAAGGGCATCAAGCCCTGCATTCCTGGCCGGAAGTCCCGAGGCAAGCCTGTCAAATACGACAAGCGCCGCTACAAGCGGCGCAACCGTATCGAGATCATGTTCGGCAAGCTCAAGGACTGGCGCCGCGTTGCGACCCGCTACGACAGGTGCCCGAAGGTCTTTCTGTCCGCTGTCGCTCTCGCCGCAACTGTCATCTTCTGGCTTTGAAAATTACCGAGTCTGGAGCCTAGAACCGAAATGGCGTTTTGTTTTTTGTAGGGACAACCTTCTGATTCCAGCTTGAGTCCCGCTCAAGTTTTTTCAGCTCTGCCATGATATGAGCCTGGAGTTCTGATGGCAGGGCATCAATCACGCCAACCAACGCCGCAAGATCCTGGCGCGCGGCATGCAATTGGTCGATGAGCGAGACCACGATGCCCAAGCCCGTCTCATCGAGATCGAGAGCCTGGGAGAGGTCGCACAAAAGCTCCAGCCGCGCGATGTCAATGCGGCGAAAGACATAACCGTCGGCTTCCTGCTCTGGCTTGACCAAGTCGCCCTCGACAAAGCGGACGAGTTGGCTTCGGGTCAGCCGAGTTACCGTAGTCACCACGTCTTCTTCGGAGTAACGGTCTGTCATTTGCCGGCCCCTTTCATCATATCGGCACGCGGGTCGAAGGCATGGGTCTTTCGCCATTCCACAAGAAAATCGCGAAGGCTTTCATCCACGTCAGGCGGCGCGACGATCTTCAGCTCGACCCGCTGATCGCCCTTCGTCTTGCGCCCTGCCCGTGCGACCCCGCGCGCCCGCAGACGCAGGACCTGGCCCGAGCTTGCCCCCGACGGAATGGTGAGGCCCACGGGACCGTCGATGGTCGGTGCCGTTACCTTGCCGCCGAGAACGGCCTCGTCAATGGTGATTGGAAGAGTCAAGAGAATGTCGTCGCCCTCGCGACGAAAAACCGGATGGGGCCGGACAAGAACGGTGATGAGCGCATCACCTGCTGCACCGCCACCAATGCCGGGCGCGCCCTTGCCGCGCAGCCGCAGCGTCTGTCCGTCTTCGGTACCCTGCGGGATCTTGACCGCAAGGCTCTGGCCATCAGGCAAGGTGATGCGAGTCTCGGCGCCTCGTGCAGCATCTAGAAACGGCACCTCGAGCGTATAGCGCATATCTGGGCCATGGGCCGAAAACCCACGATCACCAAATTCAGCACTGGACGACCGCGTACGATTGCGCCGAATTTCTGCGAAGATGTCAGCTGGATCGGCACCGAACCCTCGCCCTTGTTGGTAAGCGTTGTTCGGGGCACCTGCAAAATCACGATAGTACTGCCGCTGAGGGCGTTCTGCACCAAGACCATCGATCTCTCCCGCATCGTATCGTGCGCGGGTCTCGGGATCTTTCAGGATCTCGTAGGCGGCAGAGATCGACTTGAACCGGGCCTCGGCCCCTGCGTCGTCTGGATGCAGATCGGGGTGGCTTGTCCGCACCAGTTTCCGATACGCCTTCTTTATGTCGTCAGCCGTGGCGGCCTTCGTGAGGCCGAGCACTTCGTATGGATCGTTGGACATCCGGGCTCCCTGTTCGACAACCATCGCATGGTGAGGCGGCAAGCCCCCGCAAACGGAATTAACCCGTTCAAAATGCCATGGCGGCGCTTGCTTCGTCGCTGATCTATGTCAGGGTGGGAAAGGCATGATCTGGTATAGTTCAGAAGGTGTTGTCTCACCGAAGAATTCTATTCACCAGTGCGCAAAGACTTCTCGGAAGGAACCAGATTGGACGCAGCAAAAAATGCACCAACAAGGGAACAGGGGAGTCCTCCGCCGCGAGATAAACCTGTATCCGCGACCCTTGTTCCAGCTCTGCGCGCGGTCGCGCCTAAGCCTGTCCCAAAGCGTCAACTCTGGTTTTGGGGCGCTGCCGGGGTGCTGGGCCTGGCACTTGCTGGCTTCTTCTGGTCCCAGTTCTGGATGGCGCGGCCAACAGCGGTCACGGTGGAAATCGCGGCCCTCGCCGCGGTCACGCGTGTGCTTGCGGTCAACGGTCGGATCGCGGCGGTGCGTTCCGTCGACGTAAGATCCGTTGTGTCTGGCAACCTGGTGGGGCTTCTCGTTGCAGAGGGCGACGTCGTGGAGAAAAACCAGATCCTGGCGCAAGTCGATGCGGCGGCGCAGAATGCCACTGTCCGGCAGGCCATGGCCGCATTGGACGCCGCCCTCGTGGCGCAGCAACAGGCGACCGAAATCTATGAGCGTGCGATAGCACTGGGTAGCAATATTCCCAGATCGGAACTGGAGGCGAACACCCATGCCGTCCAGTCGTCAGCACAGGAGGTCGCCCGCCTCACGGCCGCTCTGGATCAGGCGCAAATCGTTCTGAAGGACTATGCGATCCGTGCCCCCGTCGCCGGAACTGTTCTTGAACTGGACGCCGAAGAGGGGCAGATCGTTGGCCCCACCAGCCGCCTGCTCACCCTCGCCGATCTGAGCGAGATACTGGTCGAGGCCGATGTGGACGAGGCCTATGCGACCCAGATCGCCGTAGGCCAGCCTGCCGTGCTGCAACTGGCCGGTAACACCGGAACGCACCAGGGACATGTCAGCTTCGTGTCAAACCGCGTGGATGAAGCGACCGGTGGGCTTGCCATCAAGATCAGCTTTGATGCGCCGGTTGCGGCACCGGTCGGCATGACGGTTACGACGAATATCATCGTGGACCAGCGCGATGCGGCGCTGACCGTGCCGCGCACCGCCTTGGTGAATGGTGATGCGGTTTTCGTGGTTGCAGACGGCGTGGCACAGCTGCATCCCGTGACGGTCGTGGAATGGCCCGCAGCACGACTAATTGCAACGGCGGGGCTGGATGAAGGCAACGCCGTGATCGTCGATGCAACAGGCATCTCGGACGGTCAGCCGGTCGCCGTGGATGAGCCCTGATGCTCTACGCGCTCAAGATTGCGACCCGTTACCTTACGGCCAACAAGGCCCAGACCGCCCTCTTGGTTACCGGTGTCGCGGTGGGCGTGTTCATCTTCATCTTTATGTCGGCCCTAATTGGGGGCTTGGCCGAATTCATTCTCTCGCGCACCGTAGGTGACATTTCACACATCACCATAGAAGCGGAAACTGCCGACCCGGCCTTGTTGATCTCACCCGAAGGCCATGTGCTGGTCGTCGCCGAACGGGGCCGCGCGCGAACGGCGACCCTGGCCGAGGCCGCCACCTGGTTGCCACTGATCGAGGCCGTCCCTGGCGTGCGCGCCGTCTCACCGCAGATCACGGGAGCCGGGTTTCTCACCCGCGGCGCGCAGGTTGCTCAGATCAGCGTGTCCGGAGTGGAGCCGGGGCGCGAATCCGCGATTCTCGACCTTGCCGGTTACATGGTTGCGGGCGATGTGCGGCTCGGCTCGGGGCTGATCGTTCTTGGACGCGACTTGGCCGATGATCTTGCGCTGTCGGTCGGTCAGACCCTACGGCTCCAAAGCTCGAATGGCGTCACGTCAACGCTGACCCTCAGCGGCATATTCAAGACCGGCAATGGCGGGATAGACGGCGCACGCGCCTTTGTCAGCCTTGCGACCGCGCGGACATTGTTTTCCATGGCCCAAGGTGTGACGCGGATCGAAATCAAGCTGGATGATCTGAATGCCGCCGACGCCACCGCCCAGCGTATACGCGCCTTGACGGGGCTTGATGCCGTGCCATGGACGGACGGGGCCGAACAATTGATGGAGGCGCTGAATGCCCAGGCGCAGACCGGGTATTTCCTGAAGACCTTCGCGCTCATCACAATCGTGATCGGCGTCGCCTCGGCTTTGCTGCTGTCGACCTACCGTCGTCGTCCCGAGATCGGGATCATGCGGGCGATGGGGGCAGGACGCGGGTTTGTGATCTTTGTCTTTGTTACGCAAGGGGCGCTGATCGGACTGATGGGCGGGGTCACGGGCGCAGCGCTGGGATATCTCGCCCTGCTGCCCTTTCCCTCGCGTGACGCGTTCCAGCCGGGAACCCTGCCGATGGATATCACGCAAGGATCCTATGGTCTGGCCATCACACTCACGGTGATCGGCGCGATCCTGGCCTCGATCCTGCCCGCACGTTCGGCCGCACGGGTCGATCCCGTCACGGCGATCGGCCAATGAGCGCGCTTCTCGAGGTACGCGACCTGTTCAAGACATACGGCACGGGAGAGGCGGCAACCCGGGTGCTGCGCGGCCTGTCGTTGTGCCTTGAGGCGGGTGAAATGGCGGCGTTTCTGGGTCCTTCAGGTTCAGGCAAGAGCACGCTCCTCACAATCCTCGGAACATTGATGAAGCCCTCCTCCGGCAGCTACGTGATGCTCGGCCAGGACATTATCGCCGCAGATGACAAAGCGTTGACTGACTTTCGCAATGCCCACATCGGCTTCGTTTTCCAGTTCCACAACCTTTTGCCGGATTTCACTGCGCTGGAAAACGTTATCTTCCCCACCGCTGTACGTGATGGGCGCGAGACGCCCGCCGCCCGTACGCGTGGCCGAGAATTGCTGTCCCGCATGGGGCTGGCCGACCGGATCGATTTCCCTTCAGCCAACCTATCGGGTGGGCAAAAGCAACGAGTCGCTGTTGCCCGCGCCTTGATGAACAATCCGGAACTGGTATTGGCTGACGAGCCGACCGGCAACCTCGACCGAGACTCGGCAAACCAGGTGATGGACCTGATCGGACAGATCAACCGCGAGGAAGGCACGACCTTTCTGATCTCGACCCATGACGACAAGATTGCGGGGTTCTGTCGGCGACAGATCGTTGTGGGCGATGGGGTTGTGACCGGTTAGGCCCACGCAGCCGGTGCTTACTGCGCGGTATAGCCTCCATCGACAAGATGGTAGCTTCCGGTAATGAAGCTGGCCTGCTCCGAAAGCAGGAAACAGGTCAGCGCCGACACCTCCGCAGCGTCCCCAAGCCGCCCGACCGGGTGCAGGGCGGCGATGCCCTCGAGTGCTGCTTCATCCAGGTGCTTTTCCAAAAGCGGCGTCGCGATGAAGCCCGGACCGACCGCGTTTACCCGAACCCCGGCCTTGGCGTATTCGATGGCGGCAACCTTTGTCAGGCCAACGACCCCATGCTTGGCAGCGACATAGGCTCCGGCCGTCGCAAAACCGACTGACCCAAGGATAGACGCCATATTGACGATCGCGCCGCCACCTGCCCTGACCATTTCGGGGAGTCCAAAGCGCATGCCATGAAACACGCCGGTCAGGTTGATGTCGATGACCTGTTGCCAGCCATCCAGAGGGTATTCTCCAACCGGGTGCGCCGGACCGCCAATACCGGCATTGTTAACAAGAAGGTGCAATCCAGCCGTCTGCGCCACAGCGAACGCTACAAGGGCCTCCACAACAGCGGCGACACTTGTGTCGGTCTTGTGGATGTAGGCTGTGCCACCGGACGCCTTGATCTGCTCGGCCACGGCGGACATCCCCGCTTCGTCCATATCCGCCAAGACCACTCTGGCCCCATAGCGTGCCAGATCATGCGCTATTGCGGCACCGATGCCCGACGCGGCACCGGTCACGATGGCTGTCTTGTCGTCGACAATCAAATGTCATGATGGCTCTCCTGCAAATGGAAATGTTCGAGAGAGGATGCACAGGTTGCGTCGCAGCGCTAACCTGGGTCAACCCTGCTGTTGTCAGTCCCGCTTGCTCTGTTTGAGGTATCGGGCAAGAATAAATGCTGCCGTGAATGCAATCTGAGAGGCAAACTCAGCTTCGCTTGGTGCAGATGTTTCTGGTTGGGTCACGGGAGGGTCTAACCGTATCGTTTGCGTGAGGCGATTTCTGGCCAGAGCCAGAATACCTACAGCCAGAATTGTTAATCCTAGGCCGATCAAGAGGGACGCCGGACCTTGCCCTACCGCACTACTGAGCGTGAGATACGCCCAAGCCGTCAGGAACGCCACTCCTGCGGCCCCGGCCAGCACTCCGGCCAGAGCCAGCAGGATCGGCACCAGCAATTCCCCAGCGTCCTTTCGGACGCTGCGACCAATGCTGTGCACGACGTCATCGACAATACCCATCACCGCCGCGACAGGGCGCCGACCAAAAAACCTGCAATCGCTGCGAAGCCGATGGTCATAAGCGGGTGCGCTGCAACGGATTCCTCCAATTGTGCCTCTGCGGAGCGGCCCTTGCTCTCGGCATAATGCTTCGCTTCGTCAAAGCCTTCCGCGATGTCCGCAGCCATGCGGCTCCCGCGCCGTCCCGCGATCCCGCTGACAGTCTCAGCGAGCTGCGACATGTCCTCCCGCAGGGCGGCCAATTGACGACTGACCGCCTCGATATCAGTTGCGGCGGTGGGTTGCGAGTTCGTCTTGCTATCAAGTGACATTTTGATTTCCTTTGGTTGGCGGGTTTTGGGGTGTCGTGGCGTCTGAGGTGCTGTGCGGGCGTGACCTGAATGCGTAGCGCATCAAGTTCTGTCCGAGACCCGGACGACCTCTGCCGCCTGCTCCGTGCCTTCTCCGCAGAAAGCCTCGTCACAGGCATCGGCCTCGGTTTTTGTCTTTTGAACCAGTTGGTCCTCATGATGCGGCGGACCGTAGATCGTGTAAAACTTGAGCGCCTCATGACCTGTGCAGATCACATTGTGATGCGCGCCAGCAGGGACGACGAAGCCGTCGCCAGCCTTGACCTTGTGGGTCACCCCGTCGATCACGACCATTCCCTTGCCCTCTTCGATGCGAAAGAACTGATCCGTGTCGGCGTGTATCTCGCCGCCGATTTCCGTCCCAGGATCCAGAGACATCAGAACCAATTGCAGCTTTGTCCCTGAATATAGAACACGCCGAAAGTTGGTGTTCTCTTCTGTCAGTTCTTCGATGTTCGCGACATATCCGATCATGGTGCCTCTCCGCTCGTTTCATCGCTTGGCTGGACGACATGACCCTGTGTGCCGCAGGTAAACCTTGGCCGCACTGATCGGCGTTAGCAGCATGATGCGTTTCACTTCGCTGCGGTTCGATTGGCCATAATCCGCCTTTGGTCATAAGTGCTCACCACGGGCGTCATGAATCGCCCTGCTTCATTTCATGGCCCGATAAAGCGGCCTCTCGCCGCGGCCTACTACCGTCAAATAAGGACTTGGGATCAGGTCTGGTAAACGTAGGTGCCGGGCGCCGCTACGATCGGGACCAAGCCCTTGTCTGGCGCACTGATGGAGGGTGCCGGCGCGACACCGCTGCTTTTCCCTTCCAGCCAAGACTTCCACGCGGGCCACCAAGAGCCCGGTTGCGGCGTATTTTGCGCAACCCAGGCTTCGGGGCCGACATAAAGCGCCCCGGCGGCACGACGCGAGATCCGATGGTGACCGCGCGCTAGCTTTGGTTCGTTGATGATCCCGCGGTTGTGGCCTCCGCTCGTCAAAACAAAAGTCATATCGCTGTCGGTAAACAGTTGGGTTTTGTAGACGGACTTCCACGGCGCGATGTGGTCGGCTGCATAATCCCACCAGTCCTGCACCGCGAGAAACCCCTGCTGCATGTTTCTGAACGGCGGCTTTTCCCATCCGGGATTCCGGAAACGATGATCGTATGCCTTTGGCACAAAGGCCGGTTCCGCGTCGCTGTTTGGCAAAAGCGACTGCCCCAACAGCCTTGTCATGTTTTCCTGCGCGCGCGGCCAATTCAAGTTGGCGGCCCGGAGCCTGGGCCAGATGCTGTGCCCAATCGCTCCAGGCTTCGATGAACGCATGGGGGGACACGCCGGCCGACATGTAGGCGACCGCTGCCCGTGAGGCGCGATCAAGGTTTTCGTGTGGATGCGCCTTTGTTGACTCGGCTTGCTGCTGTGATGCAGTGGCGATCTTAGCGGGAAGCTGGACCTGCGGCGCGTCTCGCGCAGGTGCCTTGGGCTGCTGAGTGCGCTTGGTCATCTTTGCGATCCTATGCTGATGCGTTTTTGTCTGAACGCCCACTTCCGGATTGATCTGTGCGGGCTGACCAGAGCCTGAGCAGCGCATACGCCCTGTGTGGCAAACGACCGTGGTGGTCGCATTGATGCAGGTTAGCGCCCACCGTCGCGCAGAGTTCTATTCTTCTTCCAAGTGTTCCCAGCAGACTGCCGTTTTCTGGCTGGTTGCCCGCGACAGGAAAGCAAAGAGGCCCCGTTTGACACCCAAACGCTCAGATCCAACACCGAAGATGGACAATACCCGCGTCGGGAGCGGCGCACAGGTGGATGATTGCGATTTGCCTCACCACGGTGTTGTGCATGCCGTCCGCGGAGCGGTCGTGGATGTCGTCTTTGCCGGGGCCGAGCTTCCGCCGATCAATTCTGCTCTGGTCGTGAAATGGGACCGCCCGACCGTCCTTACTCTCGAAGTCCACAGCCACCTCGACCAGAAAACCGTCCGTGCGGTGGCGTTCCAATCCACCGCGGACCTTGCCCGTGGCGTTTCGGTCCATGCCAGCGGCGGGTCGGTTACCGTGCCCGTGGGCGAAGCGGTTCTTGGAAGGCTTCTGGATGTCGTGGGTAAGGTGCAGGACGAAGGGCCTGCCCTTCCTGACGATACACCGCGACGGTCGATCCACGCCCTGCCACCGCTTCTAAAATCCCAGACTGGCGCCACCGATGTGTTCGAGACGGGGATCAAGGTGATCGACCTGCTGACGCCGATGGCTCAGGGCGGCAAGGCCGCGATGTTCGGCGGTGCCGGGGTCGGCAAAACCGTTCTGGTGATGGAACTGATCCGCGCCATGGTCGAGAAATATGAAGGTATTTCGGTCTTCGCGGGCGTCGGTGAGAGATCACGCGAGGGGCATGAACTGCTGACTGAAATGCAGGACTCGGGCGTTCTGGAGCGCACCGTGCTGGTATACGGCCAAATGAACGAGCCACCCGGAGCGCGCTGGCGGGCTCCGCTCACAGCCTTGACGATTTCGGAATATTTCCGCGACCAGAAGCACAAGAACGTCCTTCTTCTGATGGATAACGTGTTCCGCTTCGTCCAGGCCGGGGCCGAGGTATCCAGCTTGCTGGGCCGCCTGCCTTCGCGCGTGGGGTACCAGCCAACACTGGCGACCGAAGTGGCGGGGCTGCAAGAACGAATAGCATCGGTGGCGGGCTCCGCCGTGACCGCCATTCAGGCGGTCTATGTGCCAGCTGACGATTTTACCGACCCCGCGGTGACCACGATTTCCGGGCACATGGATTGCGTGATCATGCTGTCGCGCGCTCAGGCCTCCGAAGGGTTCTATCCGGCGATTGACCCGCTGGGCTCGTCATCGATGCTGCTCGATCCGCTGATAGTCGGTGACGCGCATTACCAGACCGCCGAGGCGGTCCGGCAGACGCTGGCAAGGTTCCGCGAGTTGACTGACATCATTTCGCTGCTGGGAGTCGAGGAACTGGGCACTGCCGACCGATTGATCGTCAAACGCGCACGCCGGTTGCAGCGGTTCCTGACCCAGCCCTTCATGGTGACCGAGGCCTTTACTGGCACACCGGGCGCCAGCGTGCCCCTCGCTGAGACCCTCTCGGGGTGCCGCGCCATTCTGGACGGCGAAGCCGACGCGTGGTCCGAAAGCTCGCTCTACATGATCGGAACGCTGGAGGACGCAAGAAAGAAAGAGGCCGCTGCCAATGCCTCGGACGCCACCGACGCTGAGGAAGCGGCATGAGATTGCGCATCGTGACCCCTCTGTCCGTCGTTGTGGACGAGGATGCGGAAAGCTTGCGGGCTCAGGACGCCAGCGGCAGCTTCGGCATTCGGCCCGGCCACGCCCCATTCCTGACCGCGCTCGCGGTTTCCATCGTCAGTTGGAAGAGCGCCGGGCTCGAACGTTTCTGCGCCTTGCGCGGCGGGGTGCTGACCGTGACCGGCGGTAGCACGGTCGCGATCGCAACCCGCGAAGCGGTGGCGGGCGACGATCTGGCCACGCTGGACACTGAGGTTCTGACCCGGTTTCAGACCGACGCGGACGAAGAACGGGTCGAACATGTCGAGACGATGCGCCTGCAAATGAACGCCATCCGCAAGATGATCATCGGCTTGCGCCGGGGCGCAGACAAAGGACCGTTCCGGTGACCGATGACCCATCTGAGCCCCCAGAAACCGATCCTCTGGTCGAGGAAATCCGCAAGCATCGCAGCCGGCGCGAACAGTGGCTGCGCGAAGGTGACATGTCCGTCGGTCGACGTCTGGCGCAGATCGGTGTTCTGGGCTGGATCTTCGTGGTGCCGACGCTTGCGGGCCTGTTCTTCGGACGCTGGCTCGATGCGCAATTTGAGACAGGCATCTTCTGGAGCGCCCCGATGATGCTGCTCGGGCTTTGCATAGGCGGCTGGACCGCTTGGAAATGGATGAACGCACGATGACCGATCCCTCCACTCTCCCGCTAATCGTCCTTCTTCCGATCTGCTTTCTGGGTGGGCTCTTCATCGGGTGGGGCTATTTCCGTGCGCTTCGCGAGACTGCCAACCTGATCGTCGAAGGGGGCAAACCGCTCAGGGCAATGGTCCTGACCCTCGCGCGCATCTCGCTTCTGGCCACCGGCTTCTTCATCGCCGTGCTGGCAAGCGGCCTTGCCCTGTTGGCGGCCCTTGCGGGGGTCCTCTGCGCCAAGTGGATCCTGCTCCGCAGGATGGGAGATATCCAAACATGAACTCTCCGCTCGACTCCACCGTTTTGTTCCAGATCGGACCGATTCAGATCACGCAAGCCATTGTCACGACATGGACGATCATGGCGATACTGGTGATCGGGGCGTTCCTCTTGACGCGGCGGCTTGACCTCAGACCAACCCGGCGCCAGGCAGCGCTGGAGCTGATGGTCGCCACGCTCGATACCCAGATCACCGAGACAACAGGCGCGGCACCCGCCCCCTATCGCGGGTTCATCGGCACGCTCTTTCTGTTCATTCTCGTGGCGAATTGGTCCTCGCTTGTACCGGGGATCGACCCTCCGACCGCACAGCTTGAAACCGATGCCGCGCTCGCCGTTCTGGTGTTCCTGTCCGTGATCTGGTTCGGCATACGCGCGGGCGGCGTTGGCGGCTGGCTGAAATCCTTCGCCGCGCCAAACCCGGTGATGATCCCGCTGAACATCCTGCAAAGCCTGACGCGGGTCTTTTCCATGTTCGTCCGCCTCTTCGGCAACGTGATGAGTGGGGTGTTCGTCATCGGCATCGTCGCCTCGCTGGCAGGGCTGCTGGTGCCGATCCCGCTGATGGCGCTCGATCTGCTGACCGGCCTCGTGCAGGCCTACATCTTCGCGGTGCTGGCAATGGTGTTCATTACCTCTGCGGTTGAGAGCGGCGCGCCCAGCCCTCCGAATACCGACCTTGCCCCTTCCCAAACGAAAAAGGAGTCATGATGGAATATCTCAGCTTGGCCAGCATCTTCTGCGCCGCCTTTGCAGTGGCCTTCGGCGCTATCGGACCCGCACTTGCCGAAGGGCGCGCCGTTGCCGCCGCGATGGATGCCATCGCCCGCCAGCCCGATGCGGCAAACACGATTTCGCGCACGCTGTTCGTTGGGCTTGCGATGATCGAGACGACGGCAATCTATTGTCTGGTGATTGCGCTCCTGCTGCTCTTCGCCAACCCGCTACTGGCATGAGCGCATGACCCTCGATTGGTGGGGACTCGGTCTTCAGGCCATCAACGTCCTGATCCTTGTCTGGCTGCTCAGCCGCGTGTTCTGGCGTCCGGTTGCCGGGGCCATCACCCGGCGGCAGGAAGCGGCGCAGGCCATGCTGGATGAAGGCAAGACAGCACAAGCGAAAGCCGACGCTGCGCTGGCCGAGGTGGTTGAGACCCGCGCAGGCATCGCGTCGGAACGCGATGCCATACTTGTCGAGGCCAAGGCAGCGGCGGACACAGTCGCGAAAGCCACGCTGAAGGATGCGCAAACCAAGGCAGACTCCCTGATTGCTGCGGCGCGCACCGCCATTGACCGCGACCGAAACACCGCGCGGAAAGAGAACGCAACGAGGGCCGCCGAATTGTCGGTCGAGATTGCAGCCCGGCTTCTGGCACGGTTCGACACAGCCGAGGTTCAGGCGGCGTTCCTGGTGCAACTTGTCGAGGCGATCGCGGATATGTCCGCCGCGGACCGCAAGGCGCTGATGGCCTCGGATGCAGACATCGAGATCGTCACAGCGACAAACATGGAGGGTGCGGAGAGCGTCAAGATCGAACGCGCGGTAAAGGATGCGTTGGGCGGCACGCCCAGCCTTCGTGTTGTCACCGATCACAGTCTGATCGCTGGACTGGAACTGCGCAGCGGGCATTTCGTGCTTCATAGCAGCTGGCGTGCGGACCTCGAGAACATCCTGAAGGAGGTCGAGAATGCCAACTGACGCGCCAGACTGGTTCGCCTCGGCGCAAAGTGCTGTGCGTCGCGCGGCACTGGGTCCGCGACCCGAACACAGGGGCCGTGTCGAGGAGATCGGGGACGGTGTGGCGATGATCTCGGGCTTGCACGATGTGCGGCTGGACGAAGTTCTGCGGTTCGAGGGCGGCCAATTCGGGTTCGCTCGGGTTCTGGACCCCGATCTGATCGGCTGCGTGTTCGTTGACGCGGCGACCAAGGTCGAAGCGGGCGACGCCGTCTTCGGCACAGGCGAAGTCGTGAGCGTGCCTGTCGGCGGCGCGCTGCTTGGGCGTATCGTCGACCCACTTGGCCGCCCGCTGGACGGAAAGGGGGCAATTGAGGCCGAAGAGCGGTGGCCGATCGAGCGCCCGGCGCCCTCAATCATCGAACGCGATCTCGTGACTCAGCCGGTGCAAACCGGGATACTCGTGATGGACACGCTGTTCGCGCTTGGCCGTGGCCAGCGCGAGTTGATTGTCGGCGACCATTCCACCGGAAAGACGACTCTGGCCACCGACACGATGATCGCCCAAGCGCACAGCGACATGATCTGCGTCTACGTCGCAGTGGGGCAAAAGACATCCAGCGTACGCCGCGCCATCGAGGCTCTGCAGGCGCATGGGAATTTCGCACGCTGCATCGTGATGGTCGCGGGCTCCGCCTCGGCGCCGGGGCTGCAATGGATAGCACCCTACGCGGGCACGACAATGGCAGAATATTTCCGCGACCGGGGCGAGCACGCCCTTGTAGTGATAGACGATCTGTCGAAGCACGCCGCCACACACCGCGAGATCGCCCTTCTGACCCGGCAATCTCCAGGGCGCGAGGCCTATCCGGGGGACGTGTTCTACATACACGCCCGCCTGCTTGAACGTGCGGCCAAGCTGTCTCCGGCGCGTGGCGGCGGGTCTCTGACCGCCTTGCCGATTGCGGAGACCGATGCCGGAAACCTGTCGGCCTACATCCCGACCAACCTGATCTCGATCACCGATGGGCAGATCGTGCTGGATGCGGATCTGTTCCATCAGGGGCAGAAGCCCGCAGTGGATGTGGGGCTGAGCGTCAGCCGTGTCGGCGGCAAGACCCAGGCGCCCGTGCTGCGCAAGGCGGCCGGCACGCTGCGCCTCGACTACGCGCAGTTTCTGGAGTTGGAGGTCTTTACCCGGTTCGGGGGCATGCCGGAAGGTCGCGTGCGCGAACAACTCAGACGCGGGAAAAGGATCCGCACGATCCTGCGCCAGCCGCAGAATGCGCCGCTTCGCTTGGCCGATGAGGTGGCGCTCCTGCTCGCCGTGCAGTCGGGACTGCTTGACCCCCTGTCACTCGATGCTGTTGCCACCTTTCGGGATGAACTGCCGTCAGCGCTTGACCGGGACGCCGCCGATGCCCTGCGCGTCCTTTCCAAGACCGGGGAACTGAATGAGACGGCACGGGCCGCCCTGATGGCCGCGATGACCCACCTTGCGACGCAGCTTGGCGATACGGAGCCAGCGACATGACCGAACGACTGGCCGATGTCAGCGCCCGGATCGACGGAATTCGCCAGTTGGGGGCAGTGGTAAACGCGATGAAGGGCATCGCCGCGGCGCGGGCTAGCACCGCCCGTGCCGAGATCAAAGCAGTTGACAGCTATGCCTCGACCATTGCCGCCGCCATATCCGATGCACTTGGCCCGGCGAGTCCCTCATCATCGGCCAATACCTCCGAAAGCCGAGCCGGCGGCAGCATCGGTCTTTTGGTATTTTGCGCAGAACAGGGCTTTGCTGGCGCCTTCAGTGAACGCGTTCTGGACAGCATCGAGGACGACTTGTCGGCCACCAGCTTGTTTCTGATCGGCACCCGCGGCCTGTCCATCGCTGCGGCGCGTGGGCTCGATCCGGTCTGGTCTGCGCCGATGTCCTCGCACACGCCCGGCATCCCGAAACTGGCCGATCAGATTACCAAGGCGATCTACCGCGCCCTGGGCGAGGGTCATTTTGAGCGCATGGATATGATCCATGCCGGATGGGCGTCCGGGCGACCTCAAGTCCTCCGGCAGGTTCTGTTGCCAGTCGATCTGTCGGCCCTGCCGCCGCCCGGGACGACACGTCCGCTGACCCAGCTTCCAACGGACGCCCTGATCAATAGTCTCAGCGGGGACTATCTCCATGCCCTAGTGTGCAAGGCGGCGCTTCATGCCTTTGCCGCTGAAAACGAGTCAAGAATGGAGGCCATGTCCGC
This sequence comes from uncultured Celeribacter sp., assembly GCF_963675965.1. Classification (NCBI taxonomy): domain Bacteria; kingdom Pseudomonadati; phylum Pseudomonadota; class Alphaproteobacteria; order Rhodobacterales; family Roseobacteraceae; genus Celeribacter; species uncultured Celeribacter sp. Next base: position 3,673,554 of record NZ_OY780935.1, on the reverse strand, counting down.
CGCGGGCAGCCAGATCACGCGCGAGTTGGGCGAATTCGAAGCGACGCTGCGCCAGGTACGACAAGAAGCGATCACAGCCGAAATCATCGAACTGGGGACCGGCACTGCTCCGCCCGCGGCGTAAGGTGAGCGCTACGGGGTTATCGTAGCCTCCTATTGATCTGGGTCAGCACAAGGGGACGCGGTTTGGGTCATGTTGGTCGTTACCAAAGGCGTGGCACCCACCCGTTTTGGTTCGACCGGCGCCATGACATCGGCCAGTTCGGCTCATGCAAACGGCGCCCAAAAGGATCCCGCAATGGCATACGCCCCGACACAACTTGGACAAGACCCGCAATTTGAGCCGTTTCTGTACGCGCCCTTGGGTGAAGATCGACGTGGAAGCAGCGTCACCGTTTTGTCGATGCTCGCCCGGCTCGGCGTCGACCCCTGGAGCGAAGCATCGGAGCTTTCCAGGTTGCCCTTAGCGGCGGCACGGCAAAGGTTGGAGGCGCTGATGACACGTTTCCATGATGTACCGACCCCTGTTCCGGATCGGAGCAGAATTGTCTCGGGCCTTCTTGCCCTGCTGCCGAGGCGGGCGACGACGGCACGTTCACCCGAGGATGGCACGTCGACCAAGCTTGCGCTGCCGCCGCAGGGATCCCCATTCTAATGGATCATTGCGGCAGCCCTGTTCTTTGGCTGGGTCGCCATGCTGGCCCAAGGCCAGTGAGATGCGCCCCTGCGCCAAACAACCATCACCCAGCACAACCGCCGATCTTGAAAGGAGCCTTGAATGACTACAGATGACACCCTCTGGGATCTGGAAGAACGCTTTTGGACACAAGGCGCCGACAGTGCGCGTCACGCCACGGCAAAAGGCGCCGTTTTCGTCTTGCCCTATCCTGCCGGCATTCTTCAGGGCGATGCGCTCTGGAGAGAAAAAGACGTCGCCCAGCGGTGGCGCTCGGTCGAGATGAGCGAGCGTTACCTCTCACACCAGAACGACATTGCCGTATTGGCCTATCGTGTCTCTGCCGAACGGGGCGACGAGCCGATCTACGAGGCGCTCTGCACCTCGACCTACCTGAACGACGATGGCAAGTGGCTGCGCCTTTCGCACCAGCAGACCCCGCTGAGTTGATCGCGAGAGTTACCCGGCGCGGGTCCTGACGGGCGGCAAGGTTCAGGCGAAGCATCGCGGGCACGGTTCGCGTTCTGATCCACAAGCCTCTGTAATGCGCGCAGCCTAACCTCGGTCAGTCCGCCATCTGCGATCCTGGATCATGATTGGGTTGGCCGCCGGTTCTTTTTCATGACCGGACAGGGAAAGGATCTCATCATGCCCCCCACCAAAACGACATCTGCCGAACGCAGCCCCCGTTTCCACTTCCCTTCTGCTTATACCATCCTGTTCGCACTGATCGTGATCATCGCTGGCCTGACCTGGGTGATCCCGGCGGGCCAGTACGAGCGGGCGGCGTCCGAGGCGCTTGGCAAAGAAGTTCCGGTGGCAGGAACCTACGCGCCCACCGACGCCAACCCGCAAGGCTTTTTCGACGTCATCCTGGCCCCGATCGCAGGATTCTACGATCCAGGCAGCTACTCTGCCAATGCCATCGACGTGGCGTTGTTCGTCCTGATGATCGGTGGGTTCATCGGCGTGGTGACGGCCACGGGCGCCATAGATGCGGGCATCAAGCGCGCAATGGCCCGGCTGAAGGGGCGGGAGAAATGGATGATCCCGATCCTCATGGCGCTGTTTGCGGCGGGCGGTTCGACCTATGGCATGGCCGAGGAAACGCTGGCCTTTTATGTCATCCTGACGCCGGTGATGATCGCGGCGGGCTATGACGCGCTGACGGCCGTGGCGGTGATCCTGCTGGGGGCCGGTGTGGGTGTGCTCGGCTCGACCGTGAACGCCTTTTCGACCGTGATCGCGTCGGACGCCGCCGGGGTGCCGTTCACGGACGGGCTGATGCTGCGGCTGGTCCTTCTGGCGTTGACCTTTGCGGCGGCTGTCACCCACGTCATGCGCTACGCCGCACGGGTCAAGGCCGATCCGTCACGGTCGCTGGTCTTTGACAGAAAGGCCGAGAACAAGGCGCATTTCCTGAGCACGACCGAGGCTGCTGCGAGCGACTTTACGGGTTTGCACAAGATCGTACTGCTTCTCTTCGCCGCGACTTTTGCGGTGATGATCTGGGGCGTATCCTTGGGCGGCTGGTGGATGGCCGAAATGAGCGGCCTGTTCCTGTTTGCAGGTATCGGCATCGGGATCGTGGGTCGGTTGGGTGAAAAAGGATTGGTCGACGCTTTCGTCGGCGGTGCGCGCGACCTGCTGGGCGTGGTGCTGATCATCGGGCTGGCGCGTGGCATCGTCGTGATCATGGACGCAGGCCACATCACCGACACGATCCTGCACTGGGCCGAGGGCACCGTTGCGGGCCTCAATGAGGTCATCTTTATCAACGTGATGTATTGGATCCAGGTCGTCCTGTCGTTCTTCGTGCCCTCGACATCGGGCCTTGCCGTCCTGTCGATGCCGATACTTGCTCCTGTCGGTGACTTTGCCGGGGTATCGCGTAGCCTAGTGGTGACCGCGTTCCAGTCGGCAGAAGGCGTGGTCAATCTGGTCACACCCACATCTGCGGTGGTCATGGGCGGCCTCGCCATCGGCCGCGTGCCCTATGAACGCTGGCTACGCTTCGTCTGGCCTGTTCTTCTGGGTCTCTCGATCATTGTCATGGCCGCCCTCAGCCTTGACGTCCTTCTGCAAGGAACCCCGACATGAGTATCACCTATGGCGTCCATTCCGAGGCGGGCAAGCTGCGCCGCGTCCTCGTGCACAAACCCGGAGCCGCCATGGCGCGCCTGACGCCCGCCAACTGTGCCGAGCTGCTGTTCGATGATGTGATGTGGGTCAAACAAGCGCGGATTGACCACATGACGTTTACCGACGCCATGCGCAATCGCGGGGTCGAGGTGGTGTTCCTGCGCCAGTTGCTGTTGGAAACGCTGAAAGACATGGATGCCCGAAGATGGCTGTTGGAGGCGCGGATCAGTGACAATACCGTGGGCGTCGGTCTGGCGGATGACCTCATGGCCCACCTTATGGAGGTCGATGCCGATCTGCTTTCCACCATCCTAATCGGCGGCATGAGTCGGGCCGAACTGCCGATCCCGGACAAGGGTGTGCTGGCCCCGATGCTGGAGCCTGCAGATTTCATACTGCCGCCACTGCCCAACCACATCTTCACCCGCGACACGACCTGCTGGATTTACGGCGGCGTTGCACTGAACCCGATGCACTGGCCCGCGCGGCGACTGGAGACGCTGAACCTCGCCGCAATCTATCGCTTTCACCCCGACTTCAAGGACGCAGGTTTTCCCGTTTGGTGGGGAGATCCAATGCAGGATCATGGCCCGGCGACGGTTGAGGGTGGTGATGTCATGCCGATCGGCGGCGGCACTGTGCTGATCGGTATGGGCGAACGCACGACACCACAGGCCGTCAGCCAAATTGCCCGTGGATTGTTTGCCGGTGGCGGTGCGACACGTGTCATTGCCTGCCAGTTTCCCCGTGCGCGCGGCTCCATGCACCTCGATACGGTCTTTACCTTCTGCGACCGCGATCTGGTCACGGTCTTTGCCGAGGTGACAGATGCCATCCGTTGCTACAGCCTGCGTCCCGGAAAGGGCGAGGACGTCATCGTGGAGGCTGAAACGAAACCGTTTCTGGAGGTGGTAGCCGACGCCCTTGGCCTCAAGAAACTTCGCACCGTGCCCACAGGCGGCGATGCATATGAATCCGCCCGTGAGCAATGGGACGATGCCAACAACCTGCTGTGCCTCGAGCCCGGCGTGGTCGTCGGCTACGAACGCAACGTCTACTCCAATACCCTTCTGCGCAAGGCAGGTGTCGAGGTCATCACCATCCCAGGATCAGAACTAGGACGTGGGCGCGGTGGATCACATTGCATGACCTGCCCGCTAGTCCGCGACACCATTTAAGGAGCATCCGATGCCACAGAACCTGCGCGGACGTAGTTTTATCAAACTGCTGGATTTCACACCGGACCAGATCCGGCACCTGTTGCAACTCGCCGCCAGCCTCAAGATGGCAAAAGCAGGCGGATATGAACAGCAAATGCTTCAAGGCAAGAACATCGCCCTGATCTTTGAAAAGGACAGCACGCGCACCCGCAGCGGGTTCGAGGTGGCGGCCTACGATCAAGGCGCGCATGTCACCTATCTGGGGCCATCTGGCAGCCATATCGGCCACAAGGAAACCATGAAGGACACCGCGCGGGTTCTGGGCCGGTTCTACGATGGCATCGAATATCGCGGCTTCGGCCAAAAGGATGCCGAGGTTTTGGCGGAGTTCTCCGGCGTGCCAGTGTTCAACGGGCTGACGGATGATTTCCACCCGACACAGATCCTCGCCGACCTGATGACCATGCGCGAGTTCACCCACAAACACCTGTCTGATATCGCCTTTTGCTTCATGGGGGATACAGGCAACAACATGGGCTCAAGCCTGATGGTCGGTGCCGCCCTGATCGGCATGGATATCCGCCTGTGTGGCCCACAAAGCTGCTGGCCCGATGCAGAGCTTATCGCGCAATGTCGACACCTAGCCGAGACCACGGGTGCGCGGATCACCCTGACCGAGAAGCATGCCGAAGGGTTGGAAGGGGCCGATTTCGTCTACACCGATGTCTGGGTCTCCATGGGGGAACCTGATGAGGTCTGGGACGAGCGGATCGCCCTTCTGTCGCCCTATCAGGTCAACACAAAGGTCATGGAGATGACCGGCAACGCTTACGCCAAGTTTCTCCACTGCCTCCCTGCGTTCCACAACCGCGACACCGAGGTGGGCGAAGAGACGTTCCAGAAATTCGGAATCGACTGCATGGAAGTGACCGACGCGGTTTTTGAGTCCCCCGCGTCGGTCGTCTTTGATCAGGCAGAGAACCGAATGCACACGATCAAGGCGGTCCTCGTCGCCACAATGGGGGCCTGAGATGCGGGTGGTGGTGGCCCTTGGCGGCAATGCGCTTCTGCAGCGCGGGGAGCCGATGACAGCCGAAGCGCAACACACAAACGTCCGGATCGCGGCAACTGCTCTGGCGGACCTGGCCCGCGATCATCAGATCGTGGTGGCGCATGGCAACGGGCCACAGGTCGGCCTGCTCGCCCTGCAGGGTGCGGCGTACGATCCGGCAAAGCCCTGGCCGCTGGATGTGCTGGGCGCCGAAACCGAGGGCATGATCGGATATCTGATCGAGCAGGAGCTCATGAACGCCCTACCCGAGGGATCGCAATGTGCCACCCTGCTCAGCCGGGTAGAGGTGGACGCGAATGACCCCGCCTTTGAGACCCCAAGCAAGCCCATTGGTCCCGTCTACACCGAGGCCGAAGCAAAGCAGGCGGCGCAAGATCATGGCTGGGCCATGGTCACCGAAGGCTCCGGCGGCCGCCGCCGCGTCGTTCCCTCGCCGCTGCCCCTCAGGATCGTGGGCCTGGACGCCATCAAGGTCCTTCTGGGCGCCGGGCACACCGTGATCTGCGCCGGGGGTGGTGGCATTCCCGTCATCCGGAACGCGGAGGGAGGGATGATGGGCGTGGAGGCGGTCATCGACAAGGATCGGACGTCGGCATTGCTGGCTTTGGGCGTCGAGGCCGACGCGCTCTTGCTGCTGACCGATGTGCCGGCGGTCTTCCGCAACTATGGCAAAGCGGATCAAAGCGCGATTGGCGCAGCGACACCCGAGGCAATGAGCGACCTCGAGCTCGCACCGGGGTCGATGGGTCCGAAGGTCGGTGCCGCCATCGCCTTCGTCCAGGCCAGCGGAAAGCTGGCAGGTATTGGTCAATTGACGGACGCTCGCGCGATCCTTGAGGGCCGGGCAGGCACGCGCGTCCTGCCGAACAAGGCAAAGTCCCGCCGAAAAACCAACCCTGGTCAAAAGTCGTCCGGATTCACAGGTGCAGACCAACCTGTATCAGTATGGCTCGACGACGGTGGTGCGATAGTCTGAACGTTCACCGGATATCGGTGGACATGTACCAGTCCGAGTGAACCTGAGACACGCGGGGCAATCTGTCCCCTCGTCCCTATGTCTCGCGTGTTTCTCGTTTCCGGACCGTCCACGAAAGGACAATCCAATGACACCCGAAACCAACAAATCGACCAACGTCGCCGACAAGATGAAGACCGTGAAAGCCGCGTGGGACAAGGCGCCCGCAGGCCCCAAGAAAGATGCGGCGCTGAAGCATTACCAGGCGGCCGAGAAGGCCCACACGTCGAAGAACGACGCCGACACACACAAGTCCCTCGACGCTGCGACACACGCTCTCGCGTAACGTGATGGCTTGTCTGCCCGGTAATACGAACCGGGCAGGCGCGCACGGGGAACCAATTTAGGAGTTCCCGCTCGAACCTTTGCATCCATTTCATAAAGACCTGAATTTTAACGTTTCGGGTGGCCAGTCGTTTCACCGTGCCACCCGTCATTCTATTGGGCGGCTCTCATGGGCAATTGGGGTCGCCAAGCATTATCTCACCGCCGCCACGCATTGGGATAGCTGGATAATCTCGTGGAGTGAGTTTGGCAACGCAACAGGGTTCAATTCCATAGGCTAATCAGGGTTAGTGCGGCTCTTGAGACAATAGACGAAAAAGCCTCAATCGCCCGGTTCGAAACATGGCACCACGTCATTTTCTGAAAAGGCTCTCTCCAAAAGGACAAGTTCCATGATCAAGATTACGGGAATTCTTTCTGCCGCAACTGTCATCGCCTTGGCTGGCTGTACCTATAACGATGGCACCGCGAACCAACCGGCAACCGGCGCGGTTATCGGCGGTGTGACAGGAGCGGCCATTGGCAACGCCATCGGCCATAACCCACGGTCCACCATCATCGGCGGAGCGATCGGCGCTGCGGTGGGCGGCGCCATCGGGGCGGATATGGCCCGACAGGAACGCGAGTTGAACCAGCAGCTCGCTGGCACTGGCGCGGTTATCACAAATACCGGCAGCCAACTGCGCGTAATCCTGCCCGAAGGCGTGACCTTCTCAACAGGATCCTCTGCAGTGGCCTCCAGTTTCCGACCCGCCCTGCGCGAGGTCGCTCGGTCGTTGGAAGCGCACCCGAACTCGACGGTCCGTGTCGTGGGCCATACCGACAACGTCGGCTCGGCCGCCTATAACCAACAGCTGAGCCAGGACCGGGCCTTGGCCGTGGCACGCATCCTGATCAGGGACGGTGTATCCTCGTCGCGGATTACCTATTCCGGTCGCGGCTACAACGAGCCAATCACGACGAACGCCACCGCTGCCGGCAGGGCGCAAAACCGTCGGGTCGAAATCGTGATCACGCCGACGCGCTGACCTGCATCAGTACGCAAACTGCACAAACGCGGCAGGATGCTTCATGGTCGCCACCCGTTTGGCGGCCGCAGCTCTAGGAAAGGAACAGGTAGTGGACAAGGATCGGGTGATCGGCTCTGCAAAGGTCGTCAAAGGCAAGGCCAAGGTTGCAGTCGGCAAGGCGGTCGGCGACTCAAAGCTTGAGGCGGAAGGACAGGCTGAAAAGGTCGAGGGCAAGGTTCAGAACGCTGTCGGCGGAATCAAGGATACGATTCGTGACGCCTAGAACCCCAATGCTTCGCGCAGACGCCCATTCGCAGGCAATGGTCCCGGCAGCGTGGTCTCCTGAAGGCCACGGTTCCGACTTGCACGAGAGTGCCAGGTGCCAGCGAGGACAATGTCGATGAGTCGAAATCTTCTTCTCGTCTTGATCGGAGTCCTCGCGATCTGCCTCATCGGCGCAGGCTTTTTTTACTATCAGGAACGCCAAAGCGGTATCGATATCGAGATCAACGAGCATGGCGTGACTATCGAGGGAAACTGAAACGACCTCTTGCCGACAATACCACCATCCGAGCGTCTTGCATGACGAGCGCGCCCCACCAAAGGAGAAAGCGCCATGTCACTCGGTACAATCCTGATCATCATTCTTGTTATTTTTCTTCTCGGCGGATTCAGTGGACGCTTTGGTGGCTATGGCTATGGCTTCGGACATGCCGGGACCGGTGTACTTGGCACTGTTCTGATCATCGTGGTCATCCTGCTGCTACTGGGTCGCATCTGACCGCAGGCAAATACAGCACGACTTTAACCGAGTAATGGCCCTTTCTGATCCATGTAAGACAGTTCGAACCCGGCGAAATTGACCAGTTGATCATAATTGTCGAACGCGACGAACCCGTCCCGAAACGTGACCATTCCTGCTTCGCGCAACTGCCTCAGCACCCGGTTGACGTGAACGGCACTGAGGCCAAGCGCGTCAGCCAGAAGGTATTGCGTCAGCGGACAGGCATAGCCGTCCTTGCTCCCCAGTCCAACCAAGGCAAGCCTCGCACCAAGCTCCAGCAGGAAATGTGCCATGCGTTCGGCCGCATCGCGGCGTCCCAAATTCACCAGATGCTCGACCACCATCGCCTCGTCGCGGGACGCGGCCCACAGAACCGCGGTGGCCAGCCGGGGCGTTTGCGCAAATGCGTTCAGAAGGTCGGTGACAAGGATTTCCGTCACTTCGATGTCCGTCACGGGTTCGATGCTGTGATCCGACACGTTCAAAAGCACACTGCGAAGCCCAAGGAAATCGCCGGGGATCTGGAAATCCACGATCTGCCGCTGACCATCCTCAAGAATCTTGTAGGAACAGGCCCAGCCAGAGGCGAGGATATAGGCAGCCTGATCTGATTGCCCCTGATGGACAAGATCGCGCCCCGCTACGAACGTACGGCGGCGCTTGTGCAAGGACGCAAGCACCGACAATTCGGGGCCTGACAGGGCGACGAATGCGCCAAGCTTGCGGACAAGCGGTGTGTTTTCGATCATTTGTCCCTCTTCTGCAGTCGGCGAAAACCTAGCAAAAGAAATCGCCCGTGGGACTGATGTCCATCAGCACAGCATAGCAGATTTCTTGCAAGTCTGCCTCGCAAGCTGCACGCGTACCTCCCGCGTCGCACTTGGCGGAAAGGTCAACACCCCATGACGGACGACCAAATGTATTCAGGAATGGCCGCGCTTACCATCTGCGAAGCCCTGCTTCTCGCGCTGAATGACGCACAAATTTTGCCCGAGAAGGAAATCATGGGTGTCCTCAAAGATGCAGCTGCAACCCATGAGAACGCGGTCGGGTCCGAAGCTGATGTCGTAAAGCACCGCGCGGCTGCAGCACTGATCCGACGCATCATCGCCGGAGGGAATTCAGTCCGCAGACCGTGACTAGCGTATGCCGCGTTTGGGTCAGACGATCATGGCGCGGCTTCTTGGGTCTGGGAAAAACACCATAAGCACATGATTGGAGACCTCCATGAAGCGTCCCGAAAAACCAGCAACTTCGTCTTCGCCCAAGTCGCAAGACATGACGCGTGACGCCAACAAGAAAATCAAGAAGACGCCCGCACAGAACGAACCTGATGCGGACGGCTACAGCGGTGCAAAGGTCGACCGGCCCTGTTTTGATCTGAGTGGATCGTCTGATGACACACATGCCGGGACCGGGTTGGGCCTTGACAATGATTCATTCGAAACACCCGGTAACAGACGGCTTCCCGGACGGCGGCTTGACAACAAACTGACGATCCCACGCTGGGGTGGGCCCGAGCCTGATGGCCCAACCAAGCCTTCCCAAAAACCGGCACGCCGCAAAACGTAAGTTCCGATGAACGCTCTCCAGATCGCAACGCTACTGATCGTCTTCGCCGGGGCGTTTGGAGCCGTTAATCACATCATTTTCCGATTACCATCGGCCATCGGCATCCTGATCGTTGCCTTTGTCGCATCCCTTGGCGTCCTCGGCCTGGACGCATTCCGGTCCGATCTGGGCGTTGCCGAAGAGATGCGACGGTTTGTGGCCGACGCCGAGTTTTCCCGAACCCTGCTCGATGGATTGATAAGCCTGCTACTCTTTGCCGGAGCCTACGTGTCCACGTCGAGGTTGCGCGAGCAGGCCTTGACGATCGCGGCCATGGCGACGCTGGTAGTGGTGCTTTAGGTCACGATCGTCAGTTCTGGCTTCCAGTGGGTCAGTGGCATTGCGTCGCTTGCCTGACTGTTCTTCGTCCTGCAGTACTTTCCCACGACTGAGAAAACCGCATCGCAAGAAGACAAGGTCCCAAGTCACTGATATCAGATCAAGTCGCTTGCCAAAACGTGATCCGGTATCACCGGGCAAGGGCTGTCGCCGCCCCTGCCCCAAGCTAAGCTCAGGACCCATTAATCGGCTTGCGGCGCTACTGGCGGCGTGATTCACGCTCTCCAACTATAGGAGGGTGTGGTGAGCAATCTTTTCTGGCTGAGCGACGAGCAGATGGCACGGCTCGAGCCGTTCTTTCCGAAGAGCCATGGCCGCCCACGGGTCGATGATCGTCGTGTTCTGAGCGGGATAATCTTCATCAACCGCAATGGGTTACGCTGGAGCGATGCACCGAAGGAATACGGTCCAGCCAAGACGCTCTACAACCGCTGGAAGCGTTGGAGCGAGATGGGGGTGTTCGCCCGAATATTCGAGGGGCTGGCGGCCGAAGCGGTGGAGCCGACGACTATCGTGATCGATGCGACCTACCTGAAAGCACACCGCACGGCCTCAAGCCTGCGGAGTAAAAAGGGGGATGCGGGCGCCTGATTGGTCGCACCAAGGGTGGGATGAACACCAAGCTCCACGCGGTGACCGACACGAAGGGACGCCCGATCAGGTTCTTCATGTCTGCCGGTCAGGTTAGTGATTACACTGGCGCGGCAGCCCTTCTGGGCGGTCTGCCAGTTGCGCAGTGGCTACTTGCTGACCGAGGCTATGATGCCGATTGGTTCCGCGAAGCCTTGCAGGACAAGGGGATCAGGGCCTGTATTCCAGGCCGCAAGGCGCGCCGGACCCCCATCAAATACGACAAGCGCCGCTACAAACGCCGCAACCGGATCGAGATCATGTTCGGCAGGCTCAAGGACTGGCGACGCGTGGCGACCCGCTACGACAGGTGCCCGAAGGTCTTCCTCTCCGCCGTCGCTCTCGCCGCAACTGTGATGTTCTGGTTATGAGTCCTGAGCCTAATGACAGCTTCGACCGGCTTCAGATTTTGGATCTCGGACGCCCCGTCTCCTCCACGCGCTCCGCGAAAGTCCGGTTCGGAGAAGCTGCACCTTTCGTTAGCGCGAGGCGAGCTCGACAATTGCAGCTGAGGTGCCGTTCGAGTTCGTTCGGTGCCCAGGCCTGTTTCAGGGGCAAGGTTCGTGCCCTGCGCTCAGCGGCTACTTCGGAGCTTCGGCGCGCATTGCTCCCATGTCGGAGGGGAGTTGTTGCTCAGGGCGCCTGGTACCGCCACCGAATATGAGCGCGGCCAGGTCGCCAAGCCCGTTCATTCTGAACGATCAAGCCGAGTGATCCCCCTCATCCTCCTACTCTGCCCCGTGCCGCGAGCCACTCCTCCATAACGCGCCTGACAACCTGTGGTCGCGACGGCAAGTCCTCTTGTTCGCGACGATAGTCATCGATTGCCTTCAGCATGCTCTGATCCATTCGGATCGTAACAGGGGCCGTGTCCCGCGGCGGACGTCCCATTCTAGCCATGTCGAATCTCCTTCAAGAAACTGCTTGACTAAATGACATCAAAAAACTAAATTGTCAAGTACGACGGGAGCTACAACCTTCCCGCCGTACTCTAACCACAACCGATCATTGGGAGATCGACCATGGCTGACAACTGCCTTACCACGCGCTTTGGCTCGGATGAACCCGTGTACTTCCGTCATTCCCCTGTCTCGGGCCACTTCTCGCACCTGCTCGCGGCCTTGGCCGCTGCGATCGAGGCTGAGCGTGACATTGAGAACGGCCTCTGGTCCGATCCGGGTTTCGACCATTGGCTGAAGGCGGCGGAACTCGGCTGGGAACGTGCCACCGGTCTCTGCTGCTCCGTCATCGGCGCGCCAGCCACCCGCCCGAGCGATGTCCCCCTGCAGCGCTTCGCACGCCACCTCCACTGGACGCTCGGCTGCGAGACCGCTGCTGAACTCCGGACCGCACAGCAGGTCGTTGCGGGTCACCTGGATCTTTTCTCCTGGAAAGGAAGGGACCCCGAGGCGCTGCGCGTCGCGCAGATGCTCGCGCGGGGTCGGCAGCAGTTCGATGAGGTCTGCATGCTCGACATGCTGAACCCGGCTGACACTGCTGCCTCCCTGGAGGATTGCTTCGATTACGAGCCCTTCGCCGCCTGATCTCCACAAACATCGTCCCGGCACCCTGATGCCCTGTCCCGGAACGGGTCAGGGTTCAAACAAACGTGCCCGCGTTCTCAGCCGACATATTCTCGGAGGTCCAGCAATGGCTCATCCCTCACATTTCTCGCTCAAACCCGCACCCGTTCGCCCGCATATCTACATCGGCGCGTCCCGGAATAAGCTCTACCTGCCGCGCGGCTCCCGGAAGCTCTCCTCGGAAGGCTGGTCCCGTACCTATGCAGGACCGATCAAAACGGAGTGGAACGCAATTGCCCGATCCAAGGGCTTCGACCTGGTCAGCAGGATCCGGGACAAGTTCCACGTTGTCTTGCGATGCCACACCTGCGGCGCCTTGACGGCGCAGAAGATCTTCACCTTGCGCACCGCCCAGCCAGCTTGTGCGAGTTGCAGGCATCACGCCATCCTGGCAATGGCGCAGAAGGCAGGCTTGGAATTTCAGGGCTACGAGCCGGAATACCACAAGCTTGGCGTCTACCGCGCGCCATGTGGTCACACCGTGCGCCGACAGTTCGGACAGATCGAACGGATCGCTGCCGGTCACTGCAAGTTGCGCTGCGAGACCTGTCATTCCGGAAAGGAAGCCGAGGAAGCAGCGGACCGGGGGTGGCAACTGCTGGGAAGCGATCCGGAAGGCGATCCGAACTACCGGACCTATCAGCACGTCTGTGGTCACACGCAGAGGGTTGCCCGCGCGAACATGCAGAGCGGCCGCTTTCAATGTACGGAATGTGGAGAGGGCTGGGCCACCGCGCCAAGCAACCTCTATGCCATTCGACTGGAGCTTCCGACCGGACTGAAGGTCGTAAAGCTCGGCTTCTCGCGCGACCCGCAGTCGCGTCTGCACCACCAGCTCTTGCTGCAATCCGGAATCCAGGCAGAGCTTCTGCGGACCGTTCCGCAGCCGACAGGCCACGCCGCGCTTTGCCAGGAGAAGGCCCTCCATCGCGCGCTCAAGAAGTCTCATCCGGACGCGGTCATTCCCAACGAGCACTTTGAGGACTGGCTCGCGGTCAAGAGCGAGATCTACGGGATCGAGATCGCGCCGCTCATTCTGAAGCGCCTGGACGACATCCGAAAGAAATAGCGGCCCAAGCGTGGCCCGGTTCCGGAACAGCCCTCCACGGATCCGGAGCCGCCACAGCGACCCGGCCCGTTTTGCCCGTAGGCGTAATCGCACGCCACAGTGTGCGGGACGCCCTGACCTGCGCCGTGGCGCACACTTACCGGACAGCGCCACCTCTTCTTCCCTGAACCTTCCCACGCCCCCTTCCGGATCGCGCCCCACCCCGGGCGTCCTGATCCGTACAGTACGGAGCTGACAATGACCCAACCTTCCCCCCAATCCCCCCTTCCAAAGAAAAATGGCGCGAAGCGCCCGCAGTGGTGGGCCTACGCCCAGGACTGCATCGCGCGCCTGCGCGCAACCGAAGCCGACATCGTTGATCTCGAACGGCGTGCCTCGGCCGGCGACATCGCCGCAGGCGACACTTTGATGGAGTACGAAGGCGGCGACAGCCCGAAACCGCCTTCGCACCGCGCAGCCTCCGGGATGGAGTCCGCCGCCGAGGCCATGGCGCGCGTCAGCAGCGCACCTCATCTGCCGCAGGACGAGTGGCACGCGATCGCCGCAGACGGCGGCGACCCCTTCGCCACCGCTCAGGACGGCAGCACCCGTCCCGCCATCCCGCTTCCCCTCCGCGACGTGATCCTGCTGGCGCGCCTTGCCGCAACCTTCCGGGATGCGGAGAGCTGGGAGGCGAGCCTCCAACCCGGAGCGTTGACGATCCTGGTCGGCCTCGAACCCACCCTCTCCCTCGGAAAGTTGCTGACTGGGGCAATGCTGCCGGAGGGCTGGTCGACCCAGAGCCGGGCGCCTCGCGCGTCACCGCACCCGGTGCTCCAGCTGCCAGACCGGCCAGTCTCGGACAAGGAACTGGAGCGCCTGCTTCACCATCCGGCGCCAATCCTGCTGCCGGTCGCGAAGCAGGAGCACCTGCCATCTCTCGTCGGCTCCGGCGAGACAGGCGCGCGCGTTCTGGTCCTCGAAGAGGTGAATGCCGATATCCTTCTCTTCGCCCTGAGCGTCAGCCACAGCGCGACCGGAAAGATCGATGCCGACAGCGTGAGGGCGATCTTGCCCGACGACGAGAGCCTGGCCGGTTTGGAGGCGGGACATCTGGCGATGGCGTGTCGCGCGCCGACGGCGCAAGAGGTTGCCAAACGGATCTCGTTGATGACCAGGACGGCGCCCGCCGAAGAGGTCGCGCGAGAGCGCTCCGGCCCGGCCATCATCGACGGCACCACGCCCGCGCACCAGGCTGTCCGGAACATCGTAGAGGATCTTGCGGCGTGGCAGGCCGGCGATCTGAACTGGAGCGAGATGTCCCGCTCGCTCCTCGTTCACGGCGCTCCGGGGACGGGTAAGACCTACCTGGCCCGGCAGCTGTCCGAGGCGGCTGGTGTCGCTCTGGTCGAGGGCAGTTTTGCCGACTGGCAAGCTGCCGGACATCTTGGACATATGCTTGCCGCTATGACCAAATCCTTCGACGAGGCGGTCGCGAAAGTGCCCTGCGCCCTTTTTATCGATGAAGTCGACGCGGTCGGATCGCGGTTTGACGGCGATCAGCATGGGATGAGCTATCGGGTGCAAGTCGTGAACGGCTTCCTTCAGCAGATCGACCGGCTGGCACGCACCCCGGGCGTGATCCTGATCGGGGCATGCAACCAGCCGGGCAGATTGGACCCTGCCATCACGCGACCTGGCCGGTTTGACCAAATCCAGCGGATGCCACTTCCGTCGCTCGCAGATATCAGGCGCATCATGGCCAAGGTGCTGGCGGGTACGCTGCCGGAAAACGAGATCGACAGTCTGGCCCGCGGCGCCACGGGCAAGACCCCCGCCGAACTCGACGCCGCATTGCGTGCCGCCACCGCCGACGCGCGGCGGCAACGGCTGCCCATGTCATCCGACCTGATGCGCCGACACCTCGGGATCGATCGGCCCGACCCGGCGCTTCTGCGTCGTATCGCCGTCCACGAATCCGGTCACGCGCTTGCCGCAGAGCTTCTCGCGCCAGGATCTGTCGTGAAGCTCAGCCTCTCTGACCGCGACGGTCGGACCGAACGCCGTTCGACCTTCGTCGAACTGACAGTCCAGGAGATCGAGAATGAGCTTCTGATCCTGATGAGCGGGCGCACGGCCGAGAGGCTGGTGCTCGGCACAATCTCCGGCGGCGCAGGTGGAGACAGTGAGAGCGATCTTGCCCTGGCCACTGGGCTGGTTCTGCAAATGGACCGAGAGCTGGGCCTTGGCCGCAATGGCGATGGCTGGCTGGGGCCAGCCGACATGCACAGGCTGAGCGAGGAGGAGAAACAGAGGGTGCAGGCAAAACTGGGTCAGGCCATGAACCATGCTGCGAAACTCCTCACGCCACACATCGACCAGCTACGTAAGGTGGCAGCCGCGCTCATCGACGTCCGTGAGCTCCACGGCTCAGCAATGAGGCGGCTGATCGCCGCTCCGGATCGAGAACCCACACTTAGTCCTCGCTAACCTTCAGGAACTGCTTGGACCGTCCGACCAATCTGGATACCCTTCCCCTGTGCTACAACTGTAGCACATCGACGTAACACAGACAGCGACCCGCGCAGCGCAAATACCTGCGTTTTCAAAGCCTTAGAAAATGTCTGAATTTTGCTCCGCGCCCTACCGCCGGAGCCAAAATCCCCAAGTAGATCAAAGATTTACGAGACACCTCAGCAAGGTGGCTCACGGGGGATTTGGCATTAGTAGGCAAATAGTAGGCACCCTCGTCCTGCCTCCCGCTGCATCTCTTCCTCCCAGAGCGTCACCACACCTCGCTTGACAGGAGAAAGGTGCAAGCGGACAGTTGCCAGAAAGCTGAGCTGCGAGGGGCGAATGTCAGAAAGAACAAAGAAATTCTCAGATGAGCTTGAGAAGCTAATCGAACAGGGTCAGTTGCTGGCTATGGCGATGGAGTTTGATTGCAAGCCCCGCGAGTATCGTCAGGCATATATGAAGGTGTTTGAAAATGACGAGAAGAAGCTAGACGAGTTCATCAAGAAACTGCCGAGTTTTGGTAATGACTATCAGAAATGGTATTCAAAGGCACAGGCGCTGGTCAAACAAATTCTACCGGACCGACTGTCTGACCTTACTTCACATTACGAATATCCGAGGGTCCGGAAGGAAATAGACTTCCAAAACTACATGATCCGCGACTACTTGCAGGGTCTCAGAATTACTCGTTTCGGCGGTTCAGAGGTCGTCGCAGATGGCTCCGCTGCCATCCCTGAGTTTCGACAACAACTGAATATTGTGAAAGCGGCCAAGGACGCATTGAGCTCTAAGCTTATGGATTTGACGGCAGTTCTTCAGGCCGACTTGTTTGACAGCGAAGTCGAAGCCGCAACCGCGCTGACAAAGGCGGGATATTTACGGGCAGCAGGCGCAATTTGCGGCGTGGTGATTGAGAAGCACCTTCGTCACGTTTGCGATATGCACAACGTAACCGTGCGAAAGAAAAATCCCGGAATTTCTGATTTGAACCAGCTTCTGAGGGACGCCGATGCTGTCACCGTTCCGCAGTGGCGTTTTATCCAGCATTTAGCCGACATAAGGAATATTTGCGATCACGCGAAGGGGCGTGAGCCGACAAAAGAAGAAATTGAAGATTTGGTTGCCGGGACAGAAAAGGTGCTCAAGACGATCTTTTGAACACGTCCACGTTGTCCAGCTTCCCGGCAAGGTCGTGGATCGTCGCCAGAGTTCCAGGGCCAAACTCCCCCTTGCGGTAATCGTCTGCCACCCGCACCAGCTTGAACACATCGGCATGGGTGAGCCCGGCCTCTAGGAGGTCTGCAAGACGGGCTTTCACGATCCAGTCCAGAAGTGCGGCAAGGGGTCTCCGAGTTCATCGGCGGTTGCCCCTTCTCGGGGCATGCTGGGCGGTGCCAGCTTACGCATTGCGGATCACCGGCGCGTCGGTGGTGCTGACGGAGGTTCAATCATAGGTGATCGCGGTGCCCGGCACGTTGGCAGAGTGAACGCTGTTGATCTGATAAAACACCCTGTCCAGAAGGAACAGCGCGGCCCCGTTCGGTGCCACCTCCGACAGGACCGTGACAAGGTGGGAGCCGACATAGGACGGGCCGAGGGTCAGCACCGTTTCCCAACTCTTGCCCATATAATCTAATTCCGCACCGCCGTTCTCACGGCAATGCGCCAGACACTTTACATTTCCCGCCTTCTTCACCGCACAACGTAAACCGAAGATTTGGAATGACGCACGACGCGCGCGGCGTTGGGGCCCAGAAGGTAGTCCTTGAGATCCGGGCGATGCGCCCCAAGGATAATCAGATCCGCCTCGTCCTTTTCTGCGGCTTCAAGAATTTCGTGGTAGGCCGTGCCAACCGCCACGATATGGCGCACCTTCGCGTTGACTTCGGCACCCAGCACCTCTTCGACGAAATCCACCAGAGCTTTCTTGACGCTATTGCGCACCTCTTTGGTCCGGTTCTCATCGAAATAGCCACCAACGAGGCTCATGCCATAATTTGGCATCACGGTGATCACATCGAGCTGCGCGCCCTCGGTGGTGGCAAGACGCTGTGCGGTTTGGAGCACTTTGGCCTCATCCTGAGCGCGGTTCACATCTATGGCACATAGAATGGTCTTGATCATGCCGGTTCTCCTTTGAGTTCACGCGAGGAGGCCGCCCGGCCACGTTGCAGGACGGTCACAAGGCCCAGAAGGATGAGCGCAGGGATGAACATCAACTCTTTGGGGAGTTGATCGGCGGGCGCCTGAACAGCGGTCAGACGCACCGGCTCGTCGCCATAGAAATCAAAGCTGGCAAGCTTGTCCGAGAGATCGGTGCCGAACATCGGTTCGTCCATGATCATCGTATCGCCCTCAGGCGTCAGCATCAGCCCAAGCGCATCGAGACGCGCTGCCCCGCCCTCTTCCTCTGGTACGATCAGAGCGAGGTGCAGTTCTTTCTCTTCGAGCGTATCGAAATCCGGACCGGTCACGACAACACGCAACTGCGATCCAACGGGCGCCTCGGCCAGTGCCTCTTCAACAGCAGTGGGTGCAATGTCGTGATAAGGCGGTTGGACCATGTCCATGAAAAAGCCCGGTCGGAACAGGGTAAAGGCCACGAGCAACAATGCCGCCGTTTCCCAGATCCGCGAACGGGTGATGTAAAAGCCCATCGTGGCCGCCGTGAACACCAGAATGCCAATGGTCGCGATGACAAAGACGATGATGCCCTGAACCCACGTCACATCGATCAAAAGAAGATCGGTATTGAAGATGAACACAAACGGCAACGCTACGGTGCGCAGGCTGTAGAAGAAGGCGGTAAAGCCAGTGCGGATTGCATCGCCGCCGGACACAGCCGCCGCCGCGAAACTCGCGAGCCCCACGGGGGGCGTCACATCCGCCATGATCCCGAAATAGAAGACAAACAGGTGAACCGCGATCAACGGCACGATCAACCCGCTCTGCGCCCCGAGTTCAACGACGACGGAGACCATCAGCGAGGACACGACGATATAGTTGGCCGTGGTCGGGAGCCCCATACCAAGGATCAGCGAAAGGATCGCCACGAACAGAAGCATCAGGATCAGATTGCCGCCGGACAGGAATTCGACGAAATCCGCCATCACCTGACCGATGCCGGTCAAAGACACGGTGCCGACGATGATGCCCGCGGTGGCAGTGGCCAGACCAATGCCGATCATGTTGCGGGCACCGTCGATCATGCCCTCAACGAGATCGACCACGCCCTCTTTGATCTTCTGTGCGGCATCGCTTTCGCCACGGAAAATCGCCTTGAGCGGCTTTTGCGTGAGCAGGATGAAGAACAAAAGGAAGGTTGCCCAAAAGGCCGACAGCCCCGGAGATTTGCGTTCGATCATCAGAAAGTAGACCAAAACGATGATCGGGAGCAGATAATAAAGTCCGGCTTTCCAAAGCTTGGCCACATCGGGCAGTTCCATCACCTCGGCGTTCGGGTCGTCGATTTCCAACTCATCGGCGTCGGCGGCAAGTTTGACCAGACCGACATAAATCACGCCGATCAGCACGGCAAGAATCCAACCGGAGCCTTCAGGCACCACGGACGTGATGAGCCGCACCGGGTATTGCGTCGCATAGCACAGCGCACCGAAACCCGCGAAAAACAGGAACATCCCCATGATCGTGCGCCAGAGCGATACCACCTTGTTGCCAAGGGTCGGCATGTTGTTTTTCACCGCTTCGAGGTGAACGATATAGACCAGCGCAATATAAGAAATGATCGCCGGCACAAAGGCGTGCTTGATCACTTCGAAATAGGAAATGCCGACATATTCCACCATCAGGAACGCAGCCGCCCCCATCACAGGCGGCATGATTTGCCCGTTCACAGAAGAGGCCACTTCGACTGACCCGGCTTTCTCGGCGGAGAAGCCTACGCGTTTCATCAGCGGAATGGTGAAGGTGCCGGTGGTGACCACGTTGGCGATGGAAGAGCCAGAGATCAGACCGGTGGCCGCAGAGCCGACCACAGCGGCCTTTGCCGGTCCGCCCCGCAGGTGACCCAAGGCGCCAAATGCCATCTTGATGAAGTAATTCCCGGCGCCTGCCTTATCGAGCAAAGCGCCAAAAAGTACGAAGAGAAACACGAATTGCGTCGAGACGTTCAGCGCAATTCCAAAGACGCCCTCGGTCGTGATCCACATATGCGACATCGCCTTGCGCAGCGACGCCCCCGCCCAACGGATCGAATCTGGCACGACCTCGGAAGAGCCGAAGAACACATAAGCCAGAAACACGATGGCGAGAACAACCATCACCGGACCCAACGTCCGGTAAGCCGCGATGAACAAAAACGCCAGACCGGCCAGCGCGAAATAGGCGTCACTCGCATCCGCAAGCCCACCATTCGCCACGATTTTCTCGTAGAAAACATAGCCATACATGGACAAGAACGCACCGCCGAGACCGAGAACCCAGTCATACCATGGGATCGAGGTCTTCGAAGCGGATTTAAACAAAGGATAGGACATTGCAGACAGGAAAATCGCAAAGGCGAGGTGAATCTGCCGTGCATTGTTAATCATGTCGCCGGGCAGAACCTTGAGCCCGATCGGAGACGCCAGGAGCACCTGGAAAACCGACCACAACAGCGCAACTGTCGCAATCACCTTACCCAATGTTCCCGGCACATTGCGTGCGCCACTGTCGGAGGCAGCCACCAGTTCCTGGAGCTCTTCCTCGTTCAACGCCCGTTTTTCAGCGTCTGCCATGTGTAACCACCCTGATATTTTTTATAGGTAAAGGGCGGCACTGATGCGCCGCCCCCAAATTGTATGAGCGAATTATTCCATCCAGCCCTGTTCCTTGTAGTATTTTACGGCACCCGGATGCAGCGGCGCAGAAAGACCGGCTTTGATCATTTCTTCCGGTTTCAGGTTGGCGAAGGCCGGATGCAGACCTTTGAAGTCTTCGAAGTTGTCGAACACAGCGGAAACCACAGCGTAAACTGCATCCTCGGACACGTCCGCGGACGTCACGATGGTCGCACCGACACCGAAGGTCTGCACGTCTTCGTCATTGCCGCGGTACATGCCACCCGGAATGATTGCGGTCCGGTAGTAAGGGTTGTCGGCAACCAGTTCGTCGATCGCAGGGCCGGCTACTTCGACGAGCACGGAGTCACAGGCAGTGGTGGCTTCCTGAATGGAGCCCGACGGGTGACCCACGGTGTAGACCATCGCGTCGATCTGATTGTCGCAAAGCGCTGCGGATTGTTCTGACGGTTTCAGCTCGGTCGCCAGAGCGAAATCGTCGGAGGTCCAGCCAAGTTTGTCCATGACGACTTCCATGGTCGCGCGCTGACCGGAGCCGGGGTTACCGATGTTCATGCGCTTGCCTTTAAGATCTTCAAAGGTGCTCACGCCAGAATCTGCACGTGCCACAACGGTGAAGGGCTCGGGGTGTACGGAGAACACGGAGCGCAGCCCTTCGAAGGGTTCGCCATCGAACTGCACCACGCCATTATAAGCATTGTACTGGATGTCGGATTGCGCGACGCCGAATTCCAGTTCGCCTTCCTTGATCGTGTTCACATTGTAAACGGAACCACCGGTGGATTCGACCGAGCAGCGCACGCCAGTTTCCTTGCGGTTCTTGTTAACCAGACGGCAGATTGCGCCACCGGTCGGATAATACACGCCGGTCACACCGCCCGTGCCAATGGTGACGAACTCTTCCGCCATCGCGGAGCCCGCAATCATCGCGGAAGCGGCAGCAGCGGCGAAGCCGAGTTTCATGTGTTTGGTCATAAGTGACTCCCCTTAGTGGTTTTTTGGTCATCCTGAGGCATCCTCGCCTCAGAGATCGACCACTTCTCCAAGCGCCCTATTATGGCGCTCGATCTCTGATATGCGCTCCACAACGTCCGGTCCGGCGCGTTGGGCAAGCATGGCCATAAGCATCTCAATAAAAAAAACCGTGGTGGTGTAAGTGTTAAAAAAGTTCGGAGTTTCCCCTGGAATGATGACCGAAGTATTGGCATGACGCAATGCGGGTGAAGCATAGCCATCCGTGATCACCGTGACATGCACCCCTTGGCGTCGTGCGATTTCGGTGGCGTTGACCGAGACCCGTGCAGACGGCGTCATCGTGATGACCAACAGGGCGTCCCGCTCGTCCATCTCGCTGAGGGCGGACCCGTAGGACGCCCCCATACGACCGGCAAGCCGCCATTTTTCACCAAGGAAATTGGCCATATAGCCGGCGTATTCCGCGATCCCCGTAGAGCCCAATGCCCCCACAATCAACACACGACGCGCCTTGTGCAAGACGTCGACAAGATCCTCGAGACGCGCAGATTCGAGCCCCCTTACAAGTTCATCGAGGTTGTGTTGGGCCGTCTCCAGCGAGCGCAACAGAAGCCGCTCCGATGCGCCCTGTTGATTTTCCCTAAGATCCTTTGCGCGTGTGGCGAAGGTCGACACCTTGAGGGAAAGCTGGACGCGAACGGCTTCGCGCAGGGTTTCAAATGTTTCATATCCCAGCGCACGGGCCAGACGGCTGAAAGTCGCCGGAGCGATTCGTGCCTCCTCTGCGAGCGCCCGAAGCGAACGCGTGGCCACATCAAGCGGATGTTCGACAAGATAATCACCGGCCTCGCGCAGGCGCGGGCTCAAATCGGCGTAATGCTCCGCCAGTCTTTGCTGATAACTCGCCGCCAATCTGCCCCCCCGGTGCATTTGATGTGGTTCCAGAAACTGTTTCAATTGTTTCAATTATTGTCAACTATCGAACCATGTGTTTCATCATTGTGAATGTGACCGCTTCAGACCGGCCGCCTCTCACCCGGAGCACAGATATGACGCATGTTTTCTACCGCAATTCCCGAACCACACCGCCAAAGGCCATCCGTGGCGAGGGGGCATACATTTATGACAGCACCGGCAAGCGGTATCTGGATGGCTCTGGCGGCGCGGCGGTCTCCTGTCTTGGGCACTCCGATCCCGATGTGATTGCAGCGGTACGGGCGCAGGTTGAAGCGCTTGAATTCGCTCACACCGGTTTTTTCACCTCGGAGCCTGCCGAAGCTCTGGCGGAACGCCTGATTTCCCATGCCCCCAAAGGACTGGATAAGGTCTATTTCGTTTCCGGCGGCTCGGAAGCCGTAGAAACCGCGCTCAAAATGGCGCGGCAATATTTCGTCGAAACCGGGGAGCCCCAGCGCACGCGTTTCATTTCAAGGCGCCAAAGCTATCACGGCAACACCTTGGGCGCGCTCGCAGCGGGCGGCAATCTCTGGCGCAAGGCACAATTTGCCCCGCTGCTGGCGGACACGGCCCATATCGCGCCTTGCTACGCGTATCGTGAACAAGAGGCCGACGAGAGCCTTGAAGCTTATGGTCAGAGGGCTGCCAATGAGCTGGAGACGGAGCTTTTACGTGTCGGGCCAGAAACTGTAATTGCCTTTATCGCAGAGCCTGTTGTCGGGGCGACGCTCGGTGCGGTGCCTGCTGTGCCCGGATATTTCAAACGCATCCGGGAAATTTGCGATCGCTACGGTGTGCTGCTGATCCTCGATGAGGTGATGTGCGGCATGGGGCGCACCGGGACCCTCTTTGCCTGCGAACAAGACGGCGTGGCCCCCGACATCCTCACCATCGCCAAGGGACTGGGTGCAGGCTATCAGCCGGTCGGCGCCACCCTGTGCTCCGCACGCATTCACGATGCTTTCGCGCAAGGCTCCGGCTTTTTCCAGCATGGCCACACCTATATCGGCCACCCGGTCGCCTGCGCCGCCGGAGATGCGGTCGTGACGAAACTCACAGAGGGAGGGCTCGTCGAGCGGGCTGCTCTGATGGGCGACAAGCTCGATCAAGCCCTGCGCGCCGCTTTTGAGGATCATCCCTATATTGGCGACATTCGTGGGCGCGGGATGTTCCGAGGGCTGGAAATCGTCGCGGACCGCACCCGCAAAACGCCTTTCGACTCGGCGCTTGGGATCCACAAAAAGGTGAAAGCCGCAGCTTTCGAGGCCGGGCTGATCTGTTACCCGCTGGGGGGCACGGTCGATGGGCAAAAAGGAGATCACGTGCTCCTCGCCCCGCCCTTCATCCTGACCGACGATCAGATCGGAGAGTTGGTCGAAAAACTGAGCACGGCATTTCAGAGCGCCTTTGCCGGGCCCCTGTCGTGACCGCCCTGCCCCGCATCATGGTCGCTCCCAATGGCGCGACAAAGACCAAGGCCGACCACCCGGCCTTGCCGATAACCCTTGATGAGCTGACCAACACCGCGCGCGCCTGCCAAACTGCGGGCGCGCAGGGGCTGCATTTCCACTTGCGCACGCCCGAGGGCACGCATCTTCTCGACAGTGGCGCTTATCGCGAGGCGCTCGGGCATCTTGCCGCGCAGGTTCCGGGGCTGGCGCTTCAGATCACCACGGAAGCCGCAGGCATTTACCATCCGCCGCATCAACGCCATATCGCGCTGCACTCCGGGGCCTCGTTGGTCTCTGTCTCCCTGCGCGAAATGCTGCGTGACGGACTGGACGTGGCGCGGCGTTTCTATCTGGAGTGCGCAGAGGCGGGGATCGCCATCCAACACATCTGTTACGACCGGCAGGATGCTGAAAACCTCGCCCGCGTCTTACCGCGTGAACACATCGAAAACCCGGCCTTGCAACTCCTGTTCGTACTGGGGCGCTATACCTCGGGCCAGGCCTCCTCCCCCGAAATGCTTGCCCCTTTTACAGATTGGATGCGTGGCCTCGGGATTGCCCCCGACTGGGCGGTTTGTGCCTTTGGCATAGGTGAAACGGCTGCGCTGACAGCCGCAGCCACGCTGGGCGGGAAAATGCGTGTGGGTTTTGAAAACTCGCTGTGGCATGCCAATGGGAAATTGGCCGCGAACAATGCCGCGCGGGTCGAGGAGCTCTACGCCGCCTTGGCATGAATTATAGTCGTGGCACAAATCGAGTGTGCGGCACCTAGGTTCAGGACGCATAACCAGAACAGCACGATCGCTGCGAGAGTGATAACGGAGAGAAAGGCGCCCGGGCATCTGTCGTAGCGGATCGCTACGCGGTGCCAGGCCATCGAAGAACCTGGCGAATACACTCATCTCGCTCCACCGCTTCCAACGGCTGTAGAGCGTCTTGGGAGGGCCACAGTCCTTGGGCGCGTCACACCTTACGATTGATGAAGATTGTACCGCTCAGCACGCACCGGTCATCGACACGTGGACGACCCTTGTATTTCGGAAGGTAGGGCTCAAGCCGCGCCATCGGCTCTTCAGTTGGCCTGAAAAGATTGCTCATCGTACCCTCCCATAGTTGGAGTGCCTGAAACAGGCCATAAGCGCGGCGCAACCTAATTAATGGGGCCTGAGCCCAAGTGTCTGGCCCCAATACAGTTACAGCAGGGAAAGCGTTGATTTCGAACATCGTATTGATAAGATGACCGCCACCTAGGGGTGTCCCGACAAGGGGCTGAGATATCGCTGGCGCTTCGGTTGCATGATCGTTGGGCAGCGCGGTGACCCTTCGAACCTGATCCGGATCATGCCGGCGAAGGGACAGGAACGCACAGCTATCTTGCCCTTGCCGGTCTCAGCATTACGAGGCCGACTTGCCATATCTATCGACAGACCCTCGCCCGGTTTCGGCGACCATCGCCGCCAGCATACGCGAAAACCAGACGCGTCTCATCCACCGAGCAAATCCGCCCGACGCGAGACCTTGGAAATTCCCGAGCGGAAAGCTCGATCACGGCGCGTCCTTGTTTCAAGACGCCCCCCGAGAGCTAACAAAGGACAACGCACTCGCAGCGTGCCTCAATGAGGCCGAAATCGCGAACCAGGCCGCTGCCCTGCTGTCAGAGGTGCCGTCATGATCGCCAATGTCCTGACCATCGCGGGCACCGACCCCTCCGGCGGTGCAGGCATCCAGGCCGACATCAAGGCCATGTCGGCCTTGGGAACCTATGCCTGTTCAGTTGTCACTGCAGTGGTGGCGCAGAACACCCGCGGCGTCCGGTCCTTCCAGACGCTCGATCCCGATTTCGTCGCCGACCAGATCGACGCAGTGCTGGACGACGTACGCATTGACGCGGTCAAGATCGGCATGATCGCCAATGCAGGCATCGCCGAGGCAATCGCCGACCGGCTGCGCTATCACAGGGCCCAAAATATCGTGCTCGACCCGGTGATGGTGGCGAAAAGCGGCCATGCGCTGCTGGACCCAGCAGCGGTGGCCGCCGTGCGCGCGCTCTTGGTACCTTTGGCGACCGTCATCACCCCAAACCTGCCCGAAGCCGCCGTGCTCCTGGGGCGTGAAGACGACTGGAGCGCGGAGCGCATGCAGGCTGCCCTGCCCGAGCTTCTGGCGATGGGTCCGGACTGGGTGCTGTTGAAGGGCGGCCACCTGACCGGCAGTGCCGAGAGCACCGATCTGCTCGCCAATGCGCAGGGCATCACGGCCTTCCCGGCGCCGCGCATATTCACGACCAACGACCACGGCACCGGCTGCACCCTGTCGTCGGCCATCGCGGCACTGCTGCCCCGGCAAAGCGTGCCCAAGGCCGTCGGACAAGCCAAGGCCTATCTGCATACAGCCCTGTCGCAAAGCGATCAATTGCAGGTCGGTCAGGGACACGGGCCGGTGCACCATTTTCATGCCCTTTGGCCACCGGCCTGAGGCGCGGCTCTCCTTGTTCAGCCCGCAAACCCGTCGATCTCGCGCCGCAGCGCCTGTGCCGCCACATAGGGATCGGGCTGACCGCAGATCGCCGAAACCACGGCAATCCCCTGCGCCCCGGCCTTGAGGACCCGCGCGACATGGTCGGCCTTGAGCCCGCCAATCGCCACGGCGGGCACCGGGCTGGCTGCCAACTGCGCCGCCAGCCCGGAAAAGCCCACCGGTCGTTTGTGGTCTGCCTTGGTCGCCGTGGCGAAAACCGGCCCTGCGCCGACGTAATCGACAAGCCCCGGATCAGCCTCTGCGGCGAGTTCGGGCGTTTCCACCGACAGGCCCAGAAGCCTCTCCGGACCGATCAGCCGCCGCGCCTCGGCCACGCTCATGTCGCCCTGACCGATGTGAACCCCGTCGGCACCGATCGCCACCGCTGCCTCCACATCATCGTTGACGATCAATCGCGCATCGCTGCCCGCCAGCGCAGCCTTTAGCGCCAGACCGGTCTCGATCAGCGCGGCGCAACCGCCCTGTTTGTCGCGCAGCTGCACCATGGTCGCCCCGCCCGCAACCGCGCGGCGCGCCGTTTCGACCATCCCGATCCCGGCACACAGGCCGGGATCGAGCACCAGATAGAGCGACAGATCGAAAGACGGCTTCATGCCGACACCCCGTCAACGACCTGAATGGCCGCCTCCGCCTTCAGCACATCCGGCGTCACCGCGTTCAGGGCGTCCAGAAAACCCGGCCCGAAGCTGCCCGGTCCCATGGCCTGAGAATGGGCGCGTGTCCCTGCTATCGCGAAGTGTGCCAGCGCGCCGACGGCGGCATCGAAAGCATCCTCCGCCACAGCCGCATAGGCACCACACAGACAGGTCAGCGAACAACCCAGCGCGGTGTTGAGCGGCATCCAGTGCGAGCCGCCTTCGATCCGCACGGCACGGTCACCATCGGTGACAAAGTCGACCTCTCCGGTCACAGCGACAACAGCGCCACTGGTGCGCGCCAGTCGGCGCGCGGCCTCCTCTGCCACGGCCACACTGTCGCGCCCGTCCACGCCCTGCCCTCGGCTGGCCTCTCCGGCCAACGACAGGATTTCCGAGGCATTGCCGCGAATGATCGTCGGGGTCAGCGCCACCAGCTCTGCCGCAATGCGCCGCCGATAGGCCGTCGCCTGACAGGCCACCGGATCCAGAACCCAAGGTTTGCCGGCCGTCTTTGCGCCCCGGATGGCGGCATGCATGCCCTCGACAAAGGGCGCGCTCAGCGTGCCGATGTTCACCGTCAACGCCCCGGCGATCCCGGCGAATTCCTCGGCTTCCTCAGCATCGGACACCATCGCGGGCGAGGCCCCCGCGGCAAGCAACACATTGGCGGCGATATTCATCGCCACATAGTTGGTGATGCATTGCACCAAAGGCGGCTCAAGGCGCAGGGTCGCCAGTATGACATCAGGAGATTGCTTCATTTCACATCCTCCAGCGGCATATAGAGATCTCCGCCTTCACGGAACTTCTCGGCCATGCGTTCCATGCCCTCTTTCTGCGCTTCGGCACGAATGTCATGAGAAATCCGCATCGAGCAGAACTTCGGCCCACACATGGAACAGAAATGCGCCACCTTATGCGCCTCTTTCGGCAGGGTCTCATCATGCATGGACCGCGCAGTTTCGGGATCAAGCGACAGATTGAACTGGTCCTCCCACCGGAATTCGAACCGCGCACGTGACAGCGCATCGTCGCGGATCTGCGCCGCTGGATGACCCTTGGCCAGATCGGCAGCATGGGCGGCGATCTTGTAGGTGATCACCCCAACCTTCACATCGTCGCGATCGGGCAGTCCGAGGTGTTCCTTGGGCGTGACGTAACAGAGCATCGCCGTGCCGAACCAACCGATCATCGCCGCGCCGATCCCGCTCGTGATGTGATCATAGCCCGGCGCGATATCGGTCGTGAGCGGTCCGAGCGTATAGAACGGCGCCTCGCCACAGGTGGCCAGCTGCTTGTCCATATTGGCCTTGATCTTATGCATGGGCACATGGCCCGGCCCCTCGATCATCACCTGGCAATCCTTGGCCCAGGCGATCTGCGTCAGCTCGCCCAGCGTCTCAAGCTCGGCGAACTGCGCCTCGTCATTGGCGTCCGCGATAGACCCCGGGCGCAGCCCGTCACCGAGGCTAAAGGACACGTCATAGGCGCGCGCAATGTCGCAGATTTCATCGAAATGTTCATAGAGAAAGCTTTCGCGGTGATGATGCAGGCACCATTTCGCCATGATCGAGCCGCCGCGTGACACAATGCCCGTGACCCGATCCACCGTCATCGGGATCATGTGCAGCCGCACGCCCGCGTGGATGGTGAAATAGTCCACCCCCTGCTCTGCCTGTTCGACCAGCGTGTCGCGGAAGACCTCCCATGTCAGATCCTCGGCAATGCCCCCGACCTTCTCCAGCGCCTGATAGAGCGGCACCGTGCCAATCGGCACAGGGCTATTGCGAATGATCCAGTCCCGAATGTTGTGAATATTGCGCCCCGTCGACAGATCCATCACCGTGTCTGCCCCCCACCGCGTGGCCCAGACCATCTTTTCGACTTCCTCCGCCATCGAGGAGGTCACGGCAGAGTTGCCGATATTGGCGTTGATCTTCACCAGAAAATTGCGCCCGATGGCCATCGGCTCGGCCTCCGGATGGTTGATGTTCGACGGGATGATCGCGCGGCCCATGGCGATCTCGTCGCGCACGAACTCCGGCGTGATGACGTCCGGGATCGCAGCCCCAAAGCTTTCTCCACCGCGTGCCAGCTTTTCGGCCTGCGCCTTGCGGCCGAGGTTTTCGCGGATCGCCACAAATTCCATTTCCGGCGTCACGATCCCGGCGCGGGCATAGGCCATCTGCGTGACCGCCCGCCCTTGGGTAGCGCAGCGCGGCATATGTCGGACCGAGAATTCCGGCACCAGACGCGCGCCTTCGGCAAAGCCGTTGTCTTCTGGGCGGACATGACGCCCGTCATAGCGCTCAGTGTCCCCCCGTGCCGCGATCCAGCCCTCGCGCAGACGCGGCAGGCCGCTCTCGATCGCGATGCGGGCCTCCGGATCGGTATAGGGGCCGGAACTGTCATAGACGGTGACGGGCAATTCGCCAGCCGTGGGATGCAGGTCAATTTCGCGCATGGGCACGCGAATGTCGGGGAACAGGTCGCCCGCGTGCCAGACGCGGCGCGATCCGGGCAACGGACCCGTGGTGACATTTGGAGTAAAATCTTTCATCGGTCGGAGCCTCCATGGCCTTAAGCGTGGAGACCCAGTTCCGCGTCGAATGGAGGAAGACCAAACGCAATACGCCTGAGCGTATCGGGCAAAACGCCCATGCAGCCGGTGCACCATCCCTACGCCAGTGTGAACTGGATCAGGTTCATCGGGTCACTGCGCTGCAAGGGTGCCAGCAGTATCTCAGCCTCTTGTCGAGACCCCCCGGGTGAGTCCGCGCAAGGTGCGCCGCGTGGCGCGCATTGTCAATACGCGGGGTTTGATCTGTCCTGCACGCACTCGAGCTGGCGCAGTGCACATTTGTTTTCCTGCGCTCACGTAAGACCAGGTGATGAGGCCCGCGCGTTCTGAACACGGATCTCTTTGCGGAACGAACACGCGTCACGCGTTCTCGACCCTCTGCGCGTTCAGAACCCGAGTAAAGGCTTCGGGCCTCAGTGACACGACGCTCTGAAGGATATTTTTTGGAAAGTGGTCGGGGCGGCGAGATTCGAACTCACGACCCCCTGTACCCAAAACAGGTGCGCTACCAGACTGCGCCACGCCCCGACCGTGGGGGTTCTCCTACCCTGTCGTTTCTCAGAAGAAAAGATGTTTTCGACGTCAAATGACGCCAAAGTCGGATTTTAATCCGCCAGTTCATCCGTCAGGCAGGGTGCCGCTGCATCCGGACCGAAGGCGGGATGACGGATCACATCGCCCGGCGCAATCCCCAGCGCCTTGGCCAGCCCGCCATTGATTTCGAGCACGGCAAATACCGCATCGCCGCCCATGATCGGGGTCCGGTCCAAAGGCACCGCATTGTCATGCACACGCGTTACAACGCCGCGCCGGTCGGTAAAAATCATATCGAGCGGAATCAATGTGTTGGCCATCCAGAAAGCCACAGGCTGCGGCGCCTCATAGACAAACAGCATGCCATGGGATTTCGCCATCTGAGGCCGGTTCATCAAGCCCAGCGCACGTTCCCCCGGATCATCGGCCAACTCTACAGAGAAGCGGCTTTGCGGGGCATGTCCCGCACCTTCGTCAGAAGCCCCATCGAAGATCAGCACCTCATCCGGACGGCAGATCGCGGCAGGCTCCGTCGCCGTCTGCGCCCCCGCCCCGGTTGCGGCGCAAACCGCAGCAACCAGACAGAGTGCAGAGCGCCGGAACCGTTTATGCATCGTCGCCCGTTTCCCGCAGCGCCGCATCCCATGCGGTGACATGTGCTGCCATCGCCCCGCGGCGTCCTTCGATCACGCGCAGGCCCACGGCCTCTCCGGGTTGCAGATCGGCCAGCCCAGAACGGCGCAGCACTTCGACATGAATGAAAATATCTTCGGAACGACCAAAAATATTGGCAAACCCGAAACCTTTGCCCTTGTCGAACCATTTCACCCGCGCCGGTTCCAGCGGCAGGCTCAGTTCCTCTTCACCGATATGATCCAGATCTTCGAGCGCCAGACCATCCGAGGTCTCCGGCGGAGCGATCTCGAGCACCTCCACAGCCTGCACCCCGCGGTCGGTTTTCTGCACCGACAATTTGATCGCGGCGGCATCGGCCACAGAGCTCTGCCCAAAGTTGCGCAACACATTGGCATGCAATAAAATATCGGGGCCACCGTTGTCTGCAACGACAAATCCAAATCCACGCGTCGGGTCAAACCATTTTACATGGCCTGACACAATATTCCCCAAATCCGTATCGTTCATAGTTCCACACTCAAATTGGAAGCGCATGCACTTCCCTATTCATTGAGGTATTCGCTGCCAAAGCCGACCATGATCGACGACAGAACCCCTCATCCCGGCAGGAACCTGCGGCAATTGAGCAAAAGGTTCAAGAGGGAAGACCCACCATTTCAATCAGCTGATCGCTTCAGAACTCTTATGCAAAAAGAATAATCACGGGTTAAGACGCTGGATGTCCCATGGATCTTCTACCTGTGCGCGGGTCCAGCGGAACCGGTCATGAAGACGGAATTCCCCATCGGCCCAGAACTCGATTTCCAGAGGTGTCAAACGATAGCCTCCCCAAAATGGCGGACGCTTCGGATTGGGCCCTTGCTTCAGACCCTCTTTTGCCACCGCTTCCATCAGCGTTTTCTTAGATGACAACGGGCGCGATTGCTGCGACGCCCAGGCCCCGATCCGGCTGCCCAGAGCACGGGAACGGTAATAGGCATCAGAGGCTTCCTCGCTTTCGCGCGCGATCAGCCCCCGCACCCTGACCTGACGGCGTAAACTCTTCCAATGCATAACAAAAGCGGCCTTTCCGGCGCTTTCGATTTCCTGCCCTTTGGCAGATTCATAGTTGGTGAAGAACACAAAAGCATCGTCTGCGATTTCCTTTAGCAGAACCATGCGCACATTGGGCAACCCCTGCGGATCCACCGTCGCGATGGCGATCGCATTGGGATCGTTCACCTCCTTGACTTCGGCCTCCGCCAACCAGCGGCGCGTCAGTTCGAAAGGGTTGTCACCAGCAAAAATGCCTCTGCGCGGTACCATGTCGGATCTCCTGTTTGCCTCTCGTTACCTCTTTGCGCACAGGGCAACAAGAGGGCAACACTCATACCGCGAGTCCGCCCCTTCCAGAAATGACGTGACGTCACAAATTTGGGCGCAGCAGACTTGATAGGCCCAGCCAAAACCCCTAAAGCACTTCGTAACAGCAATTTTCGCGGACAGAGAACCACAAATGACCAAATTGATGGACGGCAAGCGCGGGCTGATTATGGGCCTTGCGAATGACAAATCGATTGCCTGGGGCATCGCCAAAGCCTTGTCGGAACATGGGGCCGAGCTGTGCTTTTCCTATCAGGGCGAACAGCTTAAAAAGCGGGTCGACCCGCTGGCCGAACGTTTGGGATCGGATTTCGTTGTCGAATGCGACGTCGCCGACGAGGCTTCGATCGATGCACTTTTTGCTGCAATCGAAGAGAAATGGGGCAAGATCGACTTTATCGTCCATGCCATTGGCTTCTCGGACAAAGGCGAGTTGCGCGGCCGCTACGTCGACACCACACGCGCCAACTTCAACCTGACCATGGACATCTCCGTCTTCTCGTTCACCGCGGTGGCGCAACGGGCGGCGAAGCTGATGACAGAAGGCGGCTCCATGCTGACCATGACCTACTACGGTGCCGAACGTGTCATGCCGCATTACAACGTGATGGGCGTTGCCAAGGCCGCACTGGAAGCCTCTGTGCGCTATCTGGCGGAAGATCTCGGCAAGGACGGCATTCGCGTCAATTCGATCTCTGCCGGCCCGATCAAGACACTGGCCGCCTCGGGCATCGGCGATTTCCGCTACATCATGAAGTGGAACGAATACAACTCGCCGCTGCGCCGCAATGTGACCATTGACGATGTCGGCAACTCGGCCCTCTACCTGCTGTCCGATCTCGGCGCGGGCGTCACCGGCGAAACCCACCATGTGGACGCGGGCTATCACGTCGTCGGCATGAAGGCCGTAGACGCCCCGGATATTTCCAAAGGCTGATCTCCCCCCCAGAGACCCGGCAACGGGTCGCAGCAACAGAATTTCCATCGAAACGGGGTCCCAGCCCCGTTTCTTTTCATTTTTTGACCTGTCGCTGCGGTATTTTATTGTCCGCACGCGATTTTCACGCCAAAAAGCACGACAAGCTATCGTCCCTGCGCTCGGTCATTGTCCGACATGCGCAGAAGACACTCTGCACCACGAGCCAGACCGTCAGAAAGGGTTTTAAGAGATGTCCGACCGCCTTCCCCATGAAAAAGGCTTCCATATCAGCTGGGATCAGATCCATCGCGACAGCCGTGCATTGGCGTGGCGCCTGGACGGCAAGGGACCGGACGATGGCGGATGGCGCGCGATCGTTGCGATCACCCGTGGCGGCATGGCACCGGCAATGATCATCGCCCGTGAACTGGACATTCGCACCGTCGACACGATTTCGGTCAAATCCTACGATTACCAGAAACAGATGGACGCCGAAATTCTGAAGGCCCCCGATGCCGATATGATGGGCGACGGCACTGGCATTCTGATCATCGACGATCTGGTCGACAGCGGCAAAACTTTGGAACTGGTGCGCTCCATGTACCCGCAGGCCCATTTCGCAACGGTTTACGCCAAACCCAAAGGGCGTCCGCAGGTGGACAGCTACATCACCGAAGTGTCCCAGGACACCTGGATCTTTTTCCCATGGGACATGGCCATGCAATACGTCAAACCCTATCGCGGTCGCGACTGAGCCAGGCTTTCCTTGCTCCGGATTTTCGTTTGCCAAAGAAGGCCCTGCCAATCCTGCAGGGCCTTTTTCATGTCAAACGATCAGCGCCTGCCACGGCCCCGCTCAACGGAACCTCACAGGCTTCAGGCCGCGCTGGTCTGCAGATCGGAGTGGTTCAAAAGCTGTCGGGCCTTTTCGATCTCATGTTCGGCATGCACCAGCCCTGCCTCTCGATCCACGGCCCGCCCTATCGCGTCAATCGCTCCGCAAGCCGAACGCAGGACATAGCCCGCAAGTCGCTGGGTCACCGAATAGGACGCATCGCGTACCCGATCGGTCAGCACCTCTGCCATCTGCACATCCCCCTGACGCGATGCCTCAAGAGCGACCATCAGGTTGTCGATCATTATTTTATGTCTGCTCATCATCATATTCATCTCACAGCACCCCTCGCCCTCATTACAGTGACCGCAGGCCCGCCTCGGGATCGCCCCAAGACCACAACATCTGCGCAGGTCGGCCAAAAGCGCCCCTACAAATCGGTGCAAGCCCGAACCGGCAATCCGGCCGGATGATTTGCAGGTGGACTTCTTTCTCTTGTTGTCATCAAGGAGACAGCCACAAACTGTAAACTTTCCCTGAATTTTTCCTGCGCAGCAGAAACTATTGGCTTTACTGTATTAATTTTCAGCACCTTGCCTAAGCGTTCATCATTTTGCGATCAGACGCGGAGCCGATTGCATCCCCCTCCAGAGCCACATACTCTGCGCCTGAAGTCACCGAAGGATCAGATCATGACGCTGCCGCTTTCCTCTCCCATGAGCCACACGTTTCGTTCGCCAATCGTTGAGTCTCGCAGTTGGGTTGAAGGCATGGAGTTTCCGGCAGAGCGCCCGCTGATCAACGTGTCCCAAGCCGCCCCGATGCTGGCCCCGCCCCTACCCCTGCGCCAAGAGATCGCCCGCATGGCGCTCGAAGACACCTCCGCCCATCTTTATGGCCCCGTGCTGGGCCTGCCGGAGTTGCGCGAAGAACTGGCAACGCGCTGGAGTGCGGCCTATCATGCCCCGATTTCGGCACAGCAGGTCGCGATCACCTCGGGCTGCAATCAGGCTTTCACCGCAATCATGTCCACCCTCGCCGCCAGCGGGGATGAAATCATTCTGGCGACACCTTGGTATTTCAACCACAAAATGTGGTGCGACATGTCCGGTGTCACCGCCGTGCCGCTGCCCACCGGCGAAGACCTGTTGCCGGATCTGGAAACCGCCGCCCGGCTGATCACCCCGCGCACCCGCGCCATTGTTCTGATCACCCCCAACAACCCCGGCGGGGTCGAATACCCGGCTGAATTGCTGACAAAGTTCTATGCGCTGGCCCGCGAACATCAGATCGCGCTGGTGCTGGATGAAACCTACCGAGATTTCGACAGCCGCGAAGGTGTGCCCCACTATCTGTTCCGCCAGCCGGACTGGCAGGATACACTGATCCACCTTTATTCCTTCTCCAAGGCGTTCCGCTTGACGGGGCATCGTGTTGGCGCGCTCATCACCGGCCCGGAGCGTTTGCTCGAAGTCGAAAAATATCTCGACACCGTTACCATCTGCCCCAACCAGATCGGGCAGCGCGCTGCCCTTTGGGGATTGCAGAACCTCGAAGACTGGGTCGCAAGTGAACGCGAGGAGATCCTCGATCGCCGCGCTGCCATTTTCGAAGGGTTCCCGGCACTGGCGGCCAAGGGGTGGCGTCTTTTGGGCTGTGGCGGCTTCTTTGCCTATGTCGAACACCCGTTTGACATGCCCTCATCGCAACTCGCGCCATGGCTGGTGAAAGAGGCTGGCGTGCTGCTGCTGCCCGGCACCTACTTCATGCCCAAGGGCAACATGCAGGGCGAACGCCAGCTGCGGATTGCCTTTGCCAATGTGGATCGCGCCGGGATCACGGAGCTTTTCACCCGACTGGAGGCGATTGCACCCTGATCCGTCTTGCGAAGATGCCGCAGACGCCCTAGACACTTTTCCAACCTCAAAAGGGAGAAAACAAAGATGGCGAGCGGCAACGGGTCGGGCAAAAAGATGGTGGTTTGGGGGCTTTTGGGCCTTCTGATCGTCGGCCTTGGTGGATTTGGCACAGCGAATTTCGGCAGTGGTGCCTCCAATGTTGCCAGCGTCGGCGATGAAGACATCAGCATCAACGACTATGCCACCGCGCTGCGCACCCAGGTGCGCGCCATCGAGAACCAGACCGGTCAGGCGCTGGCGCTGACCGATGCGCTGAACATGGGGCTGTCACAACAAGTGCTCGACCAACTGCTTGATCAGGCAGCACTGGATAGGGAGACCGCCCGTCTGGGTCTGTCCGTCGGGGATGACGCCGTGCGTCGTGAACTCCTGTCCATTGACGCTTTCAAAGGCATCGACGGCAACTTCGATGCGGACACTTACCGGTCCATTCTGGACCGCAACAACATGAACCGTCGCGACTTTGAGGAAGGGCTGCGCCGCGACGCCGCCCGGTCCCTGCTCACCGGTGCGCTGGCCACCGGGATCACCATGCCGCAGTCCTATGGTCAGGTTGTCGTCGACTGGCTCGGCGAACGTCGCAGCATCACCACCGCCACGCTCACCGCTGCCGATCTGGAAACCGGCACGCCGGTGGCCTCAGACGCCGACATTCAGGCGTGGTACGAGTCCCACCCCGACGCCTATACCGCGCCAGAAGCCCGCAAGATCACCTACGCTTGGCTCACCCCCTCGATGCTGACCGATGAGGTCAATCTCGACGAAGACGCGCTGCGCCAGCTCTATCAGGACAATATTGCCAATTACGTGCAACCGGAACGCCGTCTGGTGGAGCGTCTGGTCTATGGCACTGAAGCAGAGGCACAGGCGGCCGCAGATCGTATTGCCGCGGGCGAGACCACATTTGCCGATGAGGTCGCCACGCGTGGGCTTGAGCTGATGGACACCGACCTGGGAGATGTATCGCGGGACGATCTGGCCCCGGCAGCAGCGGACGCCATCTTTGCGCATGAAGGCACCGGCGTTGTCGGCCCCGTCGAAAGCAGCCTCGGCCCGGCGCTGTTCAGCATCAACGGCACTCTGGAAGGCTCCGAAATTTCTTTTGAAGATGCCCGCGACGATCTGGCTGTCGAAATGGCAGCTGACGCTGCGGCTCGACTGATCTCCGATCAGCTGGAAACGCTCGACGACATGCTCGCCTCTGGTGCTACGCTCGAAGAGCTGGCCGATGAAACCTCGATGGAGCTCGGCACCATGAACTGGACGCCGGACAGCGAGGGCGGGATCGCCGCCTATAGCGATTTCCAACAGGCGGTCGCCAGCGTGCAGGAGGGCGATTTTCCCGAGATCATCGAACTGAGCGATGGCGGCATCTTTGCGCTGCGTCTGGATGGCATTGAACCGGCCGCCCTCCGCCCGCTCGACGATGTCCGCGATCAGGTCGCCGCCGATTGGGAAGCCGATGCGCTGACGCAGGCGCTCACCACCCGAGCTGAAGCGCTGGAAACCGATGTCGCAGCGGGCCGCAGCATGGACGATCTCGGCCTTGCCGTGGACAGCTTTGACGCGATCACCCGCCAAGACTTTATCTCGACCATGCCCGAGGGCTTTATCGATGCGGTCTTTGCCCCGGGTCTGGCCGCAGGCGGCACCACGCTTGTGACCGGCGAAGGCCGGGTCGTGATCGCCAAGATCGATGAAATCGACGCACCGGAAAGCAATGATGAAAACACCGCCATCGCAGAGGGCTATATCACCT
The DNA here is from genome assembly GCF_963675965.1 of uncultured Celeribacter sp. Taxonomy (NCBI): domain Bacteria; kingdom Pseudomonadati; phylum Pseudomonadota; class Alphaproteobacteria; order Rhodobacterales; family Roseobacteraceae; genus Celeribacter; species uncultured Celeribacter sp. The sequence goes on along the minus strand of NZ_OY780935.1, from coordinate 3,635,779 downwards.
CCGCCGCGCAGGGAGCCGCACAGGATGTGATCAGCGCCGTGGCGCAGGCGCTGCGCGCCCGCGAAGGGGTTTCGGTCAACCAGTCCGCGCTCACAGCCGTTCACAGCCAGATGCAATAAGGCATCTGTCGAAAGGAAAATCCCATGGCGACGCTCATTCCCGCGTTTTCAGAGTTTGAAACCGCTTACGCAGCGGGCAAAAATCAGGTGGTCTACGCCAAAGTGGCCGCCGATCTCGACACGCCGGTGTCAATCATGCTGAAGCTCGCCGGGGCGCGCAGCGACAGTTTCATCCTTGAATCCGTCACCGGCGGCGAAATCCGCGGGCGCTATTCGATGATCGGGCTCAAACCGGATCTGATCTGGAAATGCGAGGGCACGACCGCTGCGATCAACCGCAACGCGCGCTTCGACAGCGACAGCTACCAGAGCGAGGCCAGCGAACCGCTCACCTCTTTGCGCGCGCTGATCGCCGAAAGCAAGATCGACCTGCCAGCCGATTTGCCTGCGGCCTCGGCCGGGCTGTTTGGCTATCTCGGCTATGACATGATCCGTCTGGTCGAACATCTGCCGAATGTGAACCCTGACCCCATCGGGTTGCCCGATGCCGTGCTGATGCGCCCCTCTGTGGTGGCCGTGCTGGATGGTGTCAAAGGCGAAGTCACCATTGTGGCCCCCGCCTGGGTCGCCAGCGGCCAGTCCGCAAAGGCTGCCTATGCGCAGGCCGCCGAACGGGTAATGGACGCGCTGCGCGATCTGGAACGCGCGCCGACGGCCAGTTCGCATGATCTGGGCGAGAGCTACCAAGCGCCCGCCCCCGTGTCGAATTTCACCCATGAAGGCTATAAGGCCGCCGTCGAAAAGGCCAAGGACTATATCACCGCAGGTGACATCTTTCAGGTCGTGCCCGCGCAGCGCTGGACGCAGGACTTCCCGCTCCCGCCCTTTGCGCTTTATCGCAGCCTGCGCCGCACCAACCCGTCGCCCTTCATGTTCTTCTTCAACTTCGGCGGTTTTCAGATCATCGGGGCGAGCCCCGAAATCCTCGTGCGCGTGTTTGACAACGAAGTGACAATCCGCCCCATCGCAGGCACCCGCAAACGCGGCGCCACACCGGAAGAGGACAAGGCGCTGGAAGCCGATCTTTTGTCCGATGAAAAGGAACTGGCCGAGCACCTGATGCTCCTGGATCTGGGGCGCAACGACACCGGCAAAGTCTCAAAGATCGGCACGGTCCACCCGACCGAAGAATTCATCATCGAACGCTATTCCCACGTCATGCACATCGTCTCGAACGTGGTGGGCGAACTGCGCGAAGATCAGGACGCTCTCTCCGCGCTTCTGGCAGGCCTGCCTGCGGGCACTGTCTCGGGCGCCCCGAAAGTGCGCGCCATGGAGATCATCGACGAGCTGGAACCCGAAAAGCGCGGCGTCTATGGCGGCGGTGTGGGGTATTTCTCTGCCGGTGGAGATATGGACATGTGCATTGCCCTGCGCACAGCCGTGCTGAAAGAGGAAAAGCTGTATATTCAGGCCGGTGGCGGCGTTGTCTATGACAGCGACCCCGAGGGGGAATATCAGGAAACCGTCAACAAATCCAACGCCCTGCGCAAAGCAGCCGAGGATGCGGGCCTGTTTACGCGATCGGGGAATCATTAAGGCTCAGGCAGATAAGCTCAAAGAGCTGCCCTGCGAGGCGTGCTTATCGCTTTTCGCCCCCGCCTGGCCCACCTGCCCGCGGGGGGACCGGAATAAGATCGCACGCTGGCCTCTCAACCCAGATCTTCGACGAGACGAAATCGCTCCCAGAGGATCTGCATCTCGGGAGAGAAACCGCCGTTGCGTTCAAAATAGGCACGATGTCCGGTGCGCCAATCCTCCAGGCTGTCGTCCTCGCCTTCGGCCAGCGCCATGGCTTCGGTCACCTCATCGAACCGACACCGGATCAGTTCAACCGTCTCTATCACTAAAGCCGGGGTGCCGTCCCAGTTGAGGGCAATATCCCGCCGACCGATTTCCGGCATTGACCCATCGTTCGCCCCCTCGTGCAATGCGTCGCAAGTGGCCCGTTTCTGGCCACTGCGCACCAGCGAAAGAAGCCGGTCGCACAGAGCAGCGCTATCGCCGAACCTGAAGGTCTCCGCCCCCGGATAACGCTGTTTCAGTGACTTAATATCATTGGACATAAGCGTCCGCCACTCACAACGGCAATTCCGTCGTCGACTTGATCTGCTCCATCGAGAGAAGCGCTGTGACATTGTAGATTGTCACCTCTTTGATCAGAGCCTGATAGAAGTCGTCATAGGCCTTGGCGTTGTGAACGCGAACCTTGAGAATATAGTCGATCTCCCCCGCCAGACGATGCGCTTCCAGCACATCGGGGCGACGTTTGAGCACCTGCAGAAACTTCTCCTGCCAGCCCGCCTCATGGGCGTTGGTCTTGACCAGCACGAAAAAGCAGGTCTCCAGCCCCAGGCTGTCGGGATCAAGGATCACCGTCTGCTGACCGATCACACCGGACTCGCGCATCTTGCGAATGCGATTCCAGACCGGCGTCTTGGAAGATCCGGTTTTGCGGGCGATTTCATCCAGCGACTGGCTGGCATCCTGCTGCAGTTCGTTCAGGATTTTCCGATCCATCGCGTCGAGTTGGACTGGCATTTCGGTTTCGCCTTTCATTTTGGAACTCCGGACCGGATGCGGATCATAGACAGAACGAACGTCCTTATTCTCCTGACCCCATATCAAATTACCGGAACATTGTTCTAAATATAGACCAAGAAATCGCAAGTTGGAAAGAGCCATGCCACGCCCATTTACGCCCAAAGCCGTGACCGCCAACGCCCTTCTCGAAGGCGACGTGATCTATCTTTCCGCCGATGGGCGTTGGGTGCGCGACCTGCATGAGGCTGAGCCGCTGACCGATCAGAACAGCGCCGAAGCCCGCCTCGCGCTGGCCGCGCAGGACGGAATGGTCGTGGGGGCCTATCTGACCGACATCGAGCTTGGCGACAATGGCCCCGAACCGACGCATTTCCGCGAAGAGTTCCGCCGCACTGGCCCGTCCAACTATTTCCACGGCAAGCAGGAAGCCCGCGAGGAGATCTCCAATGTATAAGTACAACGACTTCGACGAAGCCTTTGTGCGCGAACGCGTGGCGCAGTTTTCGGCCCAGGTCGCCCGCCGCATTGATGGCAGCCTGAGCGAAGAAGAGTTCCGCCCCCTGCGTCTGATGAACGGGCTCTATCTGCAGCTGCATGCCTATATGCTGCGCGTCGCCGTTCCCTATGGCACGCTGAACCCGGCGCAGATGGATCAGCTGGCCTATATCGCGGAAACCTATGATCGCGGCTACGGGCATTTCACCACCCGCCAGAACATCCAGTACAACTGGCCGAAGCTCCCGGATGTCCCCGCGATCCTGACGGATCTGGCGGATGTGGAAATGCACGCGATCCAGACCTCGGGCAACACCATCCGCAATGTGACCGCCGACCATTTCGCAGGTGCCGCCGCCGATGCGGTGGCCGACCCGCGTCCGGTGGCAGAACTGATCCGCCAATGGTCGACCGACCATCCGGAATTCCAGTTTCTGCCGCGCAAATTCAAGGTGGCTGTCAGCGGCGCGCCCCATGACCGCGCTGTGGTGCGGGCCCATGACATCGGGCTGGTGCTGAAACGCCGTGATGGCGTCCTTGGCGCCGAAATCCTTGTCGGCGGCGGTCTGGGCCGCACGCCGATGATCGGCAAGGTGCTGAAGGACTTCGTGGCCTTTGATGACCTTCTGCCCTATCTGGAAGCCACCGTCTCTGTCTGGAACCTGCTGGGGCGCCGGGACAACAAATATAAAGCCCGCATCAAGATCACCGTCCACGAACACGGGATCGAAGACATCCGCGCCCGGGTCGAAAGCCGATTTGCCCAGATCAAGCCGACCTTCGGCGGCATCGACATGGAGATGCTGCGCGAGATCGAAAGCCATTTTCAGCCCCCGGCCTTTGACAGCCGTTCGACAGATGCGTTTGACGCGGCCTTTGGCAGCGATCCGGTGTTCCGGTCTTGGGCGGACACCAATCTTGCCGCCCATAAGGCCCCCGGCTATTCCATCGTCACAGTGTCGCTGAAAAAACCGGGGCAGACACCGGGGGATGCCTCCGCCGATCAAATGCGTGTTCTGGCACAGCTTGCACGGGACTTCGGTCATGACGAGCTGCGTGTCTCGCATGAGCAGAACATCATCCTGCCCCATGTTCACAAGGCGGACCTGCCCAAGCTCCACAAGATCCTGAGCGCACATGATCTGGCCACGGCCAATGTCGGGCTGATCAGCGACATCATCGCCTGCCCCGGTATGGACTATTGCGCGCTGGCCACGGCCCGCTCGATCCCCGTGGCGCAAGGCATTGCGACACGCTTTGAAGAGCTGAAGCTCGAACATGACATCGGCGCACTCAAGATCAAGATCTCGGGCTGCATCAACGCCTGCGGCCATCACCATGTCGGCCACATCGGCATTCTTGGCCTCGACCGCGCCGGGGTCGAGAACTACCAGATCACGCTGGGCGGCGATGGCACCGAAACCACGGTGATCGGCGACCGCACCGGGCCGGGCTTTGCCTATGACGAAATCGTGCCTGCCATCGAACGGCTGATCCAGGCCTATCTGGAGCTGCGGACCAGCCCCGAGGAAACCTTTCTCGCGACCTACCGCCGTCTGGGCATGGCGCCGTTCAAAGCGGCGCTCTACCCGGCGAAAGACGATAGCAAGACCAAGGAAAATGCCCATGCCGCCTAATGTGCCGCATAATCTGGCCCTGCGTGAAGAGTTCGGCGACGTTGGCGAACGCGTAGCCCGGCTCAATGCGCGCTACAAACACCATTCGGCCACCTCGGTACTGGAACTGGCGCTGCGGGACCGCGAATTGGGGCGCATTGCGCTGGTGTCCTCTTTCGGAGCGGAATCCGTGGTGTTGCTGCATATGATTTCTGTGATGAAGCCCGACACGCCGGTGATCTTCATCGATACGGAAATGTTGTTTGAAGAAACCATTCAGTACCAGCTCGAGCTGATCGAAAGGCTCGACCTGCGCGATGTGCGCCGCATTAGGCCATCACCAGCTGCACTGGCGGCCAACGATCCGGACAGTCTTTTGCACCTGAGCAACAAAGATGCCTGCTGCGATCTGCGCAAGACCGTGCCTCTACAGAAGGCAATTTACGGCTTCGACGCCTGGATTTCCGGTCGCAAACGTTTTCAGGGGGCGACCCGCGCGACGTTGGATTTCTTTGAAAACGAACAGGATACCCGCATCAAGATCAATCCGCTGGCCTATTGGGCACCCTCGGATGTGCAGGACTATATCACCAACAACCGCCTGCCACGTCACCCGCTGGTGGCCAAGGGCTACCCCTCGATCGGCTGCGCCCCCTGCACCAGCCCGGTGAAAGAGGGCGAAGATCCGCGCGCCGGACGCTGGCGCGGCGAAGAAAAAACCGAATGCGGCATTCATTTCGTCGATGGGAAAATGGTCCGCGGACCGGTTGCCGAGGACGCGGATGCCACCCCGAACCAAGGAGACGCAGCATGACTGTGGTAATCAATGACACCGGGTTCACCGCTGACGACTTCCCCGGAGAGTGGGTGGATCTGCCCTCGGACACCGAGCCGGAAACGCTCGCGCAATATGCCGGGGCTGCGGCGATCCGCGTGGCCTTTCCGTCTTTTTCCGACGGACGTGGATTCACACTGGCGCGGCTGTTGCGCCTGCAAGGCTTTCAGGGTCGCCTGCGCGCGCAGGGTCATGTCATCGCAGACCAGTATGCCATGGCGCGCCGGTCGGGCTTTGACGAGGTTGAAATCGAAGACGATCTGGCCGCCCGCCAGCCCGAGATGCAATGGCTGCGCCGGGCAGATTGGCGGGCGCATGATTATCAGTCGCGCTTGCGCCGCAAGGCATAAAGGGCCAAAAGGGTGCGAACCACGCGCCCGAAGACGTCGCAAGCCTGATGTGGATCAAAGCTGCATCTGCACCATCCGTTAAAAGGGCGCAAGAAAGATCATGACCGAGCTGAGCGAAGTGACTGAAGTACAAGCAAAACCCGTCCCCACCCTGCCCGATGCTGCCAAGGTCATCGAGGTAAAACATTGGAATGAGAGACTGTTTTCCTTCAAGGTGGAACGACCGCAGACGCTTCGGTTCCGATCGGGCGAGTTTGTCATGATCGGGCTAATGAATGATCCCGACCCCAAGACCGGCCGGCAAAAGCCGCTTTTGCGCGCTTATTCGATTGCCTCGCCCTCTTGGGAAGAGCATCTGGAATTCTATTCGATCAAAGTGCCCGATGGGCCGCTGACCTCGAAACTGCAGCATATCGAACCCGGCGATGAAATCATCCTGCGCCCCAAACCGGTCGGCACGCTGGTCGTCGATGCGCTTTTGCCGGGCAAACGGCTTTGGATGTTTGCCACGGGGACGGGCATTGCGCCCTTCGCGTCGCTGATGCGCGAACCCGAGGTCTATGAAAAATTCGAAGAGGTCATCTTGATGCACACCTGTCGCGAGGTGAGCGAACTGGAATATGGCCGCCAGCTTGTCGAGCATATCAAATCCGATGAAATCCTATCGGAAATCGAGGATGGCAAGCTGCGCTACTATCCGACGACGACCCGTGAAGACTTCCACCACATGGGCCGGGTCACCGACAACCTGAGCTCCGGCAAGGTGTTCGAAGACCTCGGCATTGACCCGATCTGCCCCGAAGATGATCGCGGCATGGTCTGCGGCAACCTTGCGTTCAATAAGGATATCATGGCCATTCTCGACGGTTTTGGTCTGCGCGAAGGCGCCAATTCCGAACCCAAGGAATATGTTGTCGAAAAGGCCTTCGTCGACTGAGACGCGGCCCAGACCGATCTATCGAACAGATCAAAGTGAGAGCCCCCCTGCCCATTGGACAGGGGGGCTTTGACAGGCTGAGGGCCGGAGCAGATCCCGCTCCACCTGCCAAAACAGCCGACATATAAAAAGGCCGCATGGTCTCCCATGCGGCCTTGATCGTGGCTTTCGCCTGTACGCTGCGGCTTATTGCGCAGCCAGCAGCGAGCGTGCATTTTCCAGAATCGCTTTCAGCAGTTCCGGATTGTCCGCTGCTTGCTTCATCGCCGTGGTGATCGTGGATTTCGCGGTGTCGCTCATCGACGAGGAGTTCACAATTTCAGTGGCTTCGTCGAGATCGAACCCGGCCACGGTCAGCGCGTCAGAAGAGCCTGCCTCAGCGGCGGAATCTGTCGCCGCATCCATGGCGTCGGTGGCGGTGTCAGCGGCAGAATCTGCACCAGATTCTGCGGCATCTGTGGTCGCTTCAACGGCTTCGGCAGCGGCTTCATTGGCGGTGTCGGCCATGGCTTCGGCCGTGTCAGCCGCATCAGATGCAGCCTCTTCGGCAGAGGAAGTCGCAGCGTCCGTCGTGTCGGCAGCTTCACCGGTGACAGCATCAGCCGCCGCATCGGCAGCCTCTTCAGCAGCTTCGACCGCTTCACCAGCCGCATCTACTGCGCCTTCGGCAGCATCCGACGCGGCATCCATGGCGCCTTCAGCGGCATCGCTCACCGCGTCGGTGGCAGCGTCAACCGCATCACCCGCGGCATCGGCAGCGTCAGAGGCTGCATCGGTGGCCGCTTCGACCGCGTCGCCGGCAGCTTCAGTCACGGCATCGGTGGCCTCGGAGACCGTTTCACTCACAGCTTCACCAGCCTGCTCAACAGCCGAAGTCGTTTCCGTGGTGGTTTCAGCCGCCTTGTCCTCTTCCTTACAGGCAGCAAGCGAAAATGCGAGACCCGCGATCAGAGCCCCGGTTACAATAGATTTGGTCATGTTGTTGTCCTTCCCGAATTAGAGGATGTCTCCCTCTGGATGAAGCAGGATATGGCACCTCGCCTCTGCAAATAAAAGGGGCACCTCGCTCAGATTTTCCCCGTTGCGATAACCCGCCGAAATTGGGTTGAAAGCCGGCGGCATTCGCCCTATTTTCCCGCAGACATGATTGAAACAGCTGATAGGAGCTTCCCATAGCCCGCAGACCGCATAATGCCCCGCCGACCCGCGACACCGGACCGCGTACCAACGAACGCATCCGCGCGCCGGAAATCCGCCTGATCGGCGCAGAGGGCGAAAATATCGGTGTCGTATCACCGCGTCGTGCGCTCGATCTCGCAATCGAAGCAGGTCTCGACCTCGTGGAGATCTCTCCCAATGCCACGCCGCCGGTCTGTAAGATCATGGACTACGGTAAGTTCAAATACGAACAGCAAAAGCGGGAATCCGAGGCGCGTAAGAAGCAAAAGATCATCGAGATCAAGGAAGTCAAATTCCGCCCCGGCACCGACACGCATGACTATGAAGTCAAAATGCGCAACGTCGTCAAATTCCTTGAAAACGGCGACAAGGTGAAGGTGACCCTGCGCTTCCGCGGTCGTGAGATGGCGCACCAGGATCTGGGTCGTCAGCTTCTGGAACGCGTTGCCGAAGACACCAAGGAAATCGGCAAGGTTGAAAACATGCCGAAGATGGAAGGCCGTCAGATGATCATGATGATCGGCCCGCTTCCGCAAAAGGCCTGATTGGGCCAAACGACAATTTTTCAGGCCCCCGGCGTTTGCGCGTCGGGGGCTTTTTCATGCGCCTGCGCTTTGGCCTTGGACGCATCGCAAAAACGGAGAGTGACGAATGAGCTTCTGGGATCAGCGCTACGATCGTGAGGACTATGTCTTTGGCACCACCCCTGCGGCTTTCCTGCCCCGTCACGCCGACTGGCTGCCAACCACAGGACGCGCCCTCTGCGTCGCCGACGGCGAAGGGCGCAACTCGGTCTGGCTTGCGGAACGGGGGCTTGATGTCACCGCATTCGACCCTTCCGCGCCGGGACTGGCAAAAGCCCGCAGACTCGCCGGTTCACGCGGGGTCTCAGTTCTCTCGGTGCAGGCCGGAATTGACGACTGGGACTGGGAACAGCCCTTTGACGTGATCGTCGGGGTTTTCATCCAGTTCGTCGCCCCCGCGCGCCGAAGCCAGTTGTTCAAGGAGTTCGACCGTGCGCTCGCCCCCGCCGGGCTGTTGATGCTGCATGGCTACACACCGAAACAGATCGATTATGGCACGGGCGGACCGGGCAAGGTCGAAAACCTCTATACTCAAGAGCTGCTCGCAGGGGCGTTTCGCGACTATGAGATCCTAGAAAACCACGCCTATGAACAGCAGGTCAATGAGGGCTGCGCCCATGTCGGACAGTCAGCCCTCATTGATTTCATTGCCCGCAAACCTGGTTAGAAACCGGCACCGCCACTCCCGGCCAGCAGGACCAGGATCAGAACCTGCGGCGCGAGAATGCGCAGGAACATGACCAGCGGGTAGACCGACACATAAGCGACAGAGGCCGCGCCAGTTGGGCTCATAGCCACCGCGAAGGCCAAGGCGGGCGGATCGGTCATCGAACCGGCCAGAACGCCACAGAGGCTGAGGTAGTTGAACCGGGCAAAGATCCGCGCGATGAAGCCCACCACAATGAGCGGCACCAGCGTGATCAGGATGCCATAGCCCATCCATTTCACACCATCGCCATGGATCAGCGTGTCAAAGAACCCGTTACCTGCAACGATGCCGACAACCGCCAGAAACAGCACGATTCCAAATTCCCGCAGCGCATGGTTTGCGGCGGGCGGGATGTACCATGTGAACGGCCCCCAGTGGCCCAGACGCCCCAGCACAATCGCGGCCATGAGCGGTCCGCCGGCCAGCCCGAGTTTGAGCGGCGCAGGCAGACCGGGCACGGCCAAGGGGATCGAGCCCAACAGAACGCCCAGAGCGATGCCGAAAAACAGCGCCGGGAATTGCACCTCTTGAAGGCGGGACTGTTCATTGCCCAGTTCCGCAGCAACGGCATCGATGTCCTCTTTCGCGCCCACAACGGTCAGTGTATCGCCAAAGGCCAACGGCGTTCCCGCCTGCGCCGGGATTTCCATCCCGGCCCGCAGGATGCGCGAAATCGTCACCCCACGATCTTCGACCAGCGCCAGTTCGCGCAGGGATTTGCCCAGAACTTTTTCCTTGGTCACGACGATCCGCGTCCATGTCAGGCGCGACCCCTTGGTGGTCAGCGGCGCGTCGGTTTCGCGCCCCAGGATCAGCTTCATCGCCGCGAGCTTCTCGGCCGGTCCCACGACGTGCAGCCGATCGCCAAGATGGATCAGCGTCTCGCGCGTCGGCACCAGAAGCTCATCGCCCTTTTTCATGCGCGAGGCGACGACCCCCTGATCGAACAGATCGGGGACATCGCCCAGACGCACACCATCAAGATTGGGATTGGTGACTTCCAGATTGACGACCGGCAAAGAGGCTTCGCCACTGCGGGTTTCGCGCCGGTAGTCTTCTTCTTCACGCGCCAGCACGATGCGAAAGAAGAAACGGATGATAAACATCGAGCTCAGGATCCCCAGAATGCCGAAGGGATAGGCCATGGCATAGCCCATGCCCGCCTCGGCCACGTCCTGCGGCGCAAAACCTGCGTCGCCCAGAACCTGTTGCGCAGCGCCCAGTCCCGGTGTGTTGGTCACTGCCCCGGACATGACACCGACCAGCACCGGCAGAGGCAGGTCGAAGACCGTATAGACCAGCAGTGTCATAATCACACCGCCCAACACGATGCCGACCGCTGCGATGTTGAAACGCAGCCCGGATTTGGCGAAGGACGCAAAAAAGCTCGGCCCCACCTGAATGCCAATTGTGTAGACGAACAGGATCAGCCCGAGTTCGCGGGTGAAATGCATCACCGCATCGTCGAACTCCACCCCTGCCTGAGCGGCGAAATGCCCGACAAAGATCCCGGAGAACAGCACCCCGCCGATCCCCAATCCGATCTTGCGGAACTGCAATTTTCCCAAAAGCAATCCGAAGGCCCCCGCAAGGGCGATGGCCAATGTGGTGACGGCGACGTCAGACAGCGACAGTAAGAAAGACATGAGACCAACCTTTGCAGAGACAGTCAGCGCGAACATGCGCCCGAGCTGTCAGGAAGTAAGTGACTTGCATCAAACCTGCGTCATTGCATAGCGGCAATGCAAGGGATGCGCATCGCCTCTAACATAAAAACATTTGTATACAGTAGGGTTGTGCGCAGATCTTCACCTTTACGCGCGGCTCTAGCGCGCCGAAGTAACGTCGGAATGACAGCGGAAGAGCGATCTAAGGCGGAGAAAAAAGAAGGCGCCGCAGGAGAAACGCAACCCTGCAGCGCCAGTAAAGTATTCTGCCCACGCACAAAAGGCAGGATACATCGCGGGCGATCGGAAGGAGTACCCGCGGGAGGAATGCAGGGCCGGATGTCTGACTGCGGACATGTCCCTGCGCTCAAGACATTGGATAGGTGAGCAATGGGTCAAAAACTTTGATCTCGATCAACCCTGTGCAGGCGCAGCATATTGACATTGAAAAGATGAATATTTCATTGTTTATTATCAATAATTTAAGATCAAAAAAGGCGTGAAAAACGCCGCGAAAAAACTAGCTTTTTTCTGCGGCATTGAGATCCGCGAAAGAATCACCGTTTTTCAGCAACTCATGCCAGAGCGCCACGGGGGCCCAAATATCCGGAGCGGCCTCGGAAAATCGGCGCAGCGCGCGTTCTGCGTGCAGCAGCCCCACGGCATCGGCGGCCTGCATCGGACCTCCACGATGACGCGGAAAACCCTTGGCGCGCAGCATCACCAGATCGATCTCGATAGGAGCACGTACTACCCTCTGCTCCAGCAATCTGGCGCCCAGATTGGCCTGTGCAAGAATGATCCGTTCGGCGATCTCCGTGTCCTCGAAAGCGATCTTGGGCAGCCCGCCCTTGCGGCGCAGGTCGTCAATCAGCGCCTTGGCTGTCGCATCGCCGTCCCGTTGCCCATCGATATAGTCATAGAGCCCGCCGCCGTTTGCCCGACCGCCACGCCCCACATTCGCCAGAAATTGAAACACAGCCCCGGGCACATGCGCCAAACCGAGCGCATCCATGATCTCGCAGGGCCCCATGGCAAACCCATAGTCCCGCATCACCTGATCAATGCGCGCCGGGGTGACCCCCATCAGCAACAGAATATCGACCGCCGTCCAGCCAGCCGCCTGCACCGCAGTCCCGATCAAACCGTCGCGCGGCGCGACAATCACCGGCTGTTTCCCGAGCTTCACTGCGAAATGATAGGCATCCGAGAGCGCCTGAGCGCTCACCTCGGGCCATTGCACCAGCTCCACCACCGGCACGCTCTGTGCCGGAGCGAAGAAATGCAGCCCAACACAGCGTTCCGGATGGGCCAGATCATGCGTCAGCACCGCAAACCCGCGATCCGTAGCCGTTAGCAGCGGCACCGCTTCCGGCAGGAACTCCTCGACCCGCGCCAACATCCGTTTGCGCGCATCGCGCGGGAACTGGCTGGCGTCGAGCACCAGATCAAGCTCTGCAAACTGTTCGACAGATTCGGTGCCAGACAGCGCGTCACGCTCTCCGATAGCTGCCAAAGCCACCTCAAGCGCGGCGGTATCGGCGCCAAGGACCTTGACCGCAAGACCATTCTCCAGAGCCGCCATGGCAATGCCCTGCGCCAAAGGCCCTGTTCCCACAATCCCGATCCGCGCCGTAGCACGCGGTGCGACATCGAATTTGGCAGGCAAGGATGATTTATATCCATCGGCCCGATGCGCATGGCGCAAAGCGGTCGCCTGCGCCGAGGCCAAACAGTCGGCACGCGCCACCGCCTCGCGTTCCAGCCCCGCCTCAAAGGGCAGCATTAAAGCCGCCTCAATGCATTCCACGATCTGCTTAGGGGCCATAAGGCCCTGTTGGTCCAGCCGCGCGCGCCAGCTTGCAATCGCCTGCATGTAGCCCACAGGATCGCACAGACCTTCGTCCCGCGCCCGCGTCGGACGCGGCCCCAGATCATCGTCCACGATCCCGCGTGCAAAATCTCGGGCCCGCGCCCGCACAGGCGGCTTCACGACCATATCGACCAGACCGAGCGCCTGTGCTTCCTGCGCCGGCAGCCTGCGACCAGTTGTCAGAAAATCAAGCGCAGCAGCAGCCCCGCAAAGACGCGGCACGCGCTGGGTCAGCCCCCCATCTGGCACAGCGCCAACGATCACATCCCGCGACACGAACTGCGCCCGCGCCCCCATGACCCGGTAATGCGCCGCCATGGCCAGCGCCAGATTGACGCCGCTCTTGCGCCCCATGACAGCCGCCACAACGGGTTTTGAACTTCCTTCCAACTGCGTGCAAAGATCCTGCAGGCTCGGTGCACCCTCCGCCTGCGGCTCTTCCGCAAGATCGCTTTCCGGAAAGTTCATCGTAACAACAAGGGCGTTCACCTGCGGATCGACCTCTACCTGCGACAGCGCCGCCGACAGGCCATTGCGCCACTCCACCGGTGCGGCCTCCTGCCCCTTCTGGGACAAGGCGATCAAGGCCAAATGGCCGTCAAGACTGACATTCACCGTCTGCAGGGCGGTATCCAACTGCGAAGGGTCGCTGTCTGCTGCGTTCATCCTTGACCTAACCTTGGGCACGCGCCAAGGCCTGCGCGCCCGGCATCACTGCCATTTTTTATTTCGTCCGCACATGTGTCGCACAGGCGCTTCGACGCGGAGATTATACGATAAACCCGGGCAAAAGGTCCATATTTACGGGGGGTTTCTAAACAGCTGCGTGCATAGATGGACAGGTGTTGCTTTTCAGCCGGTCCGATTTTCCCTGGGATAGAGATCATCGGCGCTGCTGTCCTCCAGCTCGGCCTCGAGCGTCACCAGATCCTCCGGCAGGGGCAGGCCCAGCGCCTTCAGTTCGGACAATTTTTCCCGCAGCTCTTCCTGCAGGATGTGGCGATCCGCGGGGCGTGCCGCGATTTCGTCCAAAATCATGTACACTTGGACTTTCAGGGCCTCAAAAGCCATTTGCGTTCCTTTCCGACACGGTGCCGCGACGGCTCAGATCGGCATATTGTCCCAGATGTCGTCGTCATCCTCATCGGTGACAGGATCTGAAACAGCCTTGAGCCGTGGTTCCGGCATCGCCTCATGCAGTTGCTCTTTCAGAGCTTGCGCCGTTTTTTCGTCGCTGACCAGCTCATCTACGATCCGGTCAATTTCCGTATCCGATTTCGGGCCTTGTGTCATGTCGATCCTCCCTGAATGACATCGGTCTTACCGTCTTTGCCGAGGTCCCTTTCGCGGCCGTCACCCTTTCGTTGCGTGTTGTGTCGCGCAGGTCATGCACACCGGCGTATAGGGCAACACATCCAACCGCTTGTCGCTGATCTCGTCGCCGCAGCGGGCGCAAATGCCATAATCTCCACTGTCCATCCGCGCCAGAGCCGCGTCGATCATGGCCATTTCGGCCTTGCCGGAGGCCCCCATACCTTCGAGCACCTCGTCGGCCTCCTGTTCGATCGCGGCGTCATCCCAGTCCTTGGACTGATGTGAATCCAGTTCCGCGTCGATTTCCATCAGGCGTTGCGCAAGCTCGGATTTGCGAGCTTCCAACTGGACACGTCTCCTTTCCAGATCTCTCATGTTCAGCTCCTCCTGAAATGAATTCTATCACATATCGGTCGTTTTCAGGCCATGATTCATATCAAGAATTTTGAATGTCGCCCATGCCTGCTGGGCCGTTATGCGTCTAGACCCGTCCGGGGGCGCACACGCGGCCATTCCAGACGAAACGCCGCTCCGCCCTGCCCCGGCAAATAGGAAATCGTGCCACCAAGATTGGCCATGATTTCACGGCAAATCGCCAGCCCGAGACCCGCGCCCCCAGCCTTGGCATGATCCGTCAACCGCGAAAACTTTTCGAAGATCACGGCCTGTTTGTCCTTGGCAATGCCCGAACCATTGTCGATGAAATCGACCTGCACGCGCTCACCATCGCTGCGCCGGGCGTAGATCTTCAGAACCGGCGCGTCTGCGTCGCAATATTTACGCGCATTGGCGATCAGGTTGATGAATACTTGGGCAAGCCGGTCCGGGTCGGTTTCAATGGCGATATGTTCGCTCAGGACATGGCGCAGGATCGTCAACCCACCTCCACCGTCCTTGGGGGCACTGGCGCTGACCGCCCGCTCGATGACATCATGCAGGTTCCCGCGCGACCAGTTCAGCGACACCTGACCGTTTTCCAGCACCGACAGATCCAGAAGGTCGTCCAGCAGACGCGTCAGACGCTGCGCCTCGTCATGGATGATCCCGGAAAACCGCGTCAGATCCTCTGGCGGCAGCCCCCCGGTCTCACCGCTTTCGCGCAGAATTTCCGAAAAGGCCCGGATCGAGGTCATCGGCGTGCGCAGTTCATGAGAAATCTGCGACAGAAAGGCATCCTTCTGGATCGACAGCGCCGTCAGCTTTTCATTGGCTTCCCGCAATTGCCGCGCCGTACGCGCCAGCTCTTCTGATTTTGCCTCAAGCTGGCTGGAATACTCCATGATCTGCGCGGTTTCATCGGCCACGGCCATGAGATCTTCGACCGACACCAGCACGCCGCCTGCAATTTGTCCCAGCATTGCGTGCGCGGTGGCGGCCCCCACAGACCCGGCCATTTCCCGCTCCAGCCGTTCGATGAAAGCTGGCGTGGAATCCGGCAGGTACCCCTGTTTGCCCTGAGCCTCGGCCTCAAGCTGAAACAGTCGCTGCGCTTCACTGGCCCCCAGAATGCGTTGCGCCATCATCAGCAGATCTTCGGCGTCGGCAAAGCCATGCGACCAGCCGCGCGGCGACCCGGAATGATCAAAGACATTGACGAATTGCGCACCCTGCAACCGCTCGACCGGACGCGGGAAGGACAGGATCGAGCCGAGAATGAACACCGTCGTGTTGACCGCCAGAGACCAGCTGACGGCATGCACGACCGGATCGACCCCATCGACGCCGAACAACGCCTGCGGACGCAGCAGCGCCAGCCCGAAGGGACCGTCGGCCAGCAGCGCCTCGGTAAAGCCCGCCGCGTCGCCAAAGGAGGGCAGAAACATCGTATAGGCCCAGACCAGAAACCCCAGAACCACCCCGGCAATCGCGCCGACACGGGTTGCCCCGCGCCAGAAAATACCGCCAATCAGCGCCGGCAACACTTGCGCGACCCCGGTAAAGGAAATCATCCCGATCGAGGCCAGCGCTTCTGAACCGCCCGAGAAATGGAAATAAAGGTAGCCCAGCGCCAGAACACCGAAGATCGACAGGCGACGGGCCGTCAGAACCACCTGACGCACATCCCCCGACACCGTGGCGCCGCCGTGGCGCACATTCAGCCAGATCGGCATGACGATATGGTTCGACACCATGGTCGACAGCGCGATGGCGGCCACGATCACCATCGAAGTGGCCGACGAAAAGCCCCCCAAAAAGGACAGGGTTGCCAGTGCCTGCTGATCGAAATGCAGCGGCAGCGTCAGCACGAACATATCCGGGTTCGCCCCCTCCGGCAGCACATCCAGACCGATGGCGGCAATCGGGATCACGAACAGCGACATCCCCAGCATATAAAGCGGAAAGGCCCAGCCTGCGGTGAACAGATGGGCTTCATCCGCATTCTCCACGACAATCACCTGAAACATCCTTGGCAAGGTGATAAGCGCCACCCCCGACAGCATCGTCAGCGTGATCCAGCGGGGCCCGTGAATGGCGTGATGCGCCACCGGTGAGGCATCGATCCGCGCCATCAGATCGCCCAGACCGTCGGACAGCCCCCAGACGACGAAAAGCCCGACGGCAATCAGGGCAACGAATTTCACCACCGCCTCCAGCGCGATGGCGGTCACCACGCCATGGTGGCGTTCATTGGCGTCCAGATTGCGCGTACCAAAGAGAATGGTGAAAAGCGCCAGCCCCGCCGCCACCCAGAGCGCAGTCTTGTCGAGATCCGGCAGCACCATATCCTGCGCATCATTCAACCCGAAAACGGCAAAGGACAGCGCGACGGATTGCAGTTGCAGCGCAATATAGGGCGTGGTGCCGATCACCGCCAACAAGGTCACCAGCACCCCCAAGGTCGTCGACTTGCCATAGCGCGAAGAAATCAGATCCGCAATCGAGGTGATCCGGTGGGTCCGCCCGATCCGCACCAGTTTGCGCAGGATCCACCACCAGCCGATCATCACCAGACTGGGCCCCAAGTAGATCACCACGAACTCCAGCCCCGAACGCACGGCATAGCCCACCGCGCCGTAAAAGGTCCATGCGGTGCAGTAGATCGACAGCGACAGCGTGTAGATCACCGGCGAACGCATCCAGCCCAGCCGTCCGGCTTCGGCGCGCTTCTCCGCCCAGAAGGCGACGGCAAAGAGAAAGCTCGCGTAGCACAGGCAGACCAGCACAAGGATGTTGAACTGCGCCATCAGCCGTCGTCCTCCGGCGCAGGCTTGCTTTCGGACTGCGCCCCCGCCTCACCGCGCTGCAACTTGCGCGCAACGGCAAAGGCCAATGCAATGCCTAGTGCCCAGACGACAAAAATGTGCACAAAGGCTGCACTGCCGCCGCCGCGCGGACTGTCAATGCTGTCGCCGCCCCACAAAAGCGGCAGCAACCAAAGAAAGAACATCAAAAAGGGCAACAGCCGCAGCGCATCGATCAACCGCCGCCGCCGGTAAGACGCCGGGGGCAGATAGAGCGGACCGCGCCGGTCAGCCATCTCGCCCCGATGCTGCGGCCAGCGCGCGCACCGCCTCCAGCATTTCGGTGTTGGAGAAGGGCTTGGTCATGAACAAGGACACCCCAGCGGCCTCGGCCATGTCGCGGTCTTTCTTTTGTCCACGCGCCGTCAGCATCAGGATCGGGCGCGCTGCATGTTCCGGGCTGGCGCGCAGTTCGCGTAGAATGTCGAAACCGGATTTGTTCGGCAACATGACGTCGAGAATAATGATATCCGGCGTTTTACGATCCACGGCAGCCACCGCGGTGGCGCCATCGGAATGGGTATCCACGGTCCAGCCGTCACGCGACAGGATGAACCGGATCGCTTCGATTATGTTCGGCTCGTCTTCGACCAGCAGGACACGCTTGCCCATTCGACCGCCCCCTCTCTCCCGTATTGCGGAGTCTTATCGCGTTTTGCCCTCTCTATGTCAAAAATTTCCCCCACAGGCAGCCCGCTCGTGGGAAAAGCCCTCAATTCTCTTCCGGCTCTTCCACCAGAAGCGAAGGCTCGCGGCGGGCAGGACAGTTCTCGCGCGCACAGACACGACAGCTGGTGCCGATCCCCAGTGGCGCCTCCGGGTGATCGATGAAATCCAGACGTTCCAGCGGCACGAAAAGCATGGTGGCCTCGACCACGGCAGGGGCATCAAAGCGGTCCGGCTGGCGCGGTTCGCAAATCGCATAGGCCAGATAGCGGCGCGCGGGCTGACCTTGTTGCTCCACCACCCGGCGGATCGGCACCGTGGTGCGCAACAGCGCCTGATAGAGCGGCCAGAGCGGACAGGCGGCGCCAAAACGAGGCGGCGCGAAGCCTTCAAGCGGCTTGCGAAAGGTCAGCGCCCCGGAGCCGTCACAGATCGCCAGCCCCATGGGCACCCGACCCTCGCCCGGCGGCACACTGGCCAGACGCCGCATGGCGCCGGCCAGACTTACCCCGGCGAACTGCGCCAGTGCTGCCGGATCGGGACCATGGCGATCCATCACCTCAGAGACCATGGAAAGCGGCATCTTTTCCGCCTCGGCGCGAGCGCGCAACACCCATTTGCGCGCCAGAATGCGCGCGGCGGGCGAGCGCAGTCCCTCCTCCTGCGTCAAATCCGGCATCTCGCCGCGTTCCAGCTCAGGCAAGGCGAAGTCACGCTGGCTGAGCCAGGCTTCGACCTCTTCCAGCGGTGCCGACAGCGCCTCCTCGGACTGACCGACGGAATCCAGATAGCTCACCAGCGACTGCGAGCCGGTCGCCAGTCGCTGACTGTCCTCATAAAGATTGCGGTGGAACCGTGCCTGCCAATCGCGGTCGATTTCACCGCCGTTGTTGAGAATCCCTGCGGTCGACCGGATCGCGGTCACAGTGGACAGCACCTCATGCAGCGCGTCGGATAAAAACGGGTCATGCGCCAGACGGTCGTTCAGCGCCTCGACCCGGCGCTCCAGCGCGGTGATCCGGTCGCGCTGCGCCACGACCAGGTCGGCCCACCCTGGGAACCGCCCGACGAATTCTTCGGCCCGGGCCGTCTCGGGCGAGATCGTGGCTTTGCCGCCGCGCAATGTGGTGCCAGGCAGCGCGTTGGTGGCCGCGTCCTGAAGCCCCTCCATCACCGGCGCCTGTGCCCCCTCGGTCAGAGCAGAGGGTTCCACCCCAAGGGCCCGCGCGATGTCGACCAGCAGTTTGCCACCGATTCTGCGCTTGTTATGCTCAATCAGGTTCAGATAGGCGGGCGAAATTCCGACGTCGCGCGCCAGATCGGCCTGCTTCAGCCCTTCCAGCGTACGTCTTTCGCGGATTCGCGACCCTGTCAGAGTCGTTCTCGACATTCTCTTTCCTCACCTGCAAAATCGTTTCGTCAGCGTTTTCAGCAGCTTTCCGCGACTGCGAAAGGATTTTCGCTGCGGTTGCGGGAAAATGCTTTTACAGCAAATCATTAATATTTGTATATTTTTTAACAAAAAAACCGTTATTTAAAAAGCACTTGTTGCCCGATTTTACATAACCCCTCCATACTTTTTGCATCCTGTTAACGATCGGCATGACCGACGCAACAGGCGCTGCGCGCCGTCCGGGCTTCGGGGAGGAACCCCGGACGCGCTACGCGCAGATCATATAGGGAGGACTTTCAATGACCAAATTCGACCTTTCACGTCGTGGCCTGCTCAAGACCGGCGCCATTGCCGGGACCGGGCTCGCCCTGCCGACAATCTTCACTTCTGGTGCAAGCGCCTTTACCAATGAACCGATGGGCGGCACCGTGACGCTGGGCTTCAACGTCCCGCAATCGGGCGCCTATGCCGACGAGGGCGCCGATGAGCTGCGCGCCTATCAACTGGCTGTCGAACACCTCAATGGCGAAGGCGATGGCGGTATGCTCACCACCTTCAGTTCGCAGGCGCTCGAGGGCAACGGCATCCTCGGCAAGAAGGTCGAATATGTGACCGGCGACACCCAGACCAAATCCGATGCCGCACGGGCCTCGGCCAAGTCGATGATCGAGAAGGACGGCGCGGTGATGATCACCGGCGGCTCGTCTTCGGGCGTGGCCGTCGCGGTTCAGGGTCTGTGTCAGGAAGCAGGTGTGATCTTCATGGCCGGTCTGACGCACTCGAACGACACCACCGGCAAGGACAAGAAAGCCAATGGCTTCCGCCATTTCTTCAATGCTTACATGTCCGGCGCGGCGCTCGCGCCTGTGCTGGCGGCGCGCTATGGCAGCGACCGCAAGGCCTATCACCTGACAGCCGATTACACATGGGGCTGGACGCAAGAAGAATCCATCGCCGCCGCCACCGAGGCGCTCGGCTGGGAGACCGTCAACAAGGTGCGCACCCCACTGGGGGCGGGCGACTTTTCGTCCTACATCACGCCGGTACTGCAAACCGACGCCGACGTGCTGATCCTGAACCATTACGGTGGCGACATGGTAAACTCTCTGACCAACGCCGTGCAATTCGGCCTGCGCGACAAGATGGTAAACGGCAAGCAGTTCGAGATCGTCGTGCCGCTGTTCTCGCGTCTGATGGCACGCGGGGCTGGTGAAAATATCAAGGGCATCCTTGGCTCGACCAACTGGCACTGGTCGCTGACCGATGAGGGCTCGAAGGCCTTCGTGAAGAGCTTCGGCACGAAATACGGCTTCCCGCCGTCGCAGGCCGCGCACACCTGCTATGTGCAGACGCTGCTTTATGCCGATGCCGTAGCCCGCGCCGGATCGTTCAACCCCTGTGCCGTGGGCGAAGCGCTCGAAGGCTTCGAGTTCGACGGTCTGGGCAACGGCCCGACGCTCTACCGCGCCGAGGATCACCAGTGCTTCAAGGACGTGCTCGTGGTGCGCGGCAAGGAGAACCCGACTTCTGAATTCGACCTTCTCGAAGTGATCGAGATCACCCCCGCCGCTCAGGTCACCTATCCGCCGGATCACCCGATGTTCGCGGGCGGCGCCCTGGGCGACTGCAACGCGGGCTGAGCCATCAAGGCAGGCGCACGGGCGACCATCTGCCGGAAAGACCTCTTTCCCGGTCGCCCGCAAACCGTCACTGCGCGCCACTTTTTCAAAGCCTGACACCGGGCCATGGACCACATGGGCCCGGTTGATACCCCTCTGCCGCCGCCTCCGGCGCGCGGGCCGGAGATTTTCGCAGGCAAAGCAAAGCACAACCCAACAGGTGGGGACCAATGGAGACGATTCTTCTGCAATTGCTCAACGGGCTGGACAAGGGCTCGGCCTATGCGCTGATCGCGCTGGGGCTGACCCTGATTTTCGGCACGCTCGGCGTGGTGAATTTCGCCCATGGCGCCATTTTCATGATCGGCGCCTTCTGCGCGGTGACCCTGTCGCGCCTTCTCAATATGTCCTTTGAAACGATCGATCCGACCAAGACCGACTTTCTGGGCAATCCCGCAAAGATAAAAACCCCCTATGTCGAGGCCTGGTTCGGCCCCGAGATCGGCGGTTCTCTGATCGACTGGGCCGTGCCGCTGGCGATCCTGTTTTCGATCCCGATCATGATCGCCGTAGGCTTTGCCATGGAACGCGGGCTGATCAAGCATTTCTATAAACGCCCCCATGCCGATCAGATCCTTGTCACCTTCGGTCTGGCCATCGTGCTGCAGGAGGTGATCAAGTATTTCTACGGCGCCAACCCGATCTCGACCCCTGCCCCCGCGGCCTTCAAGGGGTCTTTCGATTTCGGTGCCATGCTGGGCTTTGATCCGAATATGATCATCTATCCCTATTGGCGTCTGATCTACTTCGGCTTTGCCGCCGTCGTCATCGGCGCGGTGTTCAGTTTCCTGCGTTTCACCACCTTCGGGATGGTCGTGCGCGCGGGCATGGCGGACCGCGAAACCGTCGGTCTTCTGGGGATCAACATTGACCGCCGCTTTACCATCATGTTCGGCCTTGCCGCCGCCGTGGCCGGTGTCGCAGGCGTCATGTACGCCCCGATCCTGAGCCCGAATTATCACATGGGCATGGATTTTCTGGTGCTGTCCTTCGTCGTCGTCGTGGTCGGCGGCATGGGCAGCCTGCCCGGGGCCGTTTTGGCAGGTTTCCTGCTCGGCATCCTCGAGAGCTTCTCATCCATGAACGCAATCAAAACCATCATTCCCGGCATTGACCAGATCATCATCTATGTCGTGGCGATCATCATCCTGCTGACACGGCCACGCGGCCTGATGGGCAAAAAAGGCGTGATGGAGGAATAACCCATGCTTGGACTGAACAAAAAAGACTTCTCCTTTCTGCTGATCGTCATCGCGCTGACCCTGCTGACGCCGATCCTACTGCAGCCCTTCGCGGCGGGCTCTGAGCTGGCGCAATTCAATGGCGGCTATCCCGACCTGATGCAGAAGATCGCGATTTTTGGCATCTTTGCGGTAGGCTTCAACATCCTTTTCGGCCTCACGGGCTACCTGTCCTTCGGCCATGCCGCCTTTCTGGGCATCGGTTCCTATGCCGCCGTTTGGATGTTCAAACTGCTCACCATGAACGTGATCCCCGGCATCCTGCTGGCCATGGTGGTGTCCGGCCTGTTTGCCGCTGCCATTGGCTATGTCAGCCTGCGCCGCTCCGGGATCTATTTCTCCATCCTCACGCTGGCCTTCGCGCAGATGTGCTACAAGATGGCCTATTCCGTGCTGACGCCACTGACCAATGGCGAAACCGGACTGCAACTGACGCTGGAAGACCCGCGCATTCTGGATGGCGCCGCAGAAGGGTCTTCTCTGCCGGTCACCAATATCTTTGGTCTGGCGATGAACAGTTCCTACAAGCTCGAAGCCCTGGGTCGCGTGTTCACCTTCAACGTCGGCTACTATTTCTGCGCCATTGTGGCGATTCTGGCCTTTTACATCGCGATCCGTCTGTTTCGGTCGCCCTTTGGAATGATGCTGCGGGCGGTGAAATCGAACCAGCAACGCATGACCTACACGGGCCTTGATCCGAAACCCTATACGCTTGCGGCCTTCGTGATCTCGGGTATGTATGCCGGGCTTGCTGGCGGGCTTCTGGCGGCGATGGACCCGCTGGCAGGGGCCGACCGAATGCTCTGGACCGCCTCTGGCGAGGTGGTGATCATGACCATTTTGGGGGGAGCGGGCACGCTGATGGGGCCTGTTCTGGGCGCGGGCGTGATCAAGTATCTCGAAAACATCTTCTCGAAGATCAACGAAGGCGTGCTGCACAACTGGTTCTCTTTCCTGCCTGACGGGCTGGAAGACGTGGTGATCTGGATCTTTGCCCGCTTCACCGGCGAGGGCTGGCACCTGACACTGGGCGTGACCTTCATGCTGGTTGTCACCTTCCTGCCCGGTGGGCTGATCGAAGGTCTGGGCAAACTTGTGGCCAAGTTCAAAGGTCAGAAGAAACGGGACAAATATGATGATCCCGACCCCGAACATCGCCCCGACCCCGGCAAACACGTCGTTTAAGGAGACAGACCATGGGAATTCTGGAAGTCAAAGGCGTGGGCAAGCGGTTCGGCGGTCTTCAGGCGCTGAGCGATGTGACCCTCTCGGTCGAAGAAAACACCGTTCATGCCATCATCGGCCCCAATGGCGCAGGCAAATCCACGCTGCTCAACTGCCTGGTGGGCAAGCTGATCCCCGACACCGGATCGGTGATGTTCGACGGCAAATCCGTGCTGGGACGCAAACCCCATGAAATCAACCAGATGGGCATTTCACGCGTGTTCCAGACCCCAGAGATCTTTGGCGATCTCACGGTGATGGAAAACATGATGATCCCCTGTTTCGCCAAACGCGACGGCGCGTTTCGCCTGCATGCGATCGAAACCATGGAACGCGAAACCGGGCTGATCGACAAAGCCCGGACCATGTTGTCGGATGTCGACATGCTGAGCCGCAAGGACATGCTGGCCTCCAGCCTGTCGCGCGGCGACAAACGTCGCCTGGAGATCGCCATGTGTCTGGTACAGGAGCCCAAGCTTTTGCTGTTGGACGAACCCACCGCGGGCATGGCGCGCGCCGACACCAACAACACCATCGCTCTGCTCAAGGAAATCAAGGAACAGCGCGACATCACCATCGCGATCATCGAACACGACATGCATGTGGTGTTTTCGCTGGCCGACCGGATCACGGTTCTGGCGCAGGGCACCCCCCTTGTCGAAGACACGCCTGACAACATCAAAGGCAACCCCAAGGTCAAAGAGGCCTATCTGGGCGAAACCCAGCAGGTTTGAGGCGAAAGGACAGATCATGAGCACGCCAATCCCCCCCGCCGCCGCGACCACGACGCAAAGCGGCTTCAACCCGAACGCCAACCACGCCCAAACCGCACCCGCGTTTTTTTCGGCCTGGGACATCCATGCCTATTACGGCGAAAGCTATATCGTGCAGGGCGTCTCTTTTAACATCCACGAGGGCGAGATCCTCGCCCTTCTGGGCCGCAATGGCGCGGGCAAGACCTCGACCCTGCGCGCGCTGGCCCGGCTCGACAGCCCGCAGCTGACCCATGGTGAAATCTGGCTCGACCATGAACATCTTCACACCAAAACTTCCTATGAGGCGGCGACACGCGGGCTTGCGCTTGTGCCCGAGGACCGGCGCATCATCGCCGGGCTGACGGTCGAGGAAAACCTGCTGTTGGCGCAGATCGTGGATCCCGTGGGCTGGAGCCTCGACCGCCTCTATGAATTGTTCCCGCGCCTGCGCGAGCGGCGCAAACAGGAGGGCGTCACGCTGTCGGGCGGCGAACAACAGATGCTCGCCATTGCCCGGGCGCTGGCGCGGGACATCAAGGTGCTGCTTCTGGACGAACCCTATGAAGGCCTCGCCCCGGTCATCGTCGATGAAATCGAAAAAACTCTGAGGATTATCAAAGCGCAAGGCATCACCACCGTGCTGGTGGAACAGAACGCCGTCCGCGCCCTGAATCTGGCCGATCGGGCCGTGATTCTGGACACCGGACGCGTGGTCTATGACGGATCGGCAAAAGAAGTGCTTGAGAACGACGCGCTGAGAGCCGAATATCTCGCCATCTGACGTAACGTTCTGGACCTGTCGAATCCTACGCACAGGCGGGACGGCCCGTTTGAAACGCGCCGCTGGTGCGTTTCAAACGGGAAGACTAGACTCTGGGGAGGACAGATCATGAGCACGACGAGTTACGCGCCGCGGACGGAATTTGCGGCGTCCGCGCATATCACGGCGGAGGATTACGAGGCGCTGTACCGGCGTTCGGTGGAGGATCCGGTGTCGTTCTGGGCGGAACAGGGCAAGATCCTGAACTGGATGGAACCCTACACGCAGGTCAAAAAGACCTGTTTCGATTTCGGCCGCGTCGACATCAAATGGTATTCTGACGGCGTGTTGAACGTCTCGGCCAATTGCATCGACCGCCATCTGGCCAAGAAATCCCTGCAGACCGCGATCATCTTCGAGCCCGACGACCCCAATGAGCCCGCCCAGCACATCACCTATAAGGAGCTCTCCGACAAGGTGAACCGCATGGCCAACGTCCTGCTCAGCCAGGGCGTCATGCGCGGCGACCGCGTGGTGATCTACCTGCCGATGATCCCCGAAGCCGCCTATGCCATGCTCGCCTGTGCCCGCATCGGCGCGATCCATTCCATCGTTTTCGCGGGCTTCTCGCCCGACGCGCTCGCCAACCGCATCAACGACTGCGGCGCCAAGCTCGTCATCACCGCCGACACCGCGCCGCGCGGCGGTCGTCGCACGCCGCTCAAGGCCAACACCGATGCCGCGCTTTTGCACTGTTCCGACAAGGTGCGCTGCCTTGTCGTCAAACATACCGGCGATCAGATCACCTGGATCCAAGGCCGCGATGTCGACGTCAAATACCTGATGGAACACGCCAGCCCCGACTGCCCGCCGCGCCCGATGAATGCCGAAGACCCGCTGTTCATCCTCTACACCTCGGGTTCAACCGGCAAACCGAAAGGCGTCGTGCACAGCTCCGGCGGCTATCTCACCTATGCCGCGCTGACCCATAAATATGTCTTCGACTATCACGACGGCGACGTCTTCTGGTGCACCGCCGACGTCGGCTGGGTCACCGGCCACAGCTACATCGTCTATGGTCCGTTGGCCAATGGCGCCACCACGCTGATGTTCGAGGGCGTACCGAGCTACCCCGATGCGGGTCGGTTCTGGGCCGTGTGCGAAAAGCACAAGGTCAACCAGTTCTACACCGCCCCCACCGCGCTGCGCGCCCTCATGGGGCAGGGCAACGAATGGGTCGAGAAATACGATCTGTCCTCGCTCAAGGTGCTGGGCACCGTCGGCGAGCCGATCAACCCCGAGGCCTGGAACTGGTACAATGAGGTCGTGGGCAAGGGCAATTGCCCCATCGTCGACACCTGGTGGCAGACCGAGACCGGCGGCCATCTGCTGACCCCGCTGCCCGGGGCGATTGCCACCAAACCCGGCTCGGCCACCCTGCCCTTCTTCGGCGTGCAGCCGGTCATTCTGGACCCGCAGACCGGCGAGGAACTGCATGAGACCGCGACCGAGGGCGTGTTGTGCCTCAAGGACAGCTGGCCCGGGCAGATGCGCACCGTCTGGGGCGATCACGAACGCTTCCAAGAGACCTATTTCCAGCAGTACAAAGGCTATTACTTCTCCGGCGACGGCTGTCGTCGCGACGAAGATGGCTATTACTGGATCACCGGCCGCGTCGACGATGTGATCAACGTCTCGGGCCACCGCATGGGCACCGCCGAGGTCGAAAGCGCGCTCGTGGCCCACGCCAAGGTCGCCGAGGCCGCCGTGGTCGGCATGCCGCATGAGCTCAAGGGTCAGGGCATCTATGCCTATGTCACCCTGATGAACGATGTGGAACCCTCCGAGGAGCTGCGTAAGGAGCTGGAGAAATGGGTCCGCACCGAAATCGGACCGATCGCCAAGCCCGACTTCATCCAATGGGCCCCGGGCCTGCCGAAAACACGGTCGGGCAAAATCATGCGCCGCATTCTGCGCAAGATCGCCGAAAACGACACCGGCGCCCTCGGAGACACCTCAACCCTCGCCGACCCATCAGTCGTCGACAATCTTATCCAAAGTTCGCTCTACAATCAGAGCTGACAGAGCTGAGACCTATACAACCCAGAGAGCCGCCCCCCGTGGGCGGCTTTTTTTGGAAAACATATCCAATTGATTTTATTACACGATTAGACATTCTCAGCGGCAAACCGCGCACCATCACGCGGCTCTTTGGAACCGAAAGGCGGGTCTGGTCATTGTCTTTCCATACAGCATGCAGCGAGCATGCAGAAAGAGGAGAAAGCTATGAAAACCCTGACCAAAACCCTTCTGTCCAGCGCAACCGTTCTGGCCTTGATGGGCACTACGGCCATGGCCGATGTGACGACCTCCACTGAAATGTCGACCGATGGCGTCACTATGGACACTCAGGCGGAAGCAGAGATGCCGACACTTGAGGAAACCGGCGACGCGATTGCCGATACAGCCTCTGACGCGGCCGATGCCACGGGCGATGCGCTTGAAGCAACCGGCGACGCGATCAGCAACACCGCGACCGATGTGGCCAATGCGCTCTCGACCTTTGGCGATGAAACCGTGTCTGAAATCGTTGGCACCAAAGTCGTGTCCGTTGAAGGCAATGACGTCGGCGAGATCGACGCAATCGTGAAAGACGGCGGCACGCTCAAGGCCGTGGTCGGGATCGGTGGCTTCTTGGGCATTGCGGAACATGATGTGCTGATCGACGTGAATGAATTCTCCATGCTCGACGAAGACAGCGTCGTGGTCGAAGGCTACACCGAAGCCGAACTCAAAGCGATGCCGGATGTCGACCAGTCGGAGCTGACCAAGGTCGAAGGCGACATCACCCTGGAACAGGCGATGCGCTCGTAAATCCTCCGACGCATGTTCTCTCTGCCTCAGAACATGCAACGCCCGCCCCGGTGATTTCCCGGGGCGGGCGCTTTTCATTCAGGTCGCAGGCGCTTATTTCAGCGCAGCGTCGGTGATTTCCAGCGTATAGGCCCCTTCAGGTTCCTTGGTGATCACCGGATCAGAGCCCCCCGCCAGCAAAGAAGCCACGGTGCGTTCATAATCCGCCACATCCAGCGCACCATTGGAGCCGGAGGTGAGCTTCGCAACCTCTGTCATCATGCGCACCTGGTGCTTCATGGTCTGCGCGCCGGTTTCATCGTATTCCAGAACGATTTCAGCAGCTTCTTCGGGATTTTCCTCCGCGTATTTCCAGCCTTGCATGGAGGCGGCGACAAAGCGCGCCATCTTGTCTTTGAAGGCTTCGTCGCTCAGATCCTTTTCGAGGACATAGAGACCGTCTTCCAGCGTGGCAACGCCCTGATCTTCGTATTTGAAAGTGATCAGATCGTCTTCGGAAATCCCGGCATCGATGACCTGCCAGTATTCGTTATAGGTCATGGTCGAAATGCAAGCGGCTTGCTTTTGCAGAAGCGGATCGACGTTGAAGCCCTGTTTCAGCACGGTCACGCCGCCCTCGGAGCCATCGGTCGGGATGCCGAGCTTGCCCATCCAGGACAGGAAGGGATATTCGTTGCCGAAGAACCATACGCCCAGCGTCTTGCCCGGGAAATCCTCGGGGCCGGTGATGCCGGTTTCCTTCAGGCAGGTCAGCATCATGCCCGAGGATTTATAGGGCTGGGCGATGTTCACAACCGGGGCGCCGTTTTCACGCGCCGCCAGGGCCGAAGGCATCCAGTCGACCATAACGTCGGCCCCGCCCCCCAAAAGCACCTGCACCGGCGCAATATCCGGCCCCCCCGGTTTGATGGTGACATCCAGATCGGCATCTTCGTAATAGCCTTTTTCCAGCGCAACGTAGTAACCGGCGAATTGCGCCTGGGTCACCCATTTGAGCTGCAGCGAGACCTCATCGGCGGCGAAGGCCCCAGACGTCATGGCGGCCAGAGCGGCGGCGCTCGTCAGTAGCTTTTTCATAGTCAATACAACCTCCAAGTTGTCAAAAATGCCGGGATTTTTCCCGTGCGTATTTTGGATGCGGTGTTATCCGCGTTGGGACGGGTGCCAGAAGGTCACCCCCTTTTCGATCATCGACACCAGCCCATAAAAGGCCGACCCCGTGACAGCAGCCACCGCAATCTCTGCCCAGACCA
Source organism: uncultured Celeribacter sp. (assembly GCF_963675965.1). Taxonomy (NCBI): domain Bacteria; kingdom Pseudomonadati; phylum Pseudomonadota; class Alphaproteobacteria; order Rhodobacterales; family Roseobacteraceae; genus Celeribacter; species uncultured Celeribacter sp. The sequence continues at coordinate 3,606,470 of NZ_OY780935.1, read as the reverse complement.
TATCAAGTCCGAGACGTCCGACTTCGGTGGAAATTCGGAACCCCATCCCTTTGATCGGGGAGCCGAAGAACTCAGCGACGATTGCACCAATAAGCGCCAGTGTTGTCGCAATTTTAAGCCCGTTGAAAACAAAAGGCATGGCCGCGGGAAGGCGCAGTTTCAGCAATGTCTGCGCATAGGAGGCCGAATAGGTCCGCATCAAGTCCTTCTGCATGACAGAAGCCGCCTGAAGCCCGGCCACGGTGTTCACCAGCACCGGGAAGAACACCATGACCACAACGACCGCAGCCTTGGATTGCCAGTCGAACCCGAACCACATCACCAGAATCGGAGCGATTCCGACAATCGGAAGGGCGGCGACGAAATTGCCGACCGGCAGCAGGCCGCGTTGCAGGAAGGGCGAGCGGTCGATCAGGACGGCGGTGAGAAAGGCCGCGCCACAGCCCATCAGATAGCCGCTCAAAGCGCCCTTCACGATGGTCTGGACAAAGTCTTCCCACAGGGTCGGTACCTCGCTCACCAGCTTCGCCCCGATCGCACTCGGGGCCGGCAGGATCACCGGGCTGACACCAAAGAGGCGCACGACCATTTCCCACAACAGCACCAGCGTGACGCCAAACAGGACCGGCACGATCCAGCGGGTGTTTTTATGTGCGGCAAAGCGGGTGTTGATCCACCACAGGCCCAGCCAGACAGCGAGCACCAAAAGAACATAGAGCGCGTTCATTGTGCCATCCCCATACGTTTCAGAACCACCCGTTCAAGCACGCCGACAATGATCACCAAAATGGCAGCTAGGGCGGCGGCGGCGAAAAGGGCGGACCAGATCTGAATGGTTTGCCCATAGTAAGACCCCGACAACAGCCGCGCGCCCAGACCGCGTACCGCACCCGAGGGCAATTCGGCCACAATCGTGCCGACCAGCGCGGCGGCGATGCCCACTTTGAGCGAGGCGAACAGATAGGGCATCGAAGAGGGAAGACGCAGTTTCCAGAAGGTCTCTGAACCGCTGGCATTATAGGTCTTCATCAGATCGAGCTGCATCGAATCCGGGGCACGCAGGCCTTTGACCATCCCCACGACCACCGGGAAAAACGACAGATAGGCGGCGATGATCGCCTTAGGGATCAGCCCGGAAATGCCCATGGAATTGAGCACTACGATGATCATCGGTGCAATTGCGAGGATCGGAATGGTCTGCGAGGCAATCGCCCAGGGCATCACCCCAAGATCCATCGCCTTGTTGTGCACGATTCCCACGGCCAGCGCGATTCCGGCGACCGTCCCGATGCCAAAGCCCAGCAAGGTGGCCGACAGGGTGATCCAGCCATGGAACACGAGACTGCGTTTCGAGGTGATCTTTTTCTCGACCGTCGTGTTCCAGAGTTCGGCCACAACCTGATGCGGCGCAGGCAGTTTCGGGCGCTCCTGCACCATCGTGTCCTTCACCATATCGGAAAAGGAGAGCTCGACGTCGGCCCGAGCCGCCTGATCATAGGCCCATTGGCTGTTCATCTTGATCGCCGCACCATACCAGATCACCAGAATGGCGGCGACGACCGTCAGGATGGGAAAGATATTTCTCATGCGTCATGCCCCGCGCGCAGGCCCTCGCGCACGCGGTGGGCGATCTTGATGAATTCTTCGCTGTCGCGGATTTCCAGCGGCCGTTCCTTGGGCAAGGTGCTTTCGATCACATCGGTGATCCGGCCCGGGCGCGGGCTCATCACCACGATCTTGGTCGACAGATACACCGCCTCGGGGATCGAGTGGGTGACGAAAGCGATGGTCTTTTCCGTCGCCGCCCAGAGCTTCAGCAGCTCTTCGTTCAGCTTGTCCCGGACAATTTCGTCCAACGCACCGAAGGGTTCATCCATCAACAGAATTTCCGCGTCAAACGCCAGCGCCCGAGCAATCGAGGCCCGCTGTTGCATACCCCCGGAGAGCTGCCAGGGAAATTTCTTGCCAAAACCGTTCAGATCGACAAGGTCGAGCACTTTCTCGATGCGCTTTTCCATATCCGCCTTGGGAAATTTCATGATCTCCAGAGGCAGCCGGATATTACCCGCGATCGTGCGCCAGGGATACAGCCCGGCGGCCTGAAACACATAGCCATAGGCCCTTGATTTTCGGGCCTCATCCGGGCTCAGCCCATTCACCTTCAGCGTCCCGCCCGTAGGCGCTTCCAGCCCGGCGATACAACGCAAAAAGGTCGTCTTACCGCAACCCGACGGACCGATGAAGGACACGAAATCCCCCTTTTCGATCTGCAAATTCACATCTTTGAGCGCATGCACGGGGCCGTCGTTCGTCTGGAACGTCAGGTCCACGCCCTGCGCGTCAATCACTGGCTTTTTCATTGGCTTGTTGTCTTTCCCTGCCCCGTTTTGCACGGGGTCTGTCCCCTGTTGTTCAACCGGGCACCCGCTGGTGCCCGATCTGTTGTCACCGGTTGTCTGCGCTCACACGCCGGTCACCGGAATGCCGGCGCGTTCCACCGGGCGCGGCGCGGTCAGCTCTTTCCACTTAGACAGTGCTGTGTTCACCGTCGCATTCGGATCGCGGGCAACGAATTCGCCGTGGCCCTCTTTGGCCTGCAAGCTGCCCTTGTCGACGGCGACATATCCGCGGCTCAGCACATAGCGCGGCAGACCTTTGACCTCGATGCCTTCAAACACATTGTAATCAATGGAAGAGGCCTGTGTCTCGGCCTTGATGGTCTTGGTCATGGAGGGATCCATCACCACGATATCGGCGTCAGACCCCACAAGGATCGCCCCTTTTTGCGGGTAGCAGTTCAGGATTTTCGCGATATTTGTAGAGGTTACGGCCACAAATTCATTCATGGTGATGCGACCCGTCTCGACCCCTTCGGACCACAGGACCGGCAGACGATCCTCAAGCCCGCCAGTGCCATTCGGGATCTTCGAGAAATCGCCAACACCGTAACGTTTTTGTTCGGTCGTAAAGGCACAGTGGTCAGTCGCCACACAAGATAGCGTGCCCGAGGCAAGCCCGGCCCACAGGCTGTCCTGATGCTTTTTGTTGCGGAACGGCGGCGACATGACACGGCGCGCGGCATGGTCCCAGTCTTCGTTGAAATACTCGCTTTCATCCAGAACAAGGTGCTGGATCAACGGTTCGCCCCAGACGCGTTTGCCGTTCATTTTGGCGCGGCGGATCGCTTCATGCGCCTCTTCGCAAGAGGTATGCACCACATACAGCGGCGCACCGGCCATGTCGGCGATCATGATCGCGCGGTTGGTGGCTTCGCCTTCGACCTGAGAGGGGCGCGAATAGGCGTGTGCCTCGGGGCCGGTGTTGCCTTCTGCCAGAAGTTTCGCGGTCATCTCCGCCACCAGATCGCCGTTTTCGGCATGGACCAAAGGCGTCGCGCCCAGCTCGGCGCAGCGCTTGAAAGAGGCGAACATCTCGTCATCATTCACCATCAGCGAGCCTTTATAGGCCATGAAGTGCTTGAACGTGTTGATGCCTTTTTCTTCGGTGATGATCTTCATCTCATCAAAGACCTGTTCGCCCCACCATGTGATCGCCATGTGGAAGGAATAATCGCAACAGGCCTGCGCCGATTTGTTGTCCCAGACCTTGATCGCATCCAGAAGCGACTGACCCGGATCGGGCAGCGCAAAATCGACGACCATCGTGGTGCCGCCCGCCAGAGCCGCCCGCGTCCCGGCATAGAAATCATCCGAGGAATGCGTGCCCATGAACGGCATCTCAAGGTGCGTGTGCGGGTCAATGCCGCCCGGCATCACATAGCACCCTTCGGCATCCAGAATTTCGTCGCCCGTCAGGTCCGGCCCGATCTCGACGATCTTGCCATCTTCGATTTTGACGTCCGCCTTATATGTCAAATCGGCGGTGACGATTGTTCCGTTTTTGATGACTTTTGTCATGGTTTTCTCCTTGTTGGCAAAAGCGGCGCGCCTTTTGATTGGCGCGCTCATGCTTTTCTTGGCTCAATTATTCATTCCACAATCTCAGCGGTTTCCAGCACCGCATGCAGCAGCACATCGGTGCCCGCCGCGGCCCATTCAGGGCTGATCTCTTCGGCCTCATTGTGCGAGATCCCGTTGACACAGGGGCACATGATCATGGTCGTGGGCGCCATGGCCGCCGCCCAGCAGGCATCGTGCCCTGCGCCCGAGACGATATCCAGGTGCGAATAGCCCAGACGTTCTGCGGCGTTGCGGACGTTTGCCACCAGCTCCGGCGTAAAGGTCACAGGGTCGAAATGGCCCACGGCTTCAACGGCGTAACCGACACCCAGCTCGGCACAGATCTTCTCTGCGCTCTCTTCGATTTGGCTGCGCATGGAGGTGAGTTTCTCGATGTTCGGCGTGCGGATATCGACGGTGAACACCACGGTGCCCGGCAGGACGTTGCGCGAATTCGGGCTGAACTGCATCTGCCCCACGCCGCCCACAGCGTTGGGCTGGTGATCCATCGCGACTTCCTGCACCATCTCCAGAATGCGGGCCATCGCCAGCCCCGCATTGGTGCGCATCGCCATCGGGGTCGACCCTGTATGCGCTTCTTTGCCGGTGAGGGTGAATTCCAGCCACCACAGCCCCTGACAATGGGTGACAACGCCGATGTCCTTGCCCTCGGCTTCCAAAATCGGCCCCTGTTCGATGTGCAGCTCATAATAGGCGTGCATCTTGCGGGCGCCGACCTCTTCGTCACCTTTCCAGCCGATCCGCGCGAGTTCCTCACCGTAGGTTTTCCCCTCCAGATCGGTCCGGTTATAGGCGTAATCCAGCGTATGCTTACCTGCAAACACCCCCGAGGCCAACATGGCCGGCGCAAAACGCGCGCCCTCTTCATTGGCCCAGTTGGTCACAACAATCGGATGTTTGGTCTTGATGTCGAGATCGTTCATCGTGCGCACGGCTTCCAGTGCGCCCAACACCCCCAGAACGCCGTCGTATTTCCCGCCCGTCGGCTGGGTGTCGAGGTGGGATCCCACATAGACCGGCAGCGCATCGGGATCGGTGCCTTCGCGGGTCATGAACATCGTGCCCATGGCGTCGACGCCCATGGTCATCCCCGCCTCTTCGCACCATTTCTGAAACAGCGCACGGCCCGCCGCATCTTCGTCTGTCAGGGTCTGGCGGTTGTTGCCGCCCGCAACGCCGGGACCGATCTTGGCCATGTCCATCAGGCTGTCCCAAAGACGTTCCGAGTTGATTTTCAGGTTTTCACCAGCGGCAACCATTGTTGTATCCTTTCCTGTCAGATCTAGGACGGGGCAAAACCAAAACGCACCCCGAATATTCGTATTGCTGCAAAGGTCACGCCGCACCGTTGCAGCTTTCAAAATTAACGTTCACAGAACGCCTTCACGCAGCTTCGGCAGGTTTGACCATTTGGTCAAGAGAACACTAACAACAGTCTACCCCTTGCCAAACCGGGCGATTGCCTCAAAACCAAGCAAATGGTCACTAAGTATGGTTTTAAGGCGATTCCCCCTTCGGTTTGTCGCTTTTTTTAGCAAGTATGTGTCCGCAAGCGAGACAGGAACGAACACCGAATGGGAATCGAACGAAAAACACCGGGGCGCCAACCCCGTACACGCATTCAAAAAAAGAACACGGAAACCATTCTGGAAGCGGCTTTAGACGTCTTTTCCCAACATGGGTTTCGAGGCGCGACACTGGATCAGATCGCCCGTGCGGCAGGCCTGTCCAAGCCGAATTTGCTCTATTATTTCCCTTCGAAAGTGGCCATTCACCGCGCCCTGATCGACGGTCTGATGCAAACATGGCTCGACCCGCTGCGTAAAATTCAGTCAGACGGAGAGCCGATTGAAGAGATCATCGCCTATGTTTTGCGCAAACTGGAGATGTCCCGCGAATACCCCCGCGAAAGCCGGTTGTTCGCCAATGAGATCGTTCAGGGCGCCCCCAACATCATGGACAAGATCGAAGGCGAGCTGAAAACGCTGGTCGATGAAAAGGCCGCCATCATCGAGGCCTGGATCGCAGCGGGACAGATTGCTCCGGCCAATGCGCGCCATCTGCTGTTTTCGATCTGGGCCACGACCCAGCATTACGCCGATTTCGACGCCCAGATCCGTGGCATCCTGCACCCCGAGGGAGACAGCCATTTCGCCGATGCCAGTGCGCATCTGGAAACCCTGTTTCGCCGGATGCTGACGCCAGACGCCTAAGCCGAAACACCTGAACCGATCGGGGGTGCCCGCCACGGGGGATCGGCCCTTATGGCACAGGATTTCGGAAAACACACATCCCCGTCCGGGGCATCGGACGGGGATGTGATCCGCTTGCATCAAGAGCCCCGGCACATCTCGTCCCGGGGCCCTGCGCCCTTACTCGGCCGAACAGGCGGCCACGTTGTTGGGGTGCTGCGTCCAGTTGGCATAATCGCCAACAGCGCGCCCTGTACGTTCGTCTACTTCACCTTTTTCCAGCGTTTTCATGGTGATACAGCCTTCAATCGGGCAAACATTGACGCAGAGATTACAGGCGACGCATTCGTCGTCCTTGACGCTGAAGACCCGATCCGGCGACATTTCGATCGCCTGATGCGATGTATCTTCACAGGCCGCATAGCAGCGCCCGCATTTGATGCATTCGTCCTGATCGATCACCGCCTTGGTCACATGGTTCAGGTTCAGATACTGCCAATCGGTGACATTGGGCACGGCACGGCGCGAAATCTCGGACACCGATTTGAACCCTTTCTCATCCATATACTGGCTCAGACCCGAGATCATTTCCTGCACCACTTTGAAGCCATAGGTCATGGCCGCGGTACAAACCTGAACATTGCCCGCGCCAAGTGCGAGAAACTCTGCAGCGTCGCGCCATGTGGTCACCCCGCCAATGCCCGAGATCGGCAGATCGGCGGTTTCGGGATTGCGGGCGATTTCGGCCACCATGTTGAGCGCGATGGGCTTCACCGCCGGACCGCAATAGCCGCCATGCGTGCCCTTGCCATCAATCATCGGCTCCGGGCTGAACGTGTCGAGATTCACCGAGGTGATGGAATTGATCGTGTTGATCAGGCTGACGGCATCCGCGCCGCCGCGTTTGGCCGCCTCTGCCGGATACAGCACATTGGTAATGTTCGGCGTCAGCTTGACGATCACGGGCAGATCGGTCGCTTCCTTGCACCAGCGGGTCACCATCTCGATATATTCGGGCACCTGCCCCACGGCAGAGCCCATGCCGCGTTCCGCCATGCCATGCGGGCAGCCAAAGTTCAGTTCGAACCCGTCACAGCCGGTTTCGGCAATGCGCGGAATGATGGTTTTCCAACTGTCAGCATCGCAGGGCACCATAACCGAAGCAATCAGCGCCCGATCCGGATAGTCCTTTTTGACCCGGGTCATCTCTTCGAGGTTCACTTCCAGCGGGCGATCGGTGATCAGCTCGATGTTGTTAAGCCCCAAAAGACGCCGGTCCGCGCCGAAAATCGCGCCATAGCGCGGGCCAGAGACGTTGACCACGGGCGGGCCGGCTTCGCCCAGCGTTTTCCAGACCACACCGCCCCAGCCCGCTTCAAAAGCGCGGCGAACGTTGTATTCCTTGTCGGTGGGCGGCGCCGAAGCCAGCCAGAACGGGTTCGGGCTCTTGATGCCGCAAAATTCACTTGTCAGATCGGCCATGGCTCAGCCCTCCATCAGCTTGGCGTGGATGTCTTCTGCGGCGTCGCGGCCTTCAGCCACCGCCGTCACCGTCAGGTCTTCGCCACCCGAGGCACAGTCGCCCCCGGCCCAGACCCCCTCGACCGAGGTGCGCCCGGTCGCGGACACGGCAATCTTGCCGCCCTCGATGGTCAGCCCTTCGGGGGCGCCGTCCAGGGTCTGGCCGATGGCCTTGAACACTTGATCGGCAGGCAGACGGAAAGTCTCCCCGGTGCCTTTGAGCGTACCGTCTTCTTCGGTAGTGTATTCGAATTCGACTTCTGCAACCGATCCGTTGCCATAGACCCCCACGGGGGCGGCGTTGTAGAAAATCTGAACGCCTTTCGACGTCGCCAGATCCTGTTCATAGTCCGATGCTGACATGCGCGCCCGGCCCCGGCGATAGACCATGGACACGTTCTGCGCCCCCAGAAGCTTGGCCTGAACGGCAGCGTCCACCGCCGTCATCCCGCCACCGATCACCACGACATTGCGCCCGATCGGCAGTTTCGACAGGTCTTCGGCCTGACGCAATTCAGAAATGAAATCCACAGCATCACGCACGCCGGATTTATCTTCGCCGTCGGCGCGAAGGGCGTTCACACCCGCCAGACCAATCGCAAGGAACAAGGCATCATACTCGGCCTTCAGACCGTCCAGCGTCAGCCCGGCGCCAAGCGCCTTGCCATGTTCAAAGGTGATCCCACCGATATGGGTCAGCCAGTCCACTTCTTTCTGGGCGAAGCCATCCGGCGCCTTATAGGAAGCGATCCCATATTCATTCAGCCCACCGCGCTTATCGCGCGCATCATAGACCACGATGTCATGGCCTTTCATCGCCAGACGGTGCGCGGCGGCAAGCCCGGCAGGCCCGGCCCCCACCACGGCGATCCGCTTACCTGTCGGTTCCGCGCGGGTGAACGGATGGATATTCTGCGCCATCAGACGGTCTGTGGCATAGCGCTGCAGACGACCGATTTCGACCGGCTTACCCTCCGCCACCTCGCGCACGCAGACCTCTTCGCATAGCGTCTCTGTCGGGCAGACGCGGGCACACATACCCCCAAGGATGTTCTGGTCCAGAATGGTCTTGGCCGCAGCTTCCGGTGTGCCCGTCAGAATCTGACGGATGAACAGCGGCACATCGATCGACGTCGGGCATGCGGTCATGCACGGCGCGTCATGGCAGAAATAACACCGGTCTGCGGCCACCAGGGCCTCGTGATCGTCGAGGGCTGGATGCAGATCGGTGAACTGCTCCCCATAGCGATCCACCGGCAGGCGTCCGGCGGCGATTCCGGGCGTCAACGGACTGTTGGACATCAGGCTTGCTCCCTGTTTGGCTTGCTTTTGTTGTGTCTCAGCGTGGCAGGGGTATCTTTTTTATCAAGTGGTAAAATTTTTGCAGGCGATATTTTTTGTCGTTTTCCCCTGCATGAGCCGCATATTCATGCGCAACAGCCCAAAAAACGGGCAAATCTGCAGAGGCTGCCGCGAAGTCTCCCCCCCTTTAGCGGGTTTTCACGCAACGTCACGTGACGTATAAGCAGGCCACATGAATGAACAGCCTGCACCAGACAGGCGACAGAAACCGAGTTGAACATATGACAAAGCAAAATGACGCCGACGTGGCCTTCATTCAGGCACTTGCCGAACTGCTGACCGCCAACGATCTCACCGAACTCGAAGTGATGCGCGAGTACAGCGACAATGACAGTCTGAACGTGCGCGTCAGCCGCGCACAGCCGCAGATGGTCCAAACGATCGCTGCCGCCCCGGCCGCCGCAGCGCCGACCGCCGCACCGGTCGCTGCCGCCGCCCCGGCCGCCGCGGCCCCGGTCGTCGAAGATCCGGCGGATGACCCCAACGCCGTGCCTTCGCCGATGGTAGGCACCGCCTATCTTGCCCCAGAACCCGGCGCGGCAACCTTCGTGAAGATTGGCGATCAGGTGTCTGAAGGCCAGACCCTGCTCATCGTGGAAGCGATGAAGACCATGAACCACATCCCCGCGCCGAAATCCGGCACCGTGAAACGCGTGCTCGTCGAGGACGGCACTCCGGTCGAATTCGGCGCGCCTCTGATGATCATCGAATAAGGGGCACCCCGATGTTCGACAAAATCCTCATTGCCAACCGTGGCGAGATCGCCCTGCGCGTCATTCGGGCCTGCCGTGAAATGGGCATCGCCTCTGTCGCAGTGCATTCGACGGCGGACGCCGACGCCATGCATGTGCGCATGGCGGACGAAGCCGTCTGTATCGGCCCGAACAGTTCCGCGCAGTCCTATCTGTCCTTCCCGGCGATCATCGCCGCCTGTGAAATCACCGGCGCGCAGGCGATCCATCCGGGCTATGGCTTCCTGTCAGAAAATGCGGCCTTCGTGCAGATCGTCGAAGACCACGACCTGACCTTTATCGGTCCGTCGGCGGAGCATATCCGCATGATGGGCGACAAGATTACCGCCAAGGAAACCGCTGAGAAACTGGGCATCCCGGTTGTTCCCGGGTCCAAGGGCGGTGTGCCCGACGTTGAGACCGCCAAAACAACCGCTGCAGAGATGGGCTATCCCGTCATCATCAAGGCCACCGCCGGTGGCGGCGGTCGCGGCATGAAAGTGGCGCTCAACGAGGCCGAGCTTGAAAGCGCCTTCCGCACCGCACGCTCTGAGGCCAAGGCCGCCTTCGGCAATGACGAGGTCTATATGGAGAAATACCTCCAGAAGCCGCGTCACATCGAAGTGCAGGTCTTTGGCGACGGTCAGGGCGGCGGCGTCCATCTGGGCGAACGGGACTGTTCGCTGCAGCGCCGTCACCAGAAGGTGTTCGAAGAGGCCCCGGGCCCCTCGATCACCCCAGAAGAGCGCGCTCATATCGGCGGCATCTGTGCCAAGGCCATCGCCGAAATGGGCTATAAAGGCGCGGGCACCATCGAGTTCCTCTATGAAAACGGCGAGTTCTTCTTCATCGAGATGAACACTCGCCTGCAGGTGGAGCACCCGGTGACCGAAGCCATCTTCGGTCAGGACCTCGTGCGCGAACAGATCCGCGTTGCCTCGGGCGAAAAGCTGTCCTTCTCGCAGGACGATCTGAAGCTCAACGGGCATGCGATCGAAGTGCGTATCAACGCTGAAAAGCTGCCGAACTTCACCCCCTGCCCCGGCAAGGTGACCCAGTATCACGCCCCCGGCGGTCTGGGTGTGCGGATGGACAGCGCCATCTATCAGGGCTATTCTATTCCGCCCTATTACGACAGCCTGATCGGCAAGCTGATCGTGCATGGGCGCGATCGCCCCGAAGCCCTGGCCCGCTTGCACCGTGCGCTTGGCGAACTGATCGTCGACGGGGTCGACACCACGGTACCTCTGTTTGACGCGCTGCTGGCTGAAAAGGACATTCAAACCGGGTCCTACAATATCCACTGGCTGGAAAAATGGCTGGCGTCCCATTTGGGCTAACCCTGCCAGAAAGAAAAGAAAAGGCCGCCGCAAGGCGGCCTTTTCTTTTCCCCTGCGACAGGGCAAATTCTGCCTATGGATCATTTGCACCTGACACCGGAACTTATCCTGCGCGCCTATGCCAACGGGGTTTTCCCCATGGCCGAAAGCCGCGACGACACGGAGCTGTTCTGGGTCGACCCAAAGGCGCGTGGGATCATCCCGCTCGAGAGCTTTCATATCTCTCGCTCGTTGGCGCGTGTGATCCGCTCCGAACGATTCCGGATCACCTTCAATCAGGATTTCGCGGCGGTGATGGCAGGCTGTGCAGATCGCGAAGAGACCTGGATCAATGACCAGATCACGGAGCTCTATTGCGAGCTTCACGCGCTTGGATTCGGGCATTCTCTGGAGGTCTGGGAGGGCACCCGCCTTGTGGGCGGCGTTTATGGGCTGACGCTGGGCACCGCCTATTTCGGGGAAAGCATGTTTTCGCGGACGACAAACGCGTCCAAAGTGGCGCTGGCCTATATGGTCGCTCGTCTGCGCAAGACCGGGTTCACGCTGTTCGACACGCAGTTTCTGACCGATCACCTCGCCTCGTTGGGAGGGATCGAAATCAGCCGTTCCAGCTATCACAGAAGATTGCAACGTGCTCTGAGCCATCGGGCGGACATCACCGCCCTGCCCGCGCCGCTGACGCCTCAGGAGGTTTTGCAGGCCAGCGGCCAGACGTCGTAACGCGGATGGTCCATCGCGTTCAGCGCCGGGCTGGAGGCAATCATCCATCCGGAAAACACCGGCGTGTCACTGTCCTGCATCTGCACGCGCAGATAGGCATAGGCCTCTGCCTCGGAATTGTCTTCCGGATAGCGGCAATCGCCAAGGGTGATATCGATCCGTCCGAAAGTGACCGTCTGACCGCTCGCCAGATCGATATCTTCGACAGTGCCGTTCAGACGATCCAGAACACGCAGGGTCGCGCCTGAGGCGGAAACCACATCTTCCTGAATTTCGGTGGTGATGTCCCGCAGTTCGCGCTGAAAGCCCTCGTTGGGCATGCGCTGCAGGTCTTCCAGAGACAGACCGCCGGTGCCGAACCCCGCCTCATCCCCTTCATCCAGCGGGGTGATGACGATTTCGTCCAGCTCGGTTTGCAGATCATCGCTTAGCTGCGGGCTGGCGGAGGGGTCCGGCAGGGGTTGCAGTTGAATCGGTTCAGACCCCGTGTCCTGCGCCGCCAGCGGCGCGGACAGCGCCATGAGCGCCAGAGACAACGCGGAAACCATCGTCGGGATCGCTGTGCGGCTCATTCGTCCCCCGATCCGGCAACGAATTTCATCAACAGGTTGATCAGGCTCACAGAGCCCTGCGTGTCGGCGATCACCTGCCCGTCTTCGAAATTGAACATTGAGCCGCCCGGCACCAGCTCGACGAAGTTGCCGCCCAACAGACCTTCGGAAGAAATCATCGCGGCCGTGTCGTCGGGGAGCACTACAGAGCTGTCCAGCGCCAGCGCAGCCTCGGCCCGGAAGGTTTCGGGATTGAGGTCCAGTTCGGTCACCGTGCCGACCTTGACCCCGGCCAAACGCACATCGGTCCCGGCGGCAATGCCATCAGCCGATCTAAAGGATGCAGTCAGATGGTAGCGCTCGGGCGCGCCCGGCGTCAGGCCCGTGATCTGGCCCGCATAGACCAGAAAGCCAAGCACCAGAGCAATTACCCCTGCGCCGACGGCCACTTCTGTCGGATTCTCTGCCATGCTCTGCCTGTCGCCTTACCTGTGGCGGCCTTACTCGGGCTGCCAAGCCTCGTAATCGCGCCGCTCAACCGGCTGCGCGCGACGGATCGACCCCGCCGGTGCATAGGCTGCCACGGTCCCTGTCAGGTTCTCAACATGGGGCTTTTCCCAAGTCTTGTGATCCAGCGGCTCATGACCGGGGTGGTTCGCAAAAGTGTGGTGCAGCCAGCCGTGCCAATCGGGGCTGATCCGGGTGGCCTCGATGTCACCGTTGTAGATCACCCAGCGACGGCTATCGTCTTCATTGCGATAGAACACGTTGCCCTGAGCGTCTTCTCCGACCTTGATGCCGTGGCGCCAAGTGAAAAGTTGTGTCCCGATGGTCTGATCTTTCCACCAAACCAGTGCCCGCAGGAGTGAGTTCACGATACCCATGGAAGTCGCCTTTCGAATTTCGCTCGTCGCAATCTATGACCGATCCGTGCGGCAAGGTCCAGAGGGGAGCCGCGCAAAGGCCGCGGGTTTTCGCCATTCCCCCCGTTGCAGCAAAGCAAAACCCCGCCAGAGCACGCCAGCGGGGTTTCAAATCTCTGCGATGTCATCTGGCTCAGGAGGCAGTCGCCTCTTTGGCGTCATCTTCAGAATAGATCATCAGCGGGTGGGCCGAAGATGTGACGGCCTCTTCGTTGACGACAACTTCGGTCACATTGTCCATGCCCGGCAGGTCGAACATCGTGTCGAGCAGAATGTCTTCAAGGATCGACCGCAGGCCGCGTGCGCCGGTCTTGCGCTCGATGGCGCGTTTGGCGATGGCGGAGAGTGCTTCTTCGGTGAAGGTCAGCTCGGTGTCTTCCAGCTCGAACAGGCGCTGATACTGTTTGACCAGAGCGTTTTTCGGCTCGGTCAGGATGGTGACCAGCGCATCTTCGTCCAGATCTTCCAGCGTCGCCAGAACCGGCAGACGACCAACGAATTCCGGGATCAGACCGAATTTCAGCAGATCCTCAGGTTCCAGTTCCTTGAACAGCTCACCGACGCCGCGGTCGTCGTCGTTCTTGACGTCGGCACCAAAGCCCATGGCCGTGCCCTTGTTGCGCTGCGCGATGATGCGATCGAGACCCGCAAAGGCGCCGCCACAGATGAACAGGATGTTCGTCGTATCTACCTGCAGGAATTCCTGCTGCGGATGCTTGCGCCCGCCCTGCGGCGGCACGGAGGCCACGGTGCCCTCCATGATCTTCAGAAGCGCCTGCTGCACCCCCTCGCCCGACACGTCGCGGGTGATCGACGGGTTATCGGATTTGCGGGTAATCTTGTCGACCTCGTCGATATAGACGATGCCGCGCTGCGCGCGTTCGACATTGTATTCAGAGGCCTGCAACAGCTTGAGGATGATGTTCTCAACATCTTCACCGACATAGCCCGCCTCGGTCAGCGTGGTCGCATCGGCCATGGTAAAGGGCACATCCAGAATCCGCGCCAGCGTCTGCGCCAGCAGCGTCTTGCCGCAACCGGTCGGGCCGATCAGCAGGATGTTGGATTTCGCCAGTTCAATGTCGCCCGCGCCCTTGGCCGCGTGATTCAGACGTTTGTAGTGGTTGTGCACAGCCACCGACAGCACACGCTTGGCCGTCGCCTGACCGATCACATAATCGTCGAGCACCTGACAGATTTCTTTCGGCGACGGCACCCCTTCAGAGGATTTCAGCCCCGACGTCTTGGTCTCTTCACGGATGATATCCATGCAAAGCTCGACACATTCGTCACAGATGAAAACCGTCGGGCCCGCAATCAGCTTGCGGACCTCATGCTGACTCTTGCCGCAGAACGAGCAGTAGAGCGTGTTTTTGCTGTCGCCGCTGGACGAATTGCTCATCGTATTCCCCTGGGTCCATCTTTTCGGACCATCTAGTATGTTCGCCATCAAGACAAAGTGTCCCGGATGGTCTTTTCATCTGGGTCGAACGCATATGGTCGACCGCCCCAGTTCGGCGCCCCTGCCGGAGAGGGCCAAACTGCTCTTATCCCCGGAGTGTAGGACAGCGGATTTTCGGGCACAATGCCAAAATCCCCTTCGCCATTTTCCTGTCTTTTCCTGCCAAGCAGCGCCGAGCTGCCCCGGAGTCATACCGGGACAGATCAGATTAGGCCTGGCCTGTGCCGGGGGTCTCAGGCCTCCGGAACTGCGCGGTTTTCGACGATTTCGTCGATCAGGCCAAAGTCCTTGGCCTCTTCCGCTGCCATGAAGTTGTCACGCTCCAGAGCATCGACCACGGTTTTCAGCTTCTGTCCGGTGTGCTTCACATAGATGCCGTTCAGGCGGTCTTTCAGCTTCTGGGTTTCCTGCGCGTGGATCATGATGTCCGTCGCCTGACCCTGATAGCCGCCAGAGGGCTGGTGCACCATGATGCGCGAATTCGGCAGCGCAAACCGCATGCCCTTCTCGCCAGCCGTCAGCAGCAGCGACCCCATGGACGCCGCCTGCCCCATGACCAACGTCGACACTTTGGGGCGGATGTATTGCATCGTGTCATAGATCGACAGACCGGAGGTCACGACACCACCGGGGCTGTTGATGTACATCGCGATTTCCTTGGTCGGGTTTTCCGCTTCCAGAAACAGAAGCTGGGCGCAGATGAGGCTCGACATGCCGTCATGTACCGGACCGTTGAGGAAAATGATCCGCTCCTTCAGCAGGCGCGAGAAAATGTCATAGGCCCGTTCCCCCCGGCTCGTTTGTTCAACGACCATGGGCACGAGAGTGTTCATAAAGGTATCGATCGGGTCTTTCATCTTCGCCTGCCTGTTGCTGTCTTTGAGATCTGAGCGCTGAACCGCCCAATGAGTCTAATGTCGATCCGAAGGGTCTACAAGAGCCGGTGACCATCGCGCCCCCGCAGCGGGAGGTCAAGCCCCGTGCTTACCCCGCCAGTTCCGGCAATTTCACCAGATGATTGTCCCAGGCCAGTCCCGGCACGGCGTTGAGCGGCGACATGCCCTCTTTCAGCGCCAGAAGCGCCCCGAAGCCGTCGGATCCGAGATAGCCCTCACCATAGGGGGCCAATCCACAAATGTCCGCACGCGTTACCGCGCCCAGAAAGCTGCCGTCGGGCGCGAAACGATGCAGCCGGCCGCCGCGAGGAGAGGTGATGCCGATCTCGGCGCCGTCGCCGGAAAAGGCAATCGAGCCCGCATAGGCTTTCATCGCATATTGCTCCGCCATGTCGGCCTCGGCCAAAACGACCTCTTCGCCACGACGATGCAGCCCCAGAAGTGGCACGAGATCGGCCTCATCGCCTTCCCACTGCATGGCAAAGCCGACCTGTTCGTCGGGCCCCACTGCGAGGTGACGAATCGAATTCTTGTGCAGCTCCGGCGCCAGCACGCGTTTTTCGCTCAGCGAGAACCCGGAGGACAGATAGGCCAGAGACGGCTCCATATCCTCGATGTTCAGTTTTTGCCGCCCTTCCCCGATGTCGGGGTGGGTAAAGATCCCGCCATTGGCGACGACCAGCGAACCATCCGAAAGCTGGCGCACGTCATGCGGCCCAATGCCATGGGTCGCGACCTCGCCAACACGGGCATAGCCCTTTGCCCGATCCCAGATGCCCAGCACACCTTTCCTTTCGGCATAATTGTTCTCAGGCGTCACCATCAGGTTGCCATCTGCCAGAAACAACCCATGCCCCATGAAATGCCGCCCTTCGGGCGCATCCAGCCGGTGCGTGATCCGCCCGGTCGCACAGTTCACCACGACCGCAAAGGTGCCCGGACGGCGGGCAAAGGCCACGGCCTCGGGCTTTGTGGGATGCGCTGCCGCCGCATGCCCGCGCGCAGGCAAAGGCACGCGAAACAGGATCTGCGCCTGCGCATCCATGCCATAGAGCGCATAATCGCCCGAGGCATCTCTGGCAGCCCCCAGATAGGCGGGCGATCCGGCGTCCGCCCAGCTCAAACGGGGAACAACAGCGGCAGCGATGGCAGCCTTGAGAAAGGTGCGGCGCGAAGAGGTCATTGGTCTGTCCTTCTTGATCTTATCTTGATCCGATCTGCGGCGCGGATCAGTCACCGTCCGAGGCGTTAAAGCCCGCCGACACGCCCAGAGGCGCACCGACTTCATTGGCGATATGTCCCAGAATCGTCGTGATGTTCTGACCGATGATTTCGACTTTGAGCCGCTGCATCGGGTCTTCGACGCGGGCAAAACTCGGATCGTCGAGCGCCTCGGCCATCTCGATGGTGCGGGCGAAAGCCTCTTCGGTCTGCGGCATGTCTCCCGGTGCCAACTTGCGCGCGAGATCCCGGGTTGCTTCCAGCGCCAGAACCACATTGCGCTGCGAGCGCCCTGACCGGCGCGCCTCGGCGCGCTGCGGGCGCGGCTTCTCAAAGGTGCCGATCGGGCGGGCGATGCGTTGATCCTTGATGTTCTCCAACCCGGAGGTCAGCATCGTATAAAGCGCCCCGACACTTTCCATCGGCGTCAGATACTGCGGATTGGGCGCGTCGCCGGCCAGCTTCAGTGTGTCCGCAAAGCCGCCCTCTTCGGTCCATTCGGTGTCGATCGCCTTTGCCATCCGCCCCAGATCCATGGCGATCCGCTGCGTCAGATGGCAGGCGTAGGAGCCATCTTCATAGCCGTCGAAATCCTTGTCGTAGAGCATGGCCTCCAGCGCGAACAGCCCCCGTGCGGCAATCGACACATGCTGAAACTCCTCGGGATCTTCGATCACCGGATCCTCATCGGCAATCATCCCGGTCAGAGCGCGCGGGATCATTCCCTTTTTGTCCGGCCAGAAAGCAATCGCCAGAATGCGGCCATTGGCCTCGACCGGCCCCATATGCAGGTGCTGCAGCCCCATCCACGCATCAAAAGTCGTTTGATAGCCCGGCTTCAGATCTGCCGGAAGACAGCTTGTCCCGGCGGTCTCGGCCAGCGCCCCGGCCGCCGTGTCAAATGCTTCGACAGCGGGGATGGTATGCTGATCCACCGCACGCTCCAGCGCCTCCTGCAAAGGATCGGCCGACAAGGGGGCACTCAGCGCAAAAAGGGAGCACAGGGTCGCAGAAAAAAAGGCCGAAACGCGCCAGGGCGCGGCGTTCGAGAAACTGGATTTAGAGAAACGCAGGGGCATATGTCCTCACAGGCTTTCAAGAAAACGGATCAGGGCATCGCGGTCGGCTTTGGGCATATTGACCACGGTGTCGCGTGCCTTTTGCGCCTCGCCGCCATGCCAGAGCACGGCCTCCAGAAGCGAGCGGGCACGCCCGTCGTGCAAATAGGTGTTAGACCCCGAAACCCGCGCCGTCAAACCGATCCCCCAGAGCGGCGCGGTGCGCCATTCACGCCCCGTGGCCCGCCCTTCGGGACGGTGGTCCGCCAGACCTTCGCCCATATCGTGCAGCAACAGATCGCTGTAGGGCCAGATCAGCTGAAACGACTGCGGCGCGCGCGCATCGCCCTCAAGACGCGCGGTGACGAATTTGGGGGTATGGCAGGCCGCACATTGCGCCTCATAAAAGACCTTTTTCCCCTGCAAAACCTGCGGGTTATCGACATCCCTGCGGGCGGGAACAGCTAAGTTTCGCGCGTAGAAACTGACCAAATCCAGACCGTCCTGATCGATCTCGTCGCCCCGCACATCCCCCGCGCCGTGCGGCGCCTCGATGCAGGTGCTCTGTGCCTCGGTACAGTCGCCTGCGGGGGGCGTAAACAGCGGCGAAGAGATCCCAATATCACCGTGAAAGGCCGCAGCACTTTGCTCCTCAACCGTAGGTTCCCCGGCTTTCCAGCCAAAGCGCCCCAGCATCGGCTGATCAAAACGGCGTGACCAGACCAGATTGGGCCGCCCTGAGATGCCATCGCCATCCAGATCGTCGGGATCGGCATGGGCCAGAATGTCGACAGCTGGAATCGCCTCAAGAAGACCGAGACCGATCATCGGATTGGCCACGCGCGGCGACAGTTGCAGTTGATCGGACAGCGGACCGTAGCCCGGGTCCGAGATGCTGTACCGGGGCGCGCGCAGGGTCACGGTCTCGCCGCCGGACAGGGCCACGTCAATCTCACTGTAGCGGATGTCCATCTGGCCTTCGGGCGCCATGCCAGCCAGAGCCCGATCCTGCAATTGCCCACCATAGACAGGATCCGGGCGTGTGCGCGCCGTCCCTCCCGCCCCATCCAGAGCAGCCAGATAGGTTTCAATCTCGGTCAGCGGTGCACCCTGCTGCGCCGGTACAGACAAGCGCAGGAACATTGACGTGCGGCTGTCTTCGGCATGCTCTGGCGGATGCCCGCGCCCGTCGTTGATATGGCAGCGCTGACAGGAGCGCGCGTTGTAAAGCGGCCCTAAACCGTCTGAGGCCCGCGTCGAGGACGGCGAAGAGACCCAGAGCTTGGCAAAAAGTGCATTGCCCAACTCAAAGTCCAGCTTCAGATCGAACGGCAGGTTCGCGGACGGCAGGGTAAAAGCAGAGTCATCCCCGGGATCTGACACGGTGCCAGCCCCGCCCGGTTTGGCCTCAAAAGCCTCGGGGGCGGAAAACTGTGTTGTCGGCACCACCACATCGGCGACACGCGCGCGCTCCGCCGCGCTCAGCGGCACGACGTTCAGATGCGGATCAGATGTTGGGAAATCAAGAGCCTGTGCGCCCTGCCCCAGAAGGGACAGGACCAGAAACGTGCCGATCTTATTCGGCGTCATCCATAGGTGCCGCGTTAAGCAGCGCATAGCCTTGCTCGCCAAGACGGGTGTAGAGGTCGATCTGGGTTTCGAGAAAATCAACATGGCCTTCCTCGTCGGTGATCAGCTCCTCAAAGAGATTCTTTGAGACGTAATCACCAACAGATTCACAATGGTCGCGCGCCTCGCGATACAGTTTCAGCGCGTCATGCTCCCCGGCCATATCGCATTCCAGCGTCTCTTTCGGGGTCTCGCCAATCCGCAAAGGGTCAAGCTTTTGCAGGTTGGGATGCCCTTCAAGGAACAGAATCCGTTCGATCAGCTTATCAGCGTGGTTCATCTCTTCGATGCTTTCCTCGCGCGATTTGGCCGCCATCTTTTTCAGCCCCCAGTCTTCCTGAAGACGGAAGTGGACCCAATATTGAGAGATCGCGGTGAGTTCGGAGCGGAGTGCTGCGTTCAGGTACTCAATGACCTTAGCGTCGCCTTTCATGATTGATTTTTCCTTATCATGCGAGTTTCACGAAGGCCGCGCAGTTCTGCGGGCACCCGAAGGTTATCATTTTTGCGCATGGTGGAAAGGAAAAGCGACATGCAACCACCGCAATCGGGCCCTTTGCCCAGCGCGTGGTAGACTTTGCCGGGGGTAATGATGGTCCGGGGATCCGCAGCACGCATCCAGTCAATCGCCGCGTGAATGTCGCGATCAGTGATAGAGTTGCAGGAACAGACGATCATCGGGCATGGCTCCCTGATGGGTGGGTCGCGGGGGCGGCGGCCCGGCTGGGCCACCCGTCAAATGCAGAAGAGGGCTGGCCAAATCAAAGGCCAGCCCCTTGTTTTTATTGGAACACGGCTTCCGGGTTGTCGAGGCTGTCGGAGCCTTCAACTTCGATTTCGCTAGCGCTGAGGATGCCCACGGCGCGTTCGATCGAACGGGTCTGAGCAACCAGTGCATCAACGGCGGTCATGATCAGTTCTTCACCGGCTTCATTGCCGCGCTCAAGCATCTGGTCATAAGAGAAGCCAGCCTCGGCTGCGGCTTTGATCTGACCCAGTTCTGCCACGGCATGATCCACCGCTGCGGTCAGTTCCGCCGCCGCTTCCGGATCTTTTTCTCCCAGCAGATCCTCAAGGCTTTCGCCTTTCACGAGCGACCCGTCCACGCGGACATATTGCCCGGTGTAGACATTGTGGATGCCCATGCCGTCATAGAAATGCGAATTGTGGGTGTTGTCGGAGAAACAGTCATGCTCTTCCTCCGGGTCGTTCAGCATGAGGCCAAGCTTCATGCGTTCCCCGGCCTGTTCACCGTAGGACAGAGAGCCCATCCCGGTCAGCATCGCGGTGATGCCTGCGGCGGGATCGGAGACCACGGCTTCGCGTGCGTCGCCGCCTTCGGCCCATTCGCCCACCATATCTTCCAGATCAGAGACCAGCAGCTCGGTGGCCGCGCTCAGGTAATCTGCGCGGCGGTCGCAGTTGCCGCCAGTGCAGTCATCACCCTGAATGTAATCCGTGTAGGGACGCTCGCCCGCACCATGCTCGGTGCCATGCAGGTCCTGACCCCAGAGCAGGAATTCGATGGCATGATAGCCGGACGCCACGTTGGCTTCGACTTCGTCGGCCTCGTGCAGAGTGCCGCCGATCAGCTCGGGCGTGATCGCGCTGGCGTCGATCTCTTCGCCGGACAGTTCGAATTTCGGGGTCGCGATGACGTTCAGCGCTGCATAGGCGTTTTCATCGGTCGGACCGCCATAGCTGTCATCCACATAGTCGATCAGACCTTCGTCCAGCGGCCATGCGTTGACCTTGCCTTCCCAGTCGTCGACGATCGGGTTGCCGAAGCGAAAGACTTCGGATTGCTGGTAGGGCACGCGGGCTTCGATCCATGCAGCCTTGGCGGCGGCCAATGTCGCTTCGGAGGGATCTGCGATCAGCGCATCGATGGCGCCTTGCAGATCTTTCGCCTTGATCAGCGCGTCCTCATAGGTGGCGTGAGCAATGTCTGCATAGGTGGTCACAACCTCGGCTTCACCTGCAAAAAGCGGCGCGGCGGGGAGTGCTGCGGCGATCATGGCCGTCATCATGCGTTTCATAAAATTCGTTCCCTTATTTGTATTCAGTGCAGCCCGGCTCCGATCTGTGCCGAAAACGAGCCTGTCCCTCTCACGCACCTCCGTCCAGTTCCTCGAACGCCCTGCGAACGACCCAACACCGAAATGCGCACTCGGGAATTAACTGACTTCTTTAGTAGGCTATGTCAATCCTGATTATTTCAATAAGATTATGACGACTTGGTAAAACCGCCTTATTTTTTTACCAAAACCGCCGGACGAAGCCTCTCCGAGACCCTGAGCATCTGGTTGATTTCAAAGGGCCATTTTTACGCTTCCCCGTGGAAAGGCCATTGGGCCTGAACCTGACATGGCCGCCGAAACACAACTCCGGTCACCCCGCATCACGTCGTAGATCCGCACCACGCCCCCAGGATCACCCGCCGACTCGCCTGCGCAGCCTCCCTCCGGCGCCGCCGTGTTTCTTTCGGCCTTTTGCGCCGCAACCGGGCTCCCTGCCCGGAAAACACCCATCAAAACCCCGCATGCAGCGGCTCAGCGCCATCCGGAGAGTCACAAAATTTCGAAAATTACTCCATATTTAACAAAGTGTTGCGATCACATTTCAACCATTGCATGATTGACCTAAATCAACGCCCCACCCCATAGATCTGCGATGGTGGCGCCCGACCCAGACGCGCGAAAGGCATATCCCATGGAACAGAAAATCGGCACGAAACGGACCGATTTCACCCCGCCTGTCACCCAGACAAAGACCGGAGGCACCGGGCCGATCCGCAGTCAGATCCCTGCCTATGTGACGTTGACACCGCCCTGTGCGGCCGCCTGTCCGGCGGGCGAAGACATCCGCGAATGGCTGGCAGCAGCGATGGAGGGCCGCTACAGCGACGCCTGGGAAATCCTGACCGCGCAAAACCCGATGCCCGCCGTGCATGGGCGCGTGTGCTACCACCCCTGCGAAGGCGGCTGCAATCGCGGCGAGGTCGACGAGGCGGTTTCCATACACGCGGTTGAGCGGTTTCTGGGCGACATGGCCAATGAAAAAGGCTGGCAGTTTACCGCGGCCAACCCGCCGTCTGGCAAAAAGGTGCTGGTGGTGGGGGCCGGTCCGTCCGGCCTGTCCTGCGCCTATCACCTTGCGCGCCTCGGCCATGAGGTCGAGATTCGCGAGGCCGGTCCGGTTGCGGGCGGCATGATGCATTTCGGCATTCCCGCCTACCGTATGCCGCGCGAGGAACTGGCGCAGGACGTGGCCCGGATCGAGGCACTTGGCGTCAAGATCACGCTGAACCACAAGGTCACCGACCTGATGGCCGAAAAATCCGAAGGCGGCTTTGATGCGGTCTATCTGGCCATCGGGGCCGGCGCCGGCAAACATGTCGACATCCCCGCCAAGGAAGCGCCCAAGATCCTCGATGCGGTCACGCTGCTGTCGGACACTTCCAAAGGCGAGGCCCCGCTTCTGGGCCGCCGCGTCGTGGTCTACGGCGGCGGCAACACCGCCATGGACGCCGCGCGCACAGCGAAACGACTGGGGGCGACGGAAACCCTGATCGTCTACCGCCGCGACCGCGACCACATGCCCGCCCATGAATTCGAAGCCGATGAGGCTATGGCCGAAGGCGTCAAGATCAAATGGCTCTCCACGATCAAGGAAATCGACGGCGATGCGCTGAAAGTCGAGCGGATGGAAATCGGCGCCGACGGTCGCGCCAAGCCCACGGGCGAGTTTGAAACCCTTTCCGCCGATGCGGTGGTACTGGCGCTTGGTCAGGAAACCGACAGCTCTTTTCTGAAAACCGTTCCGGGGCTGGAGTTCAGTTGGAACGGCACGGTCGAGGTCGGTGAAAACCGGATGACCGGCTGCCCCGGCATTTTCGCCGGGGGCGATATGGTCCCGGATCAACAGAGCGTCACCATTGCCACCGGCCACGGCAAGCTCGCCGCCCGGCATATTGACGCCTGGCTGTCGGGCACGACCTATGTCGCGGACACACCCCCCGCGCTCGTGACAGCGGATATGCTGCATCTGCCGGTCTATTCCGATGTGGACCCCAAAGAACAGACCGCCATTGCAGCCGCCCGGCGCGCCGATAGCTTTGACGAGGTGCTCCAAGGCCTGAGCGAAAAAGAGGCCCGCTATGAAGCCGCCCGCTGTTATTCCTGCGGCTCTTGCTATGAATGCGACAATTGCTATGCCGCCTGCCCCGAAGACGCGATCGTCAAACTTGGGACCGGCAAAGGCTATGAGATCGACCCGCTGAAATGCACCGGCTGCCAGAGCTGCTTTGACCAATGCCCCTGCCACGCGCTGGACATGATCTCCGAGGAGGCTTCTCATGCTTGATCACGACCATATCACGCCGTCTTCGAACGAGACGCGCGAAGCCACCCACAGCCATTCCACCATGGACGGCAATGCCGCCGTGGCCCATATCGCCTACCGCGTGAACGAAGTCTGCTCGATCTATCCGATCACCCCCTCTTCGCCCATGGCGGAACTCGCCGATGACTGGACGGCACAGGGCGTGAAGAACATCTGGGGCGACATGCCCGTCATTCAGGAAATGCAGTCCGAGGGCGGTGCCGCGGGCACAGTTCATGGCAGCCTGCAGGCCGGAGCGCTGACCACGACCTTCACCGCCTCGCAGGGGCTGATGCTGATGTTGCCCAATATGTTCAAGATCGCGGGCGAACTCACGCCGACGGTGTTCCATGTCGCAGCGCGGTCTCTTGCCACCCATGCGCTGTCGATTTTCGGCGATCATGCCGACGTCATGGCCGCGCGCAGCACCGGCTTTGCCATGCTCGCCAGCGCCTCTGTGCAGGAAGCCCACGACATGGCGCTCGTCGCCCATGCGGCCACGCTCAGGGCGCGCATTCCTTTCATCCATTTCTTCGACGGCTTCCGCACCAGCCATGAGGTCAACACGCTCGATCTGATCCCCGACAGCCAGATCCGCGCCATGATCGACGATGATCTGGTGCGCGCCCATCGCAAACGCGCACTCAGCCCGGACAATCCGTTCATTCGCGGCACCGCGCAGAATCCCGATGTGTTTTTCCAAAGCCGCGAAGCCGCCAATCCTTTCTACGCGGCCGTCCCGGACATCGTGGCCGAGGAAATGGCCAAGCTTGGCACCATGACAGGACGTTCCTACAAACCCTTCGATTACACCGGCGCCCCCGATGCGACGCGGGTGGTGATCGCCATGGGCTCGGGCGTCGACGTTCTTGCTGCGACCGTGCGCGATCTGGTCGCCAAGGGCGAAAAGATCGGGCTGATCACCGTACGGCTCTACCGCCCATTTTCCACCAAACATCTATTTGCCGCGCTGCCCGACAGCGTGGAAAAAATCGCGGTGCTCGACCGCGTCAAGGAACCCGGGACCACTGGCGAACCGCTCTACCTCGATGTCGTTTCAGCACTGGCCGAAGCCGTCGCCACCGGCGCACGAGGCCGAATGCCGCGCGTGATCGGCGGGCGCTATGGCCTCTCCTCCAAGGATTTCACCCCCGCGCAGGCCAAGGCGGTCTTTGATAACCTCACACAAGACAACCCGAAGACCAATTTCACCGTCGGAATCAATGACGATGTCTCCTTCACCTCGCTCAAGGTCGATCCGGGGTATGACATCGAAGATCCGGACATGGTGCGCGCGGTCTTTTACGGCCTTGGCGCGGACGGCACCGTGGGCGCCAACAAGAACTCGGTCAAAATCATCGCCGCAGAACCCGATCACTTTGCCCAGGGCTATTTCGTCTACGACAGCCATAAATCCGGCGCCGTGACCGAAAGCCATCTGCGCTTTGGCCCGCATCCGATCGCGGCGCCCTATCTGATCGCCTCAGCAAATTTCGTCGCCTGCCACCAGTTCCATTTCCTGATGAAAATGGATGTGCTGAAACTGGCGAAACCCGGCGCAACCTTCCTGCTGAATTCCCCTTACGGCCCCGAGGCAACATGGGATCGGCTGCCCTATTCGGTGCAACAGACGATCATTGAAAAGGGGCTGACCTTCTATGTCATCGACGCCTCAAGTGCTGCGCGCGAGGTGGGACTTGGCGCGCGGACCAATACGATCCTTCAGACCTGTTTCTTTGCCCTCTCAGGCGTGCTCCCACGCGAGGAAGCCATCGCGAAGATCAAACAGGCGATTGAGAAAACCTATCTCAAGAAGGGCCGCGAGGTTGTCGAAAAGAACTTTGCCGCGGTCGATGGCGCACTCAAGGGGCTGCATCAGATCGCCGTGCCCGACGCCCCGAGCAGCCTGATCGAACGGCCCAATGCCGTGCCCGATGACGCGCCGGACTTCGTGCGCGATGTCACTGCCCGGATGATGGCCGGCATTGGTGACGACATTCCGGTGTCGGCCCTGCCTGTCGATGGCACCTTCCCTTCGGGCACCGCTGCATGGGAAAAACGCAACGTGGCCGAAGATGTGCCCGTCTGGATCGCAGAGGACTGCATACAATGCGGGCAATGTTCGTTCGTCTGTCCGCATTCCGTCATCCGCGCGAAATACTTCGATGAAGAGCTGCTGGCGGAGGCACCGGCGGACTTCAAACATGCGCCGGTCAATGCCCGTGGCTATCCGGATGCAGAATTCGCTCTGGAATTCTATCTCGAGGACTGCACCGGCTGCGGCCTCTGTGTCGAAGCCTGCCCGGCGATTTCGGAAGACGATCCGACGCAAAAGGCCATCAACCTGCACCCCAAAGGCGATCTGCCCGAACAGGAACGCGAGAACATCGCCTTCTTTGAGCGCCTGCCGGTCAACGATCGCTCGCGTGTCGACTTTGCCAATGTGCGCGGTGTGCAGTTCCTTGAACCGCTGTTCGAATTCCCCGGCGCCTGTGCCGGATGCGGCGAGACGCCCTATGTCAAACTGCTCAGCCAGCTTTTCGGCGATCGTCTGATGGTTGCCAACGCCACCGGCTGTTCGTCGATCTACGGTGGCAACCTCCCGGTAACGCCCTGGACCGTGAACGCCGAAGGTCGCGGACCGGCCTGGGCGAACTCCCTGTTCGAAGACAATGCCGAATTCGGTCTTGGCTTCCGGCTGGCTGCCGACAAGCAAACCGCGCTCGCCCAAGATCTGCTGCGCAAGCTGGCCGCCGATCTGGGTCCGGAGCTGGTCGATGAAATCCTGAGTGCACCGCAAGTCCGGGAAAGCGAAATTCGCACCCAACGTGAACGGGTCGCCCTGCTGAAAACCCGGTTGCTCGCCCTGTCCCGGACGCCGGAAAACGACGCCGACATCGAACATCTTCTGTCGCTCTGCGATCATCTGGTCAAACGCGCGGTCTGGCTGGTGGGTGGCGATGGTTGGGCCTATGACATTGGCTATGGCGGGCTGGATCACGTTCTGGCCTCGGGCCGCAACGTGAATGTTCTGGTGATGGACACCGAGGTCTATTCCAACACCGGCGGGCAGGCCTCAAAAGCCACGCCGCTGGGCGCCATCGCCAAATTCGCCGCAGCAGGCAAGCGCACGAACCGCAAAGACATGGCGCTGCAGGCCATCGCCTATGGCAACGTCTATGTGGCTCAGGTGGCGCTGGGGGCCAACCCGCAGCAAACCCTGCAGGCGTTCCGCGAAGCCGAAGCTTGGGACGGGCCGTCGATCATTCTGGCCTACAGCCATTGCATCGCCCATGGCATCGACATGTCGAAAGGGCTGGATCAGCAAAGCAAAGCCGTGAAATCGGGCTATTGGCCGCTGCTGCGCTACGACCCCACGCGCCATGGCACGGGGCTGCCGCCCTTCATGCTCGACAGTCCGCGCCCCAGCCTGCCGTTCAAGGATTACGCCTATGGCGAGCTGCGCTATCGCAATCTGGCCCGCAGCCGCCCCGAAGAGGCCGAGGACCTGCTGCAACAGGCCCAGAGCGGCATTCTGGACAAATACCGCACCTATGAGGAATTCGCGGAGATGGAAAAAGGCCCGGACCCGAGCCGCGTGATGGGCACGGGATCGTTCTGAAACGAAGGCGAGAAACGAAAGCGACACCGGATTTTCTCCGGTGTCGCATATCATTCCAGCCGTCAGGCTGACGGCTGGCGCGACTTGAGACCCCGTCAGTTCACCGGTGTCACCAGCGCCGTGCCCGCAACATGGGCGCGAAGATTGTCGCATTGCAGGTCCAGCATTGCCTGACGCGTTTCGACCGTCGCAGAGGCCTGATGCGGTTGCAGCAGCACGTTGTCCAACGCAATCAGGCGCGGGTCGACATGCGGTTCGTTGTAGAACACATCCAGCCCCGCCCCCGCGATGCGGCGCTCTTCCAACGCTGCAATCATCGCCTCTTCATCGATGCAGGTCCCGCGTGCGATGTTGATCACCACGCCGCGCGGCCCCAGCGCATTGATCGCTGCTTTCGACACATAGCCGCGGGTGTATTCCCCCCCGACCACCGCCACGACCAGCCACTCAACGGCCGCCGCCAGCGCGGTCACATCCTCACCATGATAGACCCAGCCTTCAGGGGTCTCCTTTTCACTGCGCGAGGTGTAGTGCACCTGCATACCAAACCCCGCACAACGGTCCGCAATGGCGCGCCCGATGCGGCCCATGCCCGCGATCCCGACGGTCGCCCCGGACATCTTGCGATTGAGCGGCAATTCCTGCCCCCCGGCCCATGTGCCATCACGCACCCAGGCGTCACCCGCGATGATCTCGCGCGACCAGCCCAGCATCATCGCCAGCGCCAGATCGGCCACGTCTTCGTTCAACACATCCGGCGTATTGGTCACCTTGATGCCGCGCGCTGTCGCCGCGGCCACGTCAATCTTGTCATAGCCGACCCCGAACTGGGCAATCACCTTGAGGTTGGGAAACAGATCCATCTGCGCCCCGTCGATCACATCATGGCCCTTGTTGGCAAAGGCTGTGATGCCTTCACGGATGTCAGCGGGAAGCGCCGCGCGGTCTTCGGGACTGGCCACGGTGATCGAGGACGCAATCTCTGCAATCTGTGCCGCTTCCGTTTCCAGAAAATACGGGCAGGACATGAGGATTACAGGTGCGGTCATGTTGGACATCCTTTCTGAGTATGGCGCGCGACGGCACACGATGGCACAGGCTCGACACGCTTTGCCCTGTTGATAGGCGAAAGCACAGCACATGGAAAACGGAGAAGGGCGCGAACCGCACTGTGAAAAATCGCAAAACCTCTGAAACCGCGGCACATCATTTCGCGGCGAAAGCTCCAAACAGTAAGAAAACTTAGGGAAACCCGCCAGGGACGTCTTGACCCTGCCCCAAAACGTATATACAAAATTTATTCATCTCAGAGACAGCCAATGCCCGCCAAAAACAAAAAAGACAGCAGCCTGATCATTCGCCTTCCGAAAGAAGATCGCGACGCATTTGTAGCGCTCTGCGATCGTCTGGACACCTCGGCGTCGCGCGAATTGCGCGACCATATCCGCAAATTCATCAAAAAGAACTCAAAGAAAGGAGCGTCATCGTGAAAACTCTTCTCGTCGCCAACAGCAAAGGTGGAGCCGGGAAAACGATGACGGCCATCACCCTTGCAACCGCGCTAAAATCGGCCGGACACCGCGTCGCCCTTGCCGATGCCGACCCGCAGCAATCCGCACGCATGTGGGGCAAGCGACGCTCGGCCTATGCCGCGCATATTCCGGTTCTGGACTGGTCCAATCCCGACAAGCGCCCCTCGGTGCCCAAGAAAACCGAATGGCTGGTGATTGACTCAGGCGCGGGTCTTGAGGCCGATGAGGCGCAAACCCTGATGAAGGGGGCCGATTATCTGATCGCACCAGTGATGGCCTCGATGTTCGACGAACTGGCGATCAAGGGTTTTCTGAAATCACTGCGCGACATCAAACGTGTGCGCAAGGACAAGATCACCATTCTGCCGATCGGGTCCCGGATTGATCCGCGACGCAAGGATGCGCGGCTGCTGCGGGAGTTTCTGCAGGCCAACGGGCAGGATCTGGTCACGCTGATTTCCGAGCGCGCCGCCTATGTCGATCTCGCCCGCGAAGGTCTGAGCATTTTCGACCAGAAACAGGCGCGGTTCACCCCGATCAAGGAACAGTGGAAACCGCTTCTGAAAGCTCTCGGCATCAAAGCCGCGATCTAGGTCACAACAGCACAGTTTTCGACCATTTGTCACAGAACCTACGCATGGGCATCCTATAGGACGGGCGACCCCAAAAGGAGCCCCAAGTGACTTTCCCCGCGACCTTCCCTGCGACTTTACCTGCCTTCACCCGGCCCGGTCGGTTTTACCGCGGCAATCTGCATTGCCATTCGACCCGCTCCGATGGCGCCTTGTCGCCAGAAGAGGTCTGCCGCCGATACAAGGCGCAGGGATATGACTTTATCTCGCTGACGGATCATTTCGTTGGCCTCTATGACTACCCGATCACAGACACCCGGGCCTTTCAGGATAACGCGTTCACCACAATCCCCGGTGCGGAATTGCATTCAGGCGCGATGGAGAGCGGGGAACTCTGGCACATTCTGGCCGTCGGACTGCCCGCCGATTTCGCCGCCTCGAACAGTCCGGGATTTGCGCCCGTCGCAGATCAGGAAACCGGTCCGGAACTGGCCCGGCGCGCCCGCGCCGCCGGGGCCTTTGTCACCATCGCCCATCCCCATTGGTCAGGGCTGAGCCAGGCCGATGCGCGCTCCATCGACGCGGCACATGCGGTGGAAATCTACAACCACGCCAGCGCGGTGGGCTGCGATCGTGGTGAAGGCATGGCCTGCGCCGATCTGCTGCTGTCCGAGGGGCGCCACCTGACGCTGGTGGCCACGGATGACGCGCATTTCCACGGGCCCGACGCCTTTGGCGGCTGGGTCATGGTCAAGGCAGAAACACTTTGTCCCGAGGCGCTTCTTGACGCGCTCAAGGCCGGGGCATTTTACAGCTCTCAGGGGCCGGAGTTCCATGACATCCGCCTGAATGACGACGCGCTGCAGGTCAGCTGTTCAGCGGTTCAGGCCATCGTGGTTCAGGGCCAGGGCTGCACGACAAGCGGCAGTTATGGCGACAGCCAGACCTCAGCACAACTGTCGCTCTTTGGCATGGCACAGAGCCCTTGGTTGCGGGTCACGATCATCGATCGGTCCGGCAAACGGGCCTGGTCACCCCCGTTTGCCAACCCAATGAAGGCAATCACGCCCAAAAATTAACCAAAATAGACAGATATATTCACTTGGAGGACACGGCGGTCACTTCGACCTCCACCTTGAACTCTTCACGGGTAAACCCCGTGACGATGATCAGGGTTGACGCGGGCTTGACGGCCACCTCCGACAGCCAGGCATCTCGCACCTCCATATAGGGGCCAAAGTCTTCACGACGGGTGACGAAACCGGCAATGCGCACCACGTCACTGCGCGTCGCACCGGCCTCTTTGAGAATCGCGTCAATATTGGAAAAGCACTGTTCTGCTTGAGCTTTCACACCTTCCGGGCAGCTTCCGTCGGGAGCCAACCCCAGCTGTCCAGAGGTCACGATCACCCGGCTGGCCGGGCCGCTGTCGATGCCGTGCGAATAGGCGCCAAAGGGCGCGGCGATGCTCGTGGGGGTCAGGGATTTTTTCATCGATCTCGGTCCGGATTCTAGATTCGTTTACCCCGGATTCCATGACAGATCACCACAGGAAACGCCCGGATTGTGTACAATGGCGCATCCAAAAAACATATCCTGCGCCACAAAATTGACCAACCGTAAATTATTATGCATACTTTTTAATCTTTTTCGCATTCTCCCCAGAAACCTTGCCACTCCCCCTACCATTCCCCCCGTCGTATTTAGTTAGGGTGGTCTCCGGAATTTCACCCACGGAGAATTTACATGATCACGACACGCGTTCTCGCGGGGCTTGTCCTTGCCGCGACCACTTCCACGGCCGCAATGGCAGCCGACCTGACCCCGGTCAAATTCGGCACCAACTGGCTGCCCCAGGCTGAACACGGCGGCTACTACCAAGCTGTCGCCAAAGGCTACTACAATGATTGCGGCATTGACGTCGAAATTGTCCCCGGGGGCCCGCAGGTGAACAACCGCGCCATGCTGATGGCCGGTAAGATCGACTTCAACATGGCCGGCAACCTGCTGCTGCCGTTCAACTCCATTGATCAGGGCATCCCGGTCAAAGTTGTTGCCGCTCACTTCCAGAAAGAGCCGCAAGTTCTGATGACCCACCCGGGCAAGTTCTCCTCTTTCGAAGATCTCAAGAACGTCTCCAAGATGATCCTCGGCGATGCGGGCTTCCAGTCCTATTATCAGTGGATGATCACCACCTTCGGTTTTGATGCTGGCAAGCGTGTCCCCTACACGTTCAACCCCGCCCCCTTCATCGCCGACGAGATGTCCGCACAGCAGGGCTACATCACCTCTGAGCCTTTCGCCGTTGAGCGCGAAGGCGGCTTCAAGCCCGATATCTGGGTTCTGGGCGATGACGGTTTCTCAACCTATGCGACCCTTGTTGAAACCATGGACAGCACCATCGAAGAAACCCCCGAAGTGGTGCAGTGTTTCGTTGACGCGTCCTCCATCGGCTGGGCCGACTACCTCTATGGCGATCCGGCTCCGGCCAACGAGATGATCCAGGCCGCCAATGCTGACATGAGCGACGAGCAGATCGCCTTCTCGATCTCCCAGCTCAAGGAGTACGGTATCGTCGACAGCGGCTATTCGCTGGAGCATGGCATCGGCGCAATGGACCCAGAGGTCATCGAAGAATTCTATGAAAAGATGGTCACAGCTGGCGTTGTGCCCGAGGGGCTGGACGTCTCGACCGCCTTCACCACGGAGTTCTCCAACACCGGTGTGGCGCTTGAGAAAAAGAAAGAACTTCTGGGCGAATAAGGCCGCGCAGACACAAGAATAAGACATGGATGGAAGCGAGCGAAAAATGACACGGAACCAAATCAGGACGACCCCACAATGACTCAGTCGCTTCCATCCACTATTCCACCGCTGGGGCAGCGCGAAAAGCTGCTCGAAATGTCCAATGTGGACAAAGTTTTCAACGGCAATGTCGTCGCCCTGAAGGATATGAACCTGACGGTGAACCAAGGTGACTTCATTTCTCTGCTCGGCCCGTCGGGCTGCGGCAAATCCACCGCGTTGCGCCTGATTTCAGGCCTGATGCGCCCCACCTCAGGGCAGATCACCTGGGAAGGCGGTCAGGACGCGGGCGATCTGGGTGTGGTCTTTCAGGAACCCACCCTGATGCCTTGGGCGACGGTCGAACAAAACGTCTGGCTGCCCTTCCGCCTGCGCGGCAAATCCCTGTCGGATGTGCAGGACGAAATCATGTGGGCGCTCAATATGGTCGGCCTGGAAAAGTTCCAACGGTCATATCCGCGCGAATTGTCCGGCGGCATGAAAATGCGCGTCTCCATCGCCCGGGCGCTGGTCACCGAACCGCGCCTGATCCTGATGGACGAACCCTTTGCTGCGCTCGACGAAATCACCCGCCACAAGCTGAACAACGACCTGCTGGCGCTGCGCGACAAGCTGAAATGCACCGTCATCTTCGTCACCCACTCGGTCTTTGAATCGGTCTTCCTGTCTGACCGCATCGTGGTGATGGCGGCCCGGCCCGGTCGGGTTTCTTCTGAGGTGAATGTCGACGCGCCCTACCCGCGGACCGAAGAATTCCGCACCTCCGCAGAGTATGCAGACCTGTGCCGCAAAGCCTCAGATGCGCTGCACAACGCAATGAACGAACATGGTGAAAGGGCTTCGGCATGAGCACGACAGACATCAACACCGCCCCCATCGTGGACGAAGAGGAGCTGCGCTATGCCCGCGCGGCCCGGCGTGAAAAGATCGGCAAATGGGTTCTGCCCGTCATCGTTCTGGCCCTCGCCCTGTTCCTGTGGGACCGCGTCGTGGTGATCAACGAAATCCCGCATTACATCCTTCCGCGTCCAGGGCTGGTATTGGAGACTCTGATCGCGGACTGGGGCATCCTGTTCGCTTCTCTGATCGTTACCTTGAAAATCACCGTGATGGCGCTTGCCGTGGCGGTCATCGGGGGCGTCGGTCTGGCGGTGCTGTTCACCCAGAGCCGCTTTTTCGAGATGTCCTTTTACCCCTTTGCCGTGATCCTGCAGGTGACCCCGATCGTTTCGATCGCGCCGCTGATTTTCATCTATGTTGAAAACCGTCTGGCAGGTCTGCTGCTCTGTGCCTGGATCGTGGCCTTCTTCCCGATCCTGTCCAACACCACGCTGGGGCTGAATTCGACCGATCACAACCTGCGTGACCTCTACAAAATCTACGGTGCGACACGCTGGCAGCGCCTGCGCTACTTGCAACTGCCGACCGCCCTGCCGTATTTTCTCGGGGGCCTGCGCATTGCAGGCGGCCTGTCCCTGATCGGTGCTGTTGTCGCCGAATACGTGGCCGGCACCGGCGGGATCGGATCCGGCCTTGCCTTCCGCATCCTCGAAGCGGGTTACCGCCTGAATATTCCGCGTATGTTCGCGGCCCTACTTCTGATTGCCGCCACAGGGGTGGTGATCTTTACTGCAGCCTCGCTTCTCAGCCACCTTCTGCTTCACAAATGGCATGAGAGCGCGATTAAACGGGAGAATTAATGGAGTTTTGCGTTCTGCCCAGCGGCGCGAAGACACTTCAAAATGTCACTGTCCCCTCTTGTCTCATCGGTCAAGACGGGGACCTCACCAAGACCACCCTCACCATTAAAGACGGTAAGATCACGCAAACGGACGCTGGCGTTTCTACAGCCGAAACCGTGATCGATATGAAAGGCGCTATGGTCTTTCCCGCTTTTGTGGACATGCACACCCACCTCGACAAAGGTCACATCTGGCCGCGCGCGTCGAACCCGGACGGCACCTTCATGGGGGCCTTGACCACAGTCAAGGAAGACCACGCCAACTGGTCCGCCCCCGATGTCGAAGCGCGTATGGATTTTGCCCTGCGCTGCGCCTATGCCCATGGCACCAAGGCCATTCGCACGCATATCGACAGTCTTGACGATCTTGCGCCCTCCTCCTTTGGCGTGATCGCCAGGATGCAGGACAAATGGCGCGGCAAAGTCGACCTGCAGGCTTCCTGTCTGGTGTCGATCGACCGGATCTTTAAAGACGAAGGCGATTTCGCAACCATCGCGAAAATTGTGGCTGACAGCGGCAACGTTCTGGGCGCGGTCACCTATCCGGTGCCCGATCTGAAAGAGCGCCTGCTGGATTTCTTCCATTTCGCGATGCTTTACGATCTGGATGTGGATTTCCACGTCGATGAAACCGACGATCCGACCTCGGACACGCTGCGCACCATCGCGGAAACCGTTCTGGAGCTTGGCTTCAAGAACAATGTGACCGTGGGCCATTGCTGTTCGATCTCGGTCATGACCGATGCCGTCGCCGCTGAGATCATCGCACTGGTGGCCAAGGCAGGCCTCAACGTCGTGTCCCTGCCCATGTGCAACATGTATCTGCAGGACCGCTACAAGGGTCGCACACCGCGCTGGCGGGGCGTCACCATGGCGCATGAACTCAAGGACGCAGGCGTGAATGTCTCCTTTGCGTCGGACAACACCCGCGATCCGTTCTACGCCTATGGCGATCTCGATATGATCGAAGTGATGCGCGAAGCCACCCGCATCTGCCATCTGGACCACACGGATTACCCCTGGGTTCAGGCCTTTTTGACGAACCCGGCGAAAGCCTGCGGGTTCGACATTCCGAATTTGACGGATGGGGCACCTGCCGATCTCGTCATTTGTAACGCACGCAGCTGGACGGAACTTTTCGCCCGGCCTCAAGCAGACCGGATCGTACTACGGGACGGAGATCCCATCGATCGCACGCTGCCTTCCTATGCTGAACTTGATCACATCGTGAGCTAAGACATGAAACAAAATATCGCTGCGGCCAAAGCCGAACTCTCTCATCTTGAACTCGATGAGAGCCCGACCACCATTCGCAACAAAAGCCGGGACTTCTTCTGGTACTCCCCGGTTCTGAAAGAGGCCATGGACCACCTCGAAGCCGATTTCGTGGTGAACCCGAAATCCGAAGAGGAAATCATCGAAGTCCTCAAGGTATGCTACAAACATGACGTGCCCGTCACCATGCGCGGCGGCGGCACCGGCAACTACGGTCAGGCCATGCCGCTGGCCGGGGGCTGCATCATCCACACCACCCAGATGAACAAGATCAAAGAGATCGGTCAGGGTTATGTGGTTGCCGAACCCGGCATCATCGTCAAAGAGCTGGACGCACAACTCAAGGCCGAAAGCGGTCAGGAACTGCGCATGATCCCCTCAACCGCGTCGCAAGCCACCCTTGGCGGCTTTGTCGCAGGTGGCTCCGGCGGGGTCGGGTCAGCCAACTGGGGCGCGCTGCGCGATCTGGGCAATATCAACCGCCTGCGCGTCGTGACCATGGAAGCCGAGCCGCGGGTACTGGAATTCACAGGTGAGGAACTGCACCGCGTGTCCCACGCCTATGGCACCAACGGCATCATCACCGAACTCGAAATGCCGCTCGCCCCGGCCTACGACTGGGTCGATATGTTCGTGCGCTTTGACAGCTTCCGCGCCGCCACCGAATTCGCCGGTGCACTCGCGGCTGAGCCGGGCATCCTGATCAAACTGGCTTCGGTCTATGCGGCCCCGATCGCGCATAAGTATTTCCAACGCGTTAAGGCCCATGTCACCGAGAACGATCACCTCTGCGGCGTCATGGTGGCTCCGCAATCCATGGACGGGTTCAAAACCCTGCTGGAGCGGTTCGAAGGTGGCGAAGTGATCTATCGCTCCGATGACGTGCAATGGGACCGTCACCCCGGGCCGGTGTTCGAATACGGCTGGAACCACACCACGCTGCGCGCGCTGAAGTTCGAAAAAGACCTGACCTATCTTCAGGTTCGCTATGGCGACGACATCGAGAAAATCATGAAGGCCTATGAGACCTTTAAGGATGATCTCTACATGCACCTCGAAGTCATGCGCGAAGGCGCGGGGCTGTCCTTTGCCGGTCTGCCGATCGTCTTCCCGAAAGACAAGGCCCAGCTCGACAAACTGGTGGCTGATCACGAAGCCATGGACTGCATGATCTTCAACCCGCACCGCTACACGCTGGAAGAAGGCGGACGTCAGTCTACCGACCAGCGTCAGCTTGACTTCAAACGTCAGGCGGACCCCAAGGGCCTGCTGAACCCGGGCAAGATGATTTCCTGGGACAAGCCGGACTTCGACTATGCCGACATGTATTCCTATGAAGGCATCCGGCCCAAACCGGAGGCGGCGGAATGACGACCTCCAAAGGGCGCGTGCTTGTGCTCTTCGCCCACCCGTGCCCCGAAAGCTTCAACGCTGCGGTGCATGAGGTGGTCGTGGACACGCTCACCAAATCCGGATGGGACGTCGATGATTGCGACCTCAACAAGGAAGGGTTCTACCCCGTCCTGACTGAGGCCGAACGGCGCGGCTACCATGACGAACCTGCAAACATCGAACCCGTTCGCTCCTATGTCGAGCGGGTTCAGGCTGCCGATGCGCTGGTCATGTGTTTCCCGGTCTGGAATTTCGGCTACCCCGCCATCCTCAAGGGCTTTCTGGACCGCGTCTTCCTGCCGGGCATCAGCTTCAAGCTGGTCGATGGCAAGGTGCGTCCGGGGCTGACCAACATCAAGAAGCTGGCAGCCTGCTGCACCTACGGGGGCAACCGCATGCGGGCGTTCCTGACCGGCGATCCACCACGCAAATGCGTGACGCGTCATATCTGGTACGCCTGTGGCCAGCCGAAAAAGAAATACGTGGCGCTCTATGACATGAACCGCAACACCGAGCCCAAGCTGAAAGCGCATCTGGAGCGGGTGCGCCGCGAGATGGAGGCGTTCTGATGAAGCGCGCCTTGGTTATCTACTGTCACCCGCGGGACACGTCGTTCAACTGCGGAATCAAGGACCTTGTTGTCGAACGGCTGGAGGCTGCAGGGGTCGAATATCGCCTGCGTGATCTCTATGCCGAAGGCTTCAGCCCCATGCTGACCGCCTATGAACATGAGATCTATGAAAACGTGCCGGAAAACCGGGCGCCTGTGGAACAGGACTGTCAGGATCTGGAATGGTGCGACAGCCTGATCTTTGTCTACCCGACTTGGTGGTACGGCCTGCCGGCCATGCTCAAGGGCTGGCTGGATCGTGTCATGGTGCCCGATGTGGCCTTCATCATGCCCAAGAAAGAGGGCGACGACATCAAGCCCGGGCTGACCCACATCACCAAACTGGGGGTGTTTACCACCTGCGGCGCATCACGCTGGCTGACCTTTATGGTCGGTGCGCCGGGCAAGCGCACCCTGATGCGCGGCCTGCGCATCATTCTGGCGAAACGCTGCAAAACAGCCTTTGCCGCGCATTTCCTGATGGACAGCTCCACCCCTGAAAGCCGTGCCAAGCACCTTAGCGTTGTGAAAAAGCGCCTCGACAAGCTGATCGCGGCACCTACCCCCAAGGAGGGCTGAATGGACTTCCCGATCCTTAACTGGCAACGCTTTGCCTCAGGTTCCGATCCCGACGGTTTCGTGCGCGATCTCTCCGAGGCCTGCCGCAAGACAGGTTTTTTCCTGTTGACCGGCCATGGCGTATCCGAGGCGCTGATTTCAGATGTCTTTGCCAAGGGCGATGCCTTTTTCGCCCTGCCGCATGAGGTCAAAAGCGCCTTCGACATCCGCGACAATCCCTATGATCGCGGGTGGGCCTGTGAGGGATCGGAATCTCTGGACGAAACCTCGGGCCTGATGGACCGCAAGGAAGCCTTCAACATCGGGCTGGAACTCAGTCCCGATGATCCGCGGGTTCTGGCCAAGGAGCCATTTCGTGGCGTCAACACATGGCCCGAGATCGACGGTTTTCGCGACACGATGCTACGCTATTACGACGCGGTCTGGGACCTCTCAGTGGCGCTGCACCGCGCCTTTGAGCGCGATCTCGGCCTGCCCGAGGGCTATTTCGATCCGCATTTCACAGCACCTCTGGCCACGCTGCGGGTGCTGAGCTACCCGGCCTCAGAGGATGGCGCGGGCATCGGTGCGGGGGCACATACCGATTACGGCTCCGTCACCATGTTGCTGACGGATGGCGTTGGCGGGCTGCAAGTGCGCCCGCGCAACAAAAGCCTCGGCAAGGACTGGGTGGATGTCCCCCATGTTCCCGGCGCCTTTGTGGTCAATATCGGCGACTGCATGATGCGCTGGACCAATGACATCTATATTTCGACACCGCATCGCGTGCTGCCGCCCAAGGCGCCCCGGCGCTCGATTGCGTTTTTCCTCGACCCCAACCCCGAAAGCGTGATTGCTGCGCTGCCGGGCACGGGCGAGGCCAAATACCCCGCCGTCACCGGCGCGGATTATCTAAGGTCGCGACTGGATGCGACCTATACACCAAAGGAAGTTCAATGAGACGTTTCGACTGGGCTGATTTCCGCACCACGGAATTTGCCGACTTCGACCCCGAAAAGACCATCGTGATCCTGCCAACTGCGGCGGTGGAACAGCATGGCCCGCACCTGCCCGTCGGTGTGGACAAATACATCAACGAAGGCATGCTGGATCAGCTGCGAGCCACCTGCCCCGACGATCTGGACATTCTGATCCTGCCGGTGGAAAGCGTCGGCAAGTCCAACGAACATATCCACGCCAAGGGCACGCTGACCTACACCGCCAAAACAGCGCTGGAGGCCTGGACCGAGATCGGTCTCTCGGTGGCGCGTGCCGGACTGAAGAAAATGGTCATAGTCAATTCCCATGGTGGCAACCTTGATCTGATTTCCATTCTGGGCCGCGAATTGCGGGTGCAGGCAGGTATGATGGTTGTGAAATGCCAATGGGGCAATTTCGGCAAGCCCGAAGGCATGTATTCCGCACAGGAAAGCACCTATGGCATCCATGCCGGCGATCTGGAAACCTCGCTGATGCTGCATTTCAAACCGCATCTGGTGGATATGTCTCAGGCCAAGGATTTCCGGTCTTCGGCTGAAACCGCTCCGCTGCCGCCGACCGGTCCGGTAAACCTTGCATGGGTGTCCAAGGATCTGAACCCCGTAGGGGCCGTGGGCGAGGCTCATCTGGCCACCGTCGAAAAAGGCAAAGCGACCTGCGAACATCAGGTGGCTGGTTTCATCGAGATGCTGCGGGACTTTCGCGATCTGCCGACCGACGGCTACGCGCGCACCATCCCCGAATGATCCGGACACAGTCGCGGTGGGCCTGTGAAGGATGCCGCGCGTAGCTCCGCGTGACACAATGAAAAAAGGGGGCCGATCTGGCCCCCTTTTCTTGTTTAGTCCCATCACTCAGCCGGTTGCGGTGGCGCGATGCCTCCGAAGGCCCCACCAAAGGCCGAGGGGCTTTCCACTTTCGGTGCGGCGTCCCCGGCGTCTGATGCGTCCCCTGCCGAAGGCGCCAGCCCCCCGAAGGCCCCGCCAAAGGCCGAGTTTGACCGCGGCAACGTCCCCTGCTGCTGGCTGTCCTGCTGCTGGGCTTCGATCTTTTCACGCTGCGCCGCGCGCAGGGCTTCCTGACGATCGAGTTTTTCCTGCAGCACGGCCGCCTCACAGACCGAACTGTCCTGCTTGGACCCGGCGTAGCTGATGCCGCCAACGACCACCACGAGGATCGCAAAGACGACACCGGGGTGGGTCAGAGCCCGCGTGATCGGGTTGGCATAAAGCGGCGAACGCGACGCCTTTCCACCGTTCTCCGCCTCCTTGCGGCGCTGATAGGCTTCGTTGGTCAGCGCACCGACAAGCGTGATCGTGATGATGATCACCGCCAGTGCCGACAGCGACGGATCGGTGCCATGCCGCACCTTTGAGGCCAGTGCCGTGGTAAAGGTGCTTTCAGAGAGAACCGTGAACACCGTCGTGTTGTAGTTCTCAAAAGACGCCAGAAGCGTGATGAAAGCTGCGGAGCCGATGGCCGGAGCCATGAAGGGCAAGAGGATCTTGCGAAACGCCTGCCCCGGGGTGGCGCCAAGATCCAGCGCTGCCTCGGTCTGCGTCGCGTCGAAACGCTGCAGCCGCGCGATGAACACCAGCATCGCATAGGCCGAGACAAAGGTGATCTGGCCCACAATGGTCAGGAAATACCCGTTGTAGAGCAGCGATCCGCCAAACCCGCGTGAAATCTGCCCCCAAAGCACGATTGTCGAAATCCCGAGAACAACACCGGGAATCAGGATCGGCAGGATCAGCACCGTGTACAGCGTCGCCCGCAGTTTGGACGGCAGTTCAGAGAGCGCCAGCGCCCCGGCCAGTCCGATCGGCACAGCCAGCGCGACGACCCCCACCCCGATGATGACGGAGTTCAGCAAACCATCCATCAATCGGGCATTGCCGAACAGCTCCGAAAACCAATTGGTGGTGAAGCATTCCCAGGGCATCACCCGTGGAAAGCGCGAAGAGTTGAACGCGGTGATCGTCATGATGATCAGCGGCCCGAACAGGAAGCTGAAAAAGGCGATGGCATAAGCGCCGCCGAAAAAAGTCGAACGTGACATCATTTGCCGATCTCCCCAACAGAGACCTTGAACACCCGCATCATCAGAAGGACGAAGGAAATACAGGTCACCAGCAGCACGACGGCATAGGCCGACCCCCGTGGCCAGTTCGAGGATTCATTAAACCACTGGTAGATCACCTGCGTGAACCACAGGCTGGAAGGTCCGCCCAGAATCTGCGGAGCGGCCAGCGCCCCGGCTGTCAGCATAAAGACCATTGTGGCGCCCGAAACGATGCCCGGCTTTGCGACCGGCAGAACCACCCGCCAATGCACCCGCCACAGCGGCGCGCCCATATCGCGCGCGGCCTCGACCTGAGTGTGGTCCAGCGCTTCGATGGCGTTGTACATCGGAAAAATCATCAGCAGGATATAGGCATAGGCCAGCCCGCAATAGAGCGCGACATCGGCCCGGATAAAATCCACCGGCACATCCCAAAGCCCCATTTGCATACCAAGCGAATTCAACACCCCCGTGGCGCCGAACAGCACGCGAAAGGCAAAGGCGCGCAGGATTTCATTGATCCAGTAGGGAATGATTAGACCGATCACCATCAGCCGTGCGGCCACGCCCTTGGCACCATGGGCCAGAATATAGGCGATGGGATAGCAGATCATCACGTCAATCGCGGTCACGATCACGGCGGCCACAAGCGTGCGCACCAAAATCATGATGTCGAGCGAATTGAACGATCCATCCGTGTTGAAGAAAAAGCTGCGATACTGTTCCAGCGTATAGTGATCAGCCTCGGTGCCCAATTGATCGGCAGGCAGATTGAACCGGAAGGAATAGTCGAGCATGGACAGCTGCGGCAGGGTGATGAACACCACGACCCAAAGGGTCACGGCAATCGCGACGAACAGAGCCGCCCCCATGCCATGACGCGCAGCCAATGCGGTATATGCGGATTTCAACTGTTTCATGCTTCGCTCGCCATATGTCCGAGCGGCAGAATGGTCGCGTTCATCGGCTGGAACCCGAGGCTCAGCGTCTCACCGGTACTGGGCAGGCTGCCCGCCAGACCGGCATTGACCATGGACATGCGCAGCTCCGTCTCTCCCGCGCGGGCAAAGACGTGGTTGGTTGCGCCTTCGAACTCCTGACGGCTCAGTGTCGCCTCAAAGGCGTTTTCCCCACCACCCGGCACAAGCTGCTCGGGGCGAATAAACAACAGCGCCTTGTCACCCGACTTGTATTTGCGCCCGCCACCGACACGGGCCTCAAAGGTGCCCATCGGCGTTTCCAGCGCCGCCGTGTCACCGGACTGCCCCTTGATGATGCCTTCCACAGCGTTATTTTCGCCCACGAAAGAGGCCACAAACGCCGACCGGGGCCGGTTGTAGATCTGGTCCGGTGCGCCGACCTGTTCAATCACGCCCTTGCTCATCACCGCCACACGGTCGGACATGGTCAGCGCCTCGCCCTGGTCGTGGGTGATATAGATAAAGGTCACACCCACCTGCTGCTGAATTGCCCGCAATTCTGTGCGCATATGCTGGCGCAGTTTCAGATCGAGCGCCGAGAGCGGCTCGTCGAGCAACAGAATATCGGGTTCAACCGCCAGCGCACGGGCGATGGCCACCCGCTGTTTTTGTCCCCCGGACAATTCCGACACCTTCTTGTCGCCGATCCCCGGCAAAGCGATCATGTCCAACAGCTCGTCGGCCTTCTTGCGACGTTCCTTTTTGGAGGCGCCGCGCACCTCCAGCGGAAAGGCAATATTCTCGGCGACGGACATCAACGGAAACAGCGCAAGGTGCTGAAAAATCAATGCGGTGGGACGTTTGTTCGGGCCGACGCCGGCCATGTCCTTGCCGCCAATCAGCACCCGGCCCTCGGTCGGTTCGGAAAAGCCGGAAATGCAGCGCAGCATGGTGGTCTTGCCGCAGCCAGAGGGGCCGAGAAAGGAAAAGAATTCGCCGGAATTGATCTTGAGATTGGCATTGTCCACGGCGGTGAAATTGCCGAAGCGGATCGAGACGTGATCAAGCAGGACGGATCGGTCGGGACTGGTATCTGGCATAGGGTCGCCTTGTTATCGTTGGATCCAAGAAATAAAGACCGCCCCACGCCAAGACGCATGGGGCGGCCAAAAGGCCGATTAGGCCGACAGGAATTTGTTGGTGAATTCCGTGCGCATTTCCGTGTACCACGGGGCCTCAGCCGGCCATGCGTTCAGGTTTGCCAGCGCGTCGCCCGGATAGGCATCGGCAAAGTTCTTGGCATACAGTTCACCGCCATAGGCATCGGCGCCCAGAACCGGCGAGTTATAGCCGTGGGTCTTGATCGCCTCACCGGCCCATTCCGGGTTGTAGCAGGCATCGATGAAGGCATAGACCTGATCGATGTTCTTGGCACCGATCGGCATGGCCATCCCGTCGACCCAGGCCATGGCCCCTTCGACCGGCGCGCGGTACATGACCGGCTCGCCTTCGTTTTTCAGCGCGATCGGC
Organism: uncultured Celeribacter sp.; assembly: GCF_963675965.1. Classification (NCBI taxonomy): domain Bacteria; kingdom Pseudomonadati; phylum Pseudomonadota; class Alphaproteobacteria; order Rhodobacterales; family Roseobacteraceae; genus Celeribacter; species uncultured Celeribacter sp. The sequence goes on along the minus strand of NZ_OY780935.1, from coordinate 3,562,883 downwards.
GGGCCGTCCCAGGTCTGACCGACGATGACGCCTTCGTTCAAAAGACCGTTTTTCTGCGTATCCGCGTCATTCCAGATTAGCTTGATATTACCTTTCTTTTCAATGGCGTGATCAACGATCTTCGTCCAGACTTCGGTCATTTTTTCCGGTGTCTCATAGGCCGCCCAGACAGACCCCGGCTCCAGCAGACCGATGCGTTCCATGCCAAGCCCCAGACCCAAGAGCATGGAGTGACCGCGGCCCATGGTCTTGCCTGCGTTGGCATCGTCCCAGATGTCGTAATAGGATGGGAATTCCCCGGCAGGGGTGAACATGTCGGTGCGCCAGGACACACCTTCGGTGCCCCAGATGTGCGGCACCCAGCAGCAGCCGCCAAAGTTCCAGTGCTTTTCCCCCAGCGCCATTGCCGGGTTTACCTTATCGATGGCGATTTTGGTCATATCGAAAGGCTGCAGCAAATCCAGCTCCGCCCACAGCAGGTTGCGGTTGACCGTCGGGGACACGATGTCGAAGCCTTCGCCAGCGGTCGCCTTGAGCTTGTTGATAATCTCCTCGTTGGAACCAATGCCAGTGAAGTTCAGCTTGATGCCGGTGGACCCTTCAAAAGCTGTCACAAAGCTTTCCGGCAGGTAATCGGACCACATCATCACATTGATTTCGCCCGAAGAGGCCAGCGCTGCTTTGCTGACCAGCGCCGGAGCGGCCAGACCGCCCAGAACCGTGGCAGAGCCCTTCAGAAAGCCGCGACGCTTGATGCCGCCAGAGATTGTGGATTTCGTTTTAGTCATGTCACTCCCCGTGAACTAAGGTTTGTGAGGCCCGGATGGCTTGGCGCCATTTTGCTCCTGAACCCCACGGCGCGGGATCATCCCGGCACCGCATGCGAAAAGGCTAAGAGGCCCTTTCCCAACCACCTTAGAGCCAGTATTGCTAAACTGTAGGACCAGAGTGTATTTCCCCTCGTCCTTTCAAAAAGCTGCCCAATAGAGTGGCACAGGTGAGAAGGCTTTGCCTTTGTTGCGGGCGGCCCGTGATCAAGGCGATGCAACGATCTCTGCGCCACCGCCGCAAACAAGGAAGCGACACATCAATGTTGGAACGCTATTTCGAGCAGCCCTTTGATCAAAGCGCCTCGCTCCAGCATCAAATTCAGGAGCGCCTCATCCAGGCCATTCTCGACGGCGCGCTGTCGCCGGTCGATCCACTGCCCTCCTCACGCGCCTTTGCCACCGCGCTCGGCGTGTCACGCAACACGATTTCCATCGTCTACGACCGGCTGCACCAAGATGGGTTCATCACCGCAAAACCACGGCGCGGCTATTTCATCGACGAAAACTTCGTGCGCGAGAAGCTGGATGTGGCTCCTCCGCGCCGCAACCTTGGCACTGCCGTCGCCCCGGATTTCGACCGGCTGGTGACGCGCCGCTTTTCCCAGCAGTTCAACATCACCAAACGTGCCGACTGGCGCCGGTTTCCCTATCCATTTCTCTATGGGCAGGTGGGCCGCGACGAAACCTCGGTTGCACGCTGGCGCGATTGCCTGCGGCGTGCGGGCACCTCACGCCATGTCGGCACATGGGCAGACGATCTGATCGACAGCGACGATCCATTGCTGCTGGAACAGATTTCACGCCGGATCCTGCCGCAGCGCGGCTTTCGCGCAGCACCCGACGAACTTCTGATCACCGTGGGCGCGCAAAACGCGCTTTGGATGATTGCGGAACTCTTTGTAAGCCCCGATAAAACCGTGCATATCGAAGATCCCGCCTATGTCGATGCCCGCAATATCTTCGACATCAAGGGCGCGACTGTCATCCCCTCACCGGTGGATCGTAACGGGTTGAAGCCCGGCCCGGAGCTGGCCGGGGCGGATCTGGTCTATGTCACCCCGGGCCATCAGTCCCCGACCAATGTCACCATGCCGATGGAACGCCGGTTGGCGCTGCTGGAAGCGGCCTCGGTCCATGATTTTCTGATTTTGGAAGACGATTACGAGCATGAGCTGAACTTCGTCGGCGCACAGCACCCCACGCTGAAGGCGCTTGATCCCTGTGGTCGGGTGATCCACGTGGGATCGCTGACCAAGCCGCTGTTTCCGGGCATTCGTCTGGGCTTTATCGCCGCCGACCGCACCGTTGTGGCCGAACTGCGCGCCCTGCGGCGGTTGATGTATCGCCACCCTTCGGCCCTTGCGCAACGGGCGATGGCGCTGTTTCTGTCAGAGGGGCATTACGATGCGCATATCCGGCGCCACCGGCGCGCCATGGCCGAAAAATGGCGCGCCATGCTGCGCGAAATCGATCGGCAATTGCCGGACTGCCACGTCACCATGACCACCGGCGGCTCGGGCGTCTGGCTGGCGCTGCCCGAGAGCGCGGATGCAGCAACGGTCAAGGACGCCGCCGAAGCGCGTGGCGTTCTGGTGGAAAACGGCACGCTGCACTACCTGCGCGCGGACGCGCCGCGCAACCGGCTCCGGCTGGGGTTCGGCGCAATTGATCTGGCGAAAATCGCGCCGGGGATTGCGGGCCTCAGGGCGGCGATCGACGCCACCCTGTAGGGACCGGAGACCGCCCGCTCAGTCCATTGCGATCACAATGGTTTTCGAACGGGTGAAATGCGCCAGCATCGATTCCAGCGAGGCCTCTTTGCCCAGCCCCGACCGGCCAAAGCCACCGTAGGACACATTCGGTTGGATCGTCAGGTTCTGGTTGACCTGCACATAGCCCGCGTTCAGCCGCGAGGTCGCATCAAGCGCCACGGAAAGGTCCTGCGTCCAGACCGTCGCGGCCAGACCGTATTTGCTGTCATTGGCCTTGGCGATCACGTCTTCATAATCGGACCATTTCTGGATCACCGCGACCGGGCCGAAAATCTCGTTGCAGACACAGGGGTGATCCTCTGGCAGATCCAACAGAAGCGTCGGCAGGGTGAACAGATCCGGCGACAGCGCAGCATCCTCTGGCACAGTGCCACAGCGCAGCACCCGCGCGCCTGAGGTGGCCTCGGCCTGCGCCACATAATCTGCGACCACAGCGGCCTGTTTGTTGTTGATGATCGTGCCAATATCGGTGGCCTCATCCAAGGGATCGCCGATCACAAGTTTCTCAAGTTCGCCCTGCAATGTACTGACGAAGCTATCATAAAGGCTTTCATGCACATAGATTCGCGATGACGCGGTACAGCTTTGACCCTGACGGGTGAAGCGCATCCCCGAAATGGCCCCGGCGATGGACTTGCCCAGATCCGCATCGGCGCAGACGATCATCGGGCTTTTGCCGCCCAGTTCCAAAGACACCGGCACAATGCGCTCCGCTCCGGCCTTGTAGACGATTTCACCGACCTCTTCCGAGCCGGTAAAGGTGATCTTGGCCACATCCGGATGCGCGGTCAGCGCCGCACCGCAATTGGCCCCGTCACCGTTGATGACATTGAGCACGCCTGCGGGCAGATGCTCCATCACGATTTCAGCCGCAAGATAGGTTGCAAAGGGCGCATCTTCAGAGGCTTTCACCACCACCGTATTGCCCGCGACCAGCGCCGGCGCGATCTTGAGCATCATCAGAACCAGCGGCACGTTCCACGGCACGATCGCCGCGACCACCCCCAGCGGTTCGCGCGTCGTCATGGTCAGCATTCGCGGACTGAAGGGAATGGTCTCGCCTTTCAGTTCCGATCCCAGGCCCCCAAAGAATTCCAGAATATCGGCAGAGGTCTTGACCTCGCCGCGGCATTCCGTGCGGATGGCCTTGCCGGTTTCACGCGCCAACACCTGCGCGATCAGTTCGAAATTCTCCGCCAGCGCACGCCCGGCGGCTGCGACCCGTTTGCCGCGTTCGCGCGCAGGGATGGCGGCCCAGCCCGCGCCTGCTGCCTTGGCCGCCTGAACGGCGGCGTCGGTTTCCTGCGGACCCGAGGCCGCAGCCTGCCCCAAGACAGCAGCCGTTGCCGGATTCAGAACGTCCATGCCGTTTAGCACTGGCACACGGGCACCGCCCACCAGATTGAGGTTGCGATAGGCCTCGATCACGGCCTGCGGGTCGGGGAATGTGGATGCGATTTTGCTCATGCATCCTGCATTGCCCGAAAATGCTGCGCGGCATAGAGCCAGAAATTGAAAACCGTAAGTCCAGAGATACAGGACCTAGCGTCACCTCGTTGCGGCTCCCGAATTTGCCCTTCCCGCGCCTGGCCTTACAAATCGTTTTGTCTGGCCCTATTTCAGGGGAACCCAACCGTGGTTACGCTGTTTTCAAGAACTACGGAGTCTCCTGCCATGTATGATAATGACCTCTCTGCCGTCGTCGGCGCCGACCGCGCCCACATCTGGCACCACATGTTTCAACACCAGCTGCTCGACAGCCGCGATCCCCGGATCATCGTCGAGGGCAAAGGCATGTCGGTTTGGGACCAGAACGGACGTGAATTCATGGATGCGGTGTCCGGCGGGGTCTGGACCGTCAACGTCGGCTATGGCCGCGAACGCATCGCCAATGCCGTGCGCGACCAATTGCTGAAGATGAACTATTTCGCCGGATCCGCAGGCTCCATCCCTGGCGCGCTGTTTTCCGAACAGTTGATTGCCAAGATGCCCGGCATGAGCCGCGTCTACTATTGCAATTCCGGGTCTGAGGCCAATGAAAAGGGCTTCAAGATGGTGCGCCAGATCGCGCACAAACGCTACGGCGGCAAAAAGCACAAAATCCTTTACCGCGACCGCGACTATCACGGCACCACCATCGGCACGCTCTCGGCCTGCGGCCAGCAGCAGCGCGCCGAACAATACGGTCCCTTTGCACCGGGCTTTGTCATGGTGCCGCATTGCCTTGAGTATCGCAAACAATGGGACGTCGAAAACTACGGCGAACGCGCGGCAGAAGCCATCGAAGAGGTGATCCTGCGCGAAGGTCCGGATACGGTCGGCGCGCTCTGCCTTGAACCCGTTACCGCCGGTGGCGGGGTGATCCCGGCCCCTTCGGGTTATTGGGAAAAAGTGCAGGAGATCTGCAAAAAATACGATATTCTGCTACACATCGACGAGGTGGTCTGCGGCATGGGCCGGACCGGCACATGGTTTGGCTACCAGAACTACGGCATCAAACCCGATATGGTAACCATGGCGAAAGGCGTGGCCTCCGGCTATGCCGCCATCGCCTGCCTTGTGACCACCGAAGAGGTGTTTGACATGTTCCGCGACGATGCGGGCGACCCGCTGAACCACTTCCGTGACATCTCCACATTCGGCGGCTGCACAGCAGGCCCCGCCGCAGCGATCGAAAACATGGCGATCCTCGAAGAGGAAAACCTGCTCGACAACACCACCGCCATGGGCAACCGGCTGCGCGACGGTCTGTCGGCGCTGATGGACAAACATGCGGTGATCGGCGATGTGCGCGGGGCGGGCCTGTTCTGCGGTGCGGAACTGGTCGCAGACCGCGACAGCAAGGAACCGCTGTCAGAGAAACTGGTCCAGGCCGTGGTCGGCGAATGCGACAAGCAGGGCGTGATCATCGGGGCCACGATGCGGTCTCTGCCGGGCTTCAACAACACCTTGTGTTTCTCACCCGCCTTGATCGCCAAAGAAGACGATATCGACCGGATCGTCAGCGCCGTCGACACCGCGCTGGCCACCGTGATCCCGTCCGCCTGAGACAAACAGCACAGCTCAAAATCAAGCCCCGGCATTGAGACTTCAATGCCGGGGCTTCATTTTTTTCATCAAACAACTAAAGACAAAACCTAATGCGGATCATCAACATCTGACACGATGGGCGGCACCTCTTGCGCAGCCAGAGATCCGCTGTCCTCCTTCAGCCCTGTGCCGCTCAGCCCCAGCCTCAGCGCCGCGCGGGAGAGCCATGCGATTTTCTCTGCCGCCAGATCGTAGCTCATGCCGCCCTGTGCGTGGATGTTGGACAGGCAGTTGCGCTCGCTGTCGCGTCGACCGGGCTTGGGACCATAGGTCAGATAGGCGCCAAGACTGTCGGCAACAGTCAGCCCCGGACGTTCGCCCACCAGCAGAACAACCAACCGCGCGCCCAGTGCCGCACCGATTTCATCGCCGATGGCAACCCGCGCCTGCCGAGCCAGAACCACCGGCCCCAGCCGCAAATCCCCAAGCCGCGCGCCGGCCCGATGCACGACCGCCGCGGCATGGGCCTGCACCGCAGCGGAAGACAGACCATCGGCAATGACAAACGCCAGATCGCATTCGGGACGCGCGTTCAGCTTCTCGGCCTCGCCCTCGGCCAGACGACGACCCAGATCCGGACGGCGCAGGTAACTGGCCCGATCCACCGCCTGCGACGCCACACGGATCACCTCCAATGGGGTCAGTGCCGCCTCCAGCGCATCCAGATCCAGCGTCGAATGCACCGCGTCGCGCGCCCGGGCATGGGCGAACTGGAATTCCAGATTGCGGTCTGTCGGCAGGCCCGCCCCGCTGCGCCCCAGCGCGATGCGTGCGGGCGTGGCCTGCCGTAAGGCGGCCCATTTGTCCTTGGACAGATCGCTCATTGCGCCGCCTCCAAAAGTCGCGCCACGCCCGCCGCGCTGTCCAGAAGATGCCCCGTGTCGGACACCATCCCCATGGCCTCAAGCCAGGCTTCAAATTCCGGTGCGGCCTTCAGACCAAAGCTGTTGCGCAGATAGGCAATGTCGTGGAACGAAAGGCTTTGATAATTCAGCATGATGTCATCGGCCCCGGGCACGGCAATCAGGAAATGCGCGCGCGCATCGGCCAGAAGCGTCATCAGCACATCCATGTCGTTCTGATCGGCTTCAGCATGGTTCGTGTAACAGACGTCACATCCCATCGGCAGCCCCAGAAGCTTGCCACAGAAGTGATCTTCGAGCCCGGCGCGAATGATTTCCTTGCCATCATAAAGATACTCCGGGCCGATAAAGCCGACCACCGTATTGACGATCAGCGGATCATAAGCGCGGCAGACGGCATAGGCGCGCGCCTCCAGTGTCTGCTGGTCCACCCCGTGATGGGCATCTGCCGACAGCGCCGCGCCCTGCCCGGTTTCGAAATACATGACATTCTGCCCGACCGTGCCGCGGGCCAACGACTGCGCAGCCTCATGCGCCTCCTGCAGCATCGGCAGACTCACTCCGAAGCCTTCATTGGCCGCCTGCGTGCCTGCGACCGACTGAAACACCAGATCCAGCGGCGCGCCGCGTTCGATGATCTCGATTGAATTGGTCACATGGGTCAGAACGCAGCTTTGCGTCGGGATGTCGTAGCGCTGACGCAGATCATCCAGCATGGACAAAAGCGACATGGCGGTGGGAATGTTGTCGGTCGCGGGATTGATGCCGATGACCGCGTCCCCGACGCCATAACACAGACCGTCAAGCGTCGAGGCCGCGATCCCCCGCAGATCATCCGCAGGGTGGTTGGGCTGCAGGCGCGAACCCATCCGCCCCTCCAGTCCCAAAGTGCTGCGAAAGGCGGTGACGACCCGGATCTTGCGCGCCACCGCAATCAGATCGCGATTACGCATGATCTTGGAAACTGCCGCAGCCATTTCCGGCATCAAACCGGGGGCCAGCGCGGCCAGAACGGGCGCTGTCGCCGCATCCGACAGGAGCCAATCCCGGAATTGCCCGACCGTCATATGCGCCACCGGCGCAAAGGCCTCCGCGTCGTGGCGGTCGACAATCAGCCGGGTGACATCGTCGCTTTCATAGGGGACCACGAGCTCTTGCAAAAATTCGCGCAACGGCAGATCGGCCAGCGCCATCTGCGCGGCCACACGTTCGACATCGCTTTGTGCACAGAGCCCGGCCAGCGCATCGCCCGAGCGCGCCGGGGTCGCTTTGGCCAGCAGATCTGCCAGCGAGGTGAAATGGAACTGCTCCCCATCTAGGGTGTATCGGTAACCGCTCATCATCTCTGCCATTTTCTGCTGCATGAGGTCAGGCCCCTGCATCCATCAGAACGAGATTAAAGACCTGTGCGGAAAAGACCCGACGTTTCTGCCCGACACCGAGCCAAAATCGCCAGACAGATCTGTGACCGGGAGGCATTGCCCTATTTTCCGGCAGGCATGCCCAAGTTTTTCGCAGCGCATCCACTGAGAAACAGATCCACCGCCACATTCCGCCGAGACCGGATCATCTCTTCTGTCGGATGTGGCTCAGCCGGGGCCAGAAGCTGTGGAATCGGATCGTAAAAGGCCATGCCAATCAACATGTCTGCCGCAAGCGAAATCTGCACCTCGCTCAGAACCAGCTCACCGTCACCTACGGCCTTCTCCAGCTCGTCCTGCAGGTTGCGCCGCAGCCGCCCGCGTCCGTTTTCGCACATCTGCTGCGCCAGTCGCGGGTAGGCCTGAACCCGGGCGATGATGGTCCGCAGAAACTCGATTTTCTCGGACTGCGTGCCGGGCGGCGGATTGAGCGTCAACAAGGCTTTGAGACGTTCCGGCAAGGGCAGCTCTGTCTCTGACTCTTTCAGAGGGCGAAAAATGCTCTCACCGATCCGGGCGATCACCTGCCCCATCAGAACATCACGGCTGTCGAAATGCTCATACAGCGTACGCTTGGACATTCCCGCGCGCTTGGCAATGGCGGCCATGGTCAGCGTGTCCACACTGCCTTCAGACAAAAGCTCTGCTGCCGCATCGAGAATCGCCTCTTCACGCGCTTGCAGGTCCATCTGCACAGGCCGACCGCGACGCCTGCCGCCCAGCCCGCAACCGCAGCTTAGCCCTTTTGCCTGATTTTGCGTCATATGCGTTCTTTCATAGCCTTTGCGCAACGATGCACAGCCCGCTGTCCGCCACCGCGCTTTACAAAACTATCCGGTTTCTTTAATCGAAATTCAAGTGCAGTCGTCTATTCAGAGATAGGCAGACAGCCGAAATCCGCCGGGCAACCGCCCCACGCCTTCCCCCCCGACCCGCATTCCGGATCGGGGTTGTTCTTACGGAGACATTCATGCACAGCCTCTTCACCAACCCACTGCGTCGGGCGGTTCCCGCCCTCGCCCTGTCGCTGATCGCCGCAGGCCCTGCGCTGGCGCAAGATGCCCCGCCGCCCTCGCCTGTCACCGTGGTGACGCTGGAGGCACAGGACGTCACCCTGAGCGCCCCGCTGCCGGGACGTGTTGCGGCTTCTGCTGTCGCCGAGGTCCGCCCGCAGGTTGGTGGCATCATTCAGCAACGCCTGTTCGATGAAGGCAGCGAAGTCAGTGAAAACGACCCGCTTTATGTCATTGACGCCGCCTCCTACGAAGCGGCCAAGGCAGCCGCCGAAGCCAGCCTGGCGCAGGCACGCGCCTCGTTGAAATCGGCAGAAATCGAATTCGAACGTCAGGATCAACTGCGCGCGCGCAATGTTGTCGCCCAGCAGAATCTCGACATCGCCGTAGCGGCCCGCGATTCTGCCGAAGCGGCCGTGAAAGTCGCCGAGGCCAAACTTCTGGCGACCAACATCGATCTGGACCGCACTACGATCCGCGCGCCCATTTCCGGCATCGTCGGCTTCAGCGATGTGACCAAAGGGGCGCTCGTCACGTCCGGGCAAGCCACACCTCTGACCACCATTCGCTCGATCGATCCGGTCTATGTCGACGTGACCCAGGCCGCTGCCGAAATGCTGCGCTGGCGCCGCGAGGGCAGCGAGGAAAACTTCTCGGAAACCATCGGCGAAACTGTGTCTCTGAAGCTGTCCGACGGTTCGACCTATGAATATCTGGGCGAACTGGCGGCGGCAGAGCCCTATGTCAACGAAGACACAGGCACCATCGTCCTGCGACTGGCCTTTGAGAATCCCGATCACTTCCTGCTGCCCGGCATGTATGTGCAGGTGCAAATGCCGCAAGGCATCGTGCATGACGCACTGCTGGTGCCTCAGGAAGCCGTCAGCCGCGACCGCCGCGGCAACCCGATGGTCTGGGTCGTCAACGCCGACAATGTCGTTGAACAGCGTATGCTCGACGTGGTCAGCGACCAGGGCGCCAGCTGGATCGTCACTGGCGGTGTCAGCACTGGTGACCGCGTGATCGTTGCCGGCTCCCAGAAAACCGGCGTCGGCGCCACCGTGACCCCGCAAGAACGCGGTGCAGAGGCGCCTGCGGACGCGGCTGCCCCTGCTGCTCCGGCAGAATAACTGATCGGCGAAAGGACCTCTTATGGCTCGCTTTTTCATCGACCGCCCGGTTTTTGCCTGGGTGATTTCCATTCTCATCATGGGGATCGGCCTGTTGTCGATCTTCACGCTGCCGGTCGCGCAGTATCCGCAGATTGCACCGCCGTCAGTTGCAATCCGTGCCGCCTACCCAGGGGCTTCGGCGGAAACCGTGGCCAATACCGTCACCCAGATCATCGAACAACAGATGACCGGGCTCGACGGGATGCGCTATATGTCCTCCTCCTCGACATCCGCCGGTTCGGCCTCGATTACCCTGACGTTTGAGACCGGCACGGACCCGGATATCGCGCAGGTGCAGGTGCAGAACAAACTGTCACAGGCGACCGCCCTGCTGCCCGATGCGGTGCAGCGCCAAGGGGTCACGGTTCAGAAATCTTCTGCCGGCTTCCTGATGGTGATCGGCGTGATTTCCGAAGATGGCAGCATGGATCAGGCCGACCTGTCAGATTATCTGAACTCGAACCTGGTGGACGCGTTCAGCCGGATCGAAGGCGTCGGCGGCACTCAGGTGTTCGGGGCAAAATACGCGATGCGTATCTGGCTCGACCCGTCGAAACTCGCCGCCTTCGACATGACACCTTCCGATGTCGTCTCGGCTGTTTCGGCGCAGAACGCGCAGATTTCCGCAGGGGCTTTCGGCAGCCTTCCGGCCCCCGACGGGCAGGCGCTGACCGCCACGATCACCGCGCAATCTCTGCTTGAGACCCCGGATGATTTCCGCAACATCATCCTGCGCTCTGAATCCGACGGCGGCCTTGTGCTGCTCGACGATGTCGCCCGCGTGGAAGTCGGTGCGGAAAACTATCAGGCCATCGCGGAATACAACGGCAAGCCCTCCTCGGGGATGGCCATTCAGCTCGCCCCCGGTGCAAACGCGCTCGACACTTCCAAGCGTGTGCGCGCGATGATCGAGGATTACGCGCAGTATTTCCCCGAGGGTATGACCTATGTGGTGCCCTATGACACCACACCGTTCATCGAAATCTCGATCCACGAAGTTCAGAAAACGCTGATGGAAGCCATCGTCCTGGTGTTCTTCGTGATGCTTCTGTTCCTGCAAAACATCCGCGCAACGCTGATCCCCACACTGGCCGTGCCGGTGGTTATTCTGGGGACATTCGCAATCCTTGCCGCCTTCGGCTTTACCATCAACGTGCTGACCATGCTGGCCATGGTTCTGGCGATCGGCCTGCTCGTCGATGACGCCATCGTGGTGGTGGAAAACGTGGAACGCATCATGGAAGAAGAGGGCCTGCCCCCGCGTGAGGCGACCCGCAAATCCATGGGCCAGATCACTGGCGCGCTGATCGGGATCGCATTGGTGCTGTCGGCGGTGTTCATCCCGATGGCCTTCTTCGGCGGCTCCACCGGCGTCATCTATCGTCAGTTCTCGATCACCATTGTGTCTGCCATGATGCTGTCTGTGCTGGTGGCTCTGACGCTGACACCGGCACTCTGCGCGACCATTCTGCGCGGCAAGGACGCCCATCATACCCATCGCGGCCCCTTCGGCTGGTTCAACACAGCCTTTGAAAAGCTGTCGGGCGGCTATGGCAGCACGGTGAACTTCGTAATCCGCCGCCCGCTGCGCATGCTGATCGTCTATTTGTTGATGGGCGGCGGCATTGTCTGGCTTTTCATGCAGACCCCGACCGGTTTCCTACCGGATGAAGACCAAGGCATCATGATGGCGCTGGTGCAGGGTCCGTCCGGCTCCACCGTAGGAAACACCCAAAAAGCCAACAACCAGATCCGCGACTATTTCATGAACGCGGAAAGCGATAGCGTCGACTCTGTCTTCAGCGTCGTCGGCTTCTCCTTCTCGGGCGCTGGCCAGAACAACGGTCTTGCCTTTATCCGAATGAAGGACTGGGAAGAACGCCCAAGCCCGGCACAATCCGTGCAGGCGCTGGCCGGTCGCGCCTACCCGATGATGATGGGCATCAAGGAAGCCCTGGCCTTCCCCATTGTGCCGCCCGCCGTGATCGAACTGGGCAACGTGTCCGGCTTTGACTTCTACCTGCAGGCGCAGGCAGGGCAGACACATGAACAGCTGCTGGAAGCGCGTAACATGCTTTTGGGCATGGCCACGCAAAGCCCGCTGATCGCCTCTGTGCGTCCCAACGGTATGGAAGATGCCACCCAGTTCAAACTGGACATCGACTGGCGTGCGGCCGGGGCGATGGGGGTGTCTCCGTCGGTCGTTGGCAACACACTGTCCATCGCGATGGCAGGCAGCTATGTGAACGACTTCAACGACAACGGCCGAACCAAACGCGTCTACGTTCAGGGCGAACCTGACAGCCGCGCGACCCCGTCCGACCTGCAGAAATGGCGGGTGCGCAACGCCGCCGGTGAACTGGTGCCCTTCTCCAACTTCACCTCTGAGCGTTGGGTCTATGGTCCGCAGGGCCTGAACCGCTATAACGGCACGCCGTCGATGCAGATCCAGGGTTCCCCGGCGCCGGGCGTGTCCACTGGTGAAGCCATGGCGGAACTCGAACGCCTCGTGGCTCAGATCCCCGGCGGCTATAACATCGCCTGGACCGGTCTGTCGCTGGAGGAGCGTGAAAGCGGCTCGCAGGCGCCGATGCTGTTTGCACTGTCGCTGGCTGCGATCTTCTTCTGTCTGGCAGCGCTTTACGAAAGCTGGGCGATCCCCTTCTCGGTCATGCTCGCCATGCCCGTCGGTATCCTGGGGACGCTGTTCACCGCGTGGCACTTTGGCTTTCAGAACGGTGTATTCTTCCAAGTGGGCTTGCTGACCGTGATCGGTCTGACCGGGAAAAACGCCATCCTGATCGTCGAATTTGCCCGCGAACAGGTGGACCATGGCAAGGAATTGTTTGACGCCGTCCTGACGGCGGCCAAACAGCGTTTCCGCCCGATTATCATGACCTCCATGGCCTTCTCGCTCGGGGTGCTGCCGCTGGTGCTCTCCACCGGCGCCGGTGCGGGCGGACGTCAGGCCGTCGGGGCCGCCGTACTCGGCGGGACCATCACAGGGACGGTCCTGGGCATCATCTTTGTCCCGCTGTTCTTCGTGATCGTGCAGCGCTACTTCGTGCGCAAAAAGGCCGCCTAACGGGTCAGCACTGACAAACGCCACAAACAAAACCGGCCGGGAGAGCGATCTCCCGGCCGGTTTTCTATGTCAGCGGAGCTGCCGGACAGGACAGCGCCTTGTGAATTCAGGTGATGACATCCGGAGCGTGACGCCCGGTGCGGCTGCGGATTTCCGCAAGCGTCTCAGCCGCGGCCACGATACCAGAGAGCGCGTTTTGCGGATTGTCCTGCAACGCCGCTGCCTTGGTTTCCAGACGTTCCAGATAGACACGCAGCGTTGCGCCTTGCGTGCCCGTTCCCGACAGGCGGAACACGATGCGCCCACCATCCTCGAACATGATGCGAATACCCTGGCCTTCAGAACGCGATCCGTCCACCGGATCGTCATAGGCAAACTCATCTGCCGCCGAAATGCGCATGCCTTCGATCACCTGCCCGGGCAGGTGCGACAGCTTGGCACGCAGCGCTGCCATCAGCCCATTCGCCGCATCACTGTCCACGGCCTCGAAGTCATGACGCGAATAGTAGTTGCGACCGTAACGCGACCAGTGATCGGCCAGGATTTCTGCCACCGAATTGCGGCGCTCGGCCAGCACATTGAGCCAAAACAGCACGGCCCACAGACCGTCCTTTTCACGCACATGGTCCGATCCTGTGCCCGCGCTTTCTTCGCCGCAAAGCGTTGCCCGCCCTGCGTCCAGAAGATTGCCGAAGAACTTCCAGCCCGTGGGGGTCTCATAACAATCGATCCCAAGTCTGCTGGCCACGCGGTCCAGCGCCTGAGAGGTCGGCATCGACCGCGCAACCCCCTTCAGCCCGTCACGATAGGCTGGCACCAGCGTCGCGTTGGCTGCCAGAACCGCCAGACTGTCCGAAGGGGTCACATAGGCATTGCGCCCGACGATCATGTTGCGATCGCCATCACCATCAGACGCCGCTCCGAAATCGGGGGCCGCGGCTGAGAACATCAGATCCATCAGCGGCTTGGCCCAGATCGGATTGGGGTCGGGATGGCCACCACCGAAATCAGGCGACGGCGTAGCATTGATGACCGATCCTTCGGCGGCCCCCAATGCGTCTTCCAGAATGGCCTTGGCATAGGGGCCGGTCACCGCATGCATCGCGTCAAACCGCAGGGTAAAACCAGAAGCGAACAGCGCGCGGATTTTGTCGAAATCAAAGATCTCTTCCATCAGCGCAGCATAATCGGCCACAGGGTCGACCACTTCGATTTCCATACCGCCCAGTTGCGTCACACCAATCACCGACAGGTCCACATCCTGCGCCTCATAGATCGCGTATTCCGTCAGGCTAGCGGTTTGCTCATAGATTTTTGTGGTCACGCTTTCCGGGGCAGACCCGCCGTTCGGCATGTTGAACTTGACGCCGAAATCCTCTTCTGGGCCGCCGGGATTGTGCGACGCCGACATGATGATGCCACCATCGGTGGCGCGTTTGCGGATCAGATGCGAGGCTGCGGGCGTCGAAAGCAAAGCCCCCTGCCCGACGATGACCTTGCGCGCGCCATTCGCCGCAGCCATCCGCAGAATCACCTGCGCAGCGCGATCATTGAAATAGCGCCCGTCACCGCCAAGCACATAGGTCTTACCCTCGGCCCCGCCGGTGCCGTTGAAAATCGACTGAACAAAATTTTCCAGATAGTGCGGCTGCATGAAAACCGGTGTTTTCTTGCGCAGGCCAGAGGTTCCCGGCTTCTGGCCGTCGATCGCTGTGGTGGCAATCACTTGGCGGGTCATAGAATGTCCTTCCTTATCGGTCGTGTTGGCGCATGATCTCAGCCACGCGCACGAGGTCTTCGTGAGAGGCCAGAGCCTCAGCATCCACTGGCAGCCGGATGCGCCAGTTCGGGTATTCCGTAGTGGTGCCCGGCAGATTCTGTTGCCGGGTCATGTCCAGCAGGATCTCGGATTGAACCGCGACCAGACGCGACGGCGTCGCGGCCAAAAAGCCGTGCAGCGCATCCTTGTCCGAATCCGGGATCACCCGGTCCATCGCCGCGACTTCGCGGCTGCGATGCGCCTGGGCCGCGTCGCTTTGGTCCGGGTCAATGTCACCGACGTCCTGTCGCGCTCTGATGTCTGCACCCTGCCGCCATCCTTTCCAGGTCGGCAGATCATGGGTCGAGAAAGAGGCAATCGCCGCCTCATCATAGTGCTCCGGGGATTTGAAATCAGGATCGTCCCAGTTCCAGCGCTCGAACATCGCGACCCGGCAGCCCAACACCCCGGACTGTCCAAGGGCATCGCGCAACCCGTCCGGGATATTGCCCAGATCTTCGCCGATGATGATCGCCTGTGCCCGCGCGGCCTCGATCCGCGCCACGGCCAGCATCGGATCGCGGGGCATCTGCACATAGGACCCCGGCGCATCCTGAGGCACCCAGAATGTGCGCTCAAAGCCCAGAATATGATCTATCCGCAAGGCCCCGGCAAAGCGCAGCTGGCGGGCAAATGTCTCGGCCAGCGCCGCATAGGAATGATCGCGCAACGCCCGCGGATTGAACGGCGCCAAGCCCCAGTTCTGCCCATCGGCAGCAAAGGCATCGGGCGGCGCGCCAAGTGACACGCCAAAAGCAAAATTGTCCCGGTCTTCCCATGTCTCCGCACCATGGGGATGGGTGCCCACCGCCAGATCCAGATAGAGCCCATGGGCCATGCCGGCGGATTTCGCCGCGCTCTGCGCCGCGCCCAGCGCCTCTTCGGCCTGCCACTGCAACCAGGCATGAAAGCGGATCTCTTCGCCCAACTCGGCCCGCGCCGCCTTGACGGCGACACTGTTGGGATCTTGCAGCTCTGTCGGCCAATCCGACCAAAAGGCCCCGTGACATTCCGCCAGCGCCTGATGCAGGCCAAAGGTCTCCAGTGCCCGGCCCTCGGTCGCCAGATAGGCAGCGAAGGCGTCAGGATGCCCGCCCTTGTCATATCTGCGACGCAGCGACGCCAAGCGTGTTGGCGTATCCTGCGCATAGTTGATCAGCTCGCCCGACCCGCCCGTCGGCGTCGACAGATGCAACACATTCAGCCGCCGACGGTGGGACGGCGAATAGGGACTGAAATGTCCCGGCACAGTGGGAAAGCCTGCATGCACCGGGTTCATCCCCAGAAAGGCGGCGCCCTGCGCGCCCAGCCCTTTGGCCAGAACAGCGAGGTCGCGATAGCTGCCAATCCCTTTCTCCGAAAGCCCGTAGAGCGGTGCAATCATCCCCCAGGAACGCGCTGGCAAGGGCAAAGACGGCGGGGCCGCCAGAAGCGTGATCCGCCGCGCTCCGGCCACGAGACGGTGAATGCCCAAAGGCAGAACCGGCAGGCTGTCCCCCCCACGTCCTTCACAGGTCGTGCCATCCTCGAACGTCAGCTGCCATTCAGCATCGCCAATATCCACCCAAGGCGCGGTATCGCGCGCGCAGACCACATCCCAAGGCAGGCAATCGTCCCCCGCCTCCAGATGCGCCCTGGCCGACTCTTCTGTCTCGGCCTCCAGCCCCAGAGCCGCCAGAAGCGCCACGGCGGTCTCCACCGTGGTCTCATGGCGCAGGCCCATCTGATCATGATACTCCATGTGGATACCGCGCTGGCGCGCCAGTTCGAGACGTGCGTCAGCCATCGATTGTCTCCAGTTCCAGCGCCAGCGTCGTTTCCGGCCCTGCCATAACAAGGGGGCCGTCGACCACCTCGCCAGTGATGTCCGGATGACCTGTATCGATCCACAGCCGCCAGCGCTGCCCCTCTTTGCACTGCGGCAGGTGAACGGCAATCGTACCGCCCCGGTTGAACACCAGAAACAGCGCCTCTTCGCGTTGGGCATAGAGCGGCGTGCCAGACGCAATCCGCATTTCAGCACAGAGCGTCCTGATCTCGGGGCTGTTCCAGTCTCCGTCCTGCATCAGCACACCGTCGGGCCGCCACCAGAACAGGTCTTCGATTCCATCCACCAGACGTTCGCGCGAATGCAGAAAGCGCTTCTGGCGCAGGATTGGATGCTCTTTGCGAAACGCCACGAGACGGCGGGTGAAATCCAGAAAATCCGGATCCGCAGCTGACCAGTCGATCCAACCGATTTCATTGTCCTGGCAATAGGCATTGTTGTTGCCATGCTGCGTGTTGCCCAGTTCATCCCCGGCCAGCAGCATCGGTGTGCCTTGTGAAAACAACAGCGTTGCCAGCAGGTTGCGGCGGCGCTGCGCACGAGCGGACAGAATATCTGGATTGTCGATCGGCCCCTCAACCCCCATGTTGTCCGAGGCATTGTCGCCATGGCCATCACGGTTGTCTTCGCCGTTG
Source organism: uncultured Celeribacter sp. (assembly GCF_963675965.1). Taxonomy (NCBI): domain Bacteria; kingdom Pseudomonadati; phylum Pseudomonadota; class Alphaproteobacteria; order Rhodobacterales; family Roseobacteraceae; genus Celeribacter; species uncultured Celeribacter sp. The sequence continues at coordinate 3,545,355 of NZ_OY780935.1, read as the reverse complement.
TCGAGGTTGTGTTTCGTGCTGTAGCTGACCACATCCATCAGCGTGAACCCGTCATGGGCGGTGACGAAATTGACCGATGTCGTGGCCGGGCGCCCGGAGTGATCGAATTGCAGCGCCGAACCGGTCAGCCGGTCGGCCAGCACCGGCACATGCCCCGCGTCGCCCCGCCAGAAACGGCGAATGCCGTCGCGAAACTTGTCGTTCCATTCCAGAAACGGCGGCGGGAAGCCCCCGACCCGATAGCCGCCCGGACCGATGTCCCAGGGTTCGGCAATCAGCTTGACCTTGGTCAGCACCGGATCCTGCCGGATCGCATCGAAGAACGAGGCCCCGCGGTCAAAGCCGGTCGGCGTCCGCCCCAGCGTCGTACACAGATCAAACCGAAAGCCATCGACATGCATATGTTCGACCCAGTAGCGCAGGCTGTCCAGAACCATGCGCAAGACCATCGGATGATCGATGTTGAGCGTGTTCCCCGTGCCAGTGTCGTTGATGTAATAGCGGCGATTGTCGGCCAGCCGGTAATAGCTCAAATTGTCGAGCCCGCGAAAGGACAGGGTCGGCCCCATCTCATTGCCCTCGCCGGTGTGGTTGTAGACCACATCCATGATCACTTCGATCCCGGCGGAATGCAGACGGGCGACCATATGCTGAAACTCGGCTATCTGATCATATGCCAGATAGCGCGGGTCGGGCGCGAAAAAGCCGATGGTCTGGTAGCCCCAGTAGTTTTTCAGCCCCTTTTCGATCAAAAACCGGTCGTTGAGAAAGGCCTGCGCGGGCATCAGCTCGATCGCCGTCACACCAAGTTTGACAAGATGTTCAAGGATCGCATCCGAGGCCAGCCCCAGAAACTTGCCCCGGTGCTGAACCTTAGGATGCAACTGGGTCAGCCCTTTGACATGAGCCTCATAGATGATCGTTTCAGAGGTGCGATGACGGGGGTTGCGGTCCTGCCCCCAGGCAAACAGCACGTCTTCGACGACTGAGCGCGGCATGTATTTTGCGCTGTCGCGCCGGTCAAAGGACAAATCGCCCTGAGACGAGCCGACGCGATACCCCATCAGCGCATCGTGCCAGTCGGGATGACGGGTCAGCCGCTTGGCATAGGGGTCGATCAGCAGCTTGTTGTAGTTGAACCGATGCCCCGCTTCGGGTTGATAGGGGCCATCGGCGCGCAGGCCGTACATTTGCCCCGGGCGCAGCCCCGGCACATAGCCGTGCCAGACATCCCCGTCACGTTCCGGCAGGTCCAGACGATGGGTTTCGGTTTTGCCATCGGCAGAAAAAAGGCAAAGCGTGATCTGACGCGCATGCTCGGAAAAGACGGCGAAATTCACCCCTTCTCCGTCAAAGGTGGCCCCAAGTGGCGCTGCATGACCGCCAAGGATCGCGTATTCTCTCATTCGGTTTCCGTGACCTCCCCGGCTACGTCTGGGCCGGTGTCGTCCGGATCCTCGATCATATTTTCGAATAGCGCCGCATAGGCGGCGGCAGAGGTGCCCCATCCGACAGGCTGTGCCATGGCGTTGCGCATCATCTTCTGCCAGACATCGGGCTGGCGATAGAGACGGCACAACCGACGTAAGGACTGCGACAGGGCCTGTGCCGTGATCGGATGGAATTGCAGCCCATTGGCCACGCCCCGCGCCAGCGCCGCCGGGTTGGCATTGATCACCGTATCGGCCAGCCCGCCGGTCAGCGACACAAGCGGCAAGGTGCCGTAGCGCAGCCCGTACAGCTGCGTCAGCCCACAGGGTTCAAAGCGTGACGGCACCAAAATGGCTTCGCCGCCCTCTATCAGGCGATGCGCAAAGGCTTCGTCATAGCCGATGCGCACGGCCACACCGGGATGTCGCAGCGCGGCATCGCGAAAGGCGGCCTCAAACCAGCTGTCCCCCGACCCCAAAAGCGCCAGCTGCCCGCCCTGTTCCAAAAGGCTTGGCAGTGCTTCGAGTAGCAGATCAAAGCCCTTTTGGCCGGTCAGCCGCGAGATCACAACACAAAGCGGGCCATCGCTGTCGGGCAGGCCCAACTCTTCGCGCAGGGCCTTGGTGTATTTCGCCTTGCCCTGCGGGGCTTTGTAGCTCGGCTTCCAGACAGTTTCGTCGATCCCGTTCAGAATTCCGACGAAATCGGCGCCACGGGCGGCCAGAATGCCTTCCATCCCCATGCCGAAATCCGGCGTCATGAGTTCCTGCGCATAGGTCGGGCTGACGGTGGACACTTTGGTCGCCCCGACAATCCCTGCCTTGAGCGCGGAAATCTGGCCCCAATACTCATAACCGCTGGAGGTAAAACCCTGAGGCGGCAGCCCAAGGGTACCGACCATGTCGCCACCGGTGCAGCCCTGAAAGGCGATGTTGTGAATGGTCATCAGGGTTTTGACCCGCTCCGCCGCGCCCAGTTCACGCAAATAGACCGGGGTCAGGCCGCTTTGCCAGTCATGCAGATGCAGGACCTGCGGGAACCAGTCCTCAATCCCATGAGTGGCAATCATGGCCCCGGCCAGAGACAGGGCCGCAAAGCGCTGGGGATTGTCTGGCCAGTCATAGCCATCCGGCCCGAAATACAGCGATCCATCACGATCGAACAAATGCGGCGCATCAAGGATATAGAGTACCGTCTCGCCCAGCGCGGCCCGCCGGATCGCAGCATAGCCGCCAAACAGGTCATACACCTCAAAGACGGTCGGCGCCTCAGGATGAGCCTCCAGCACCGCACGATAGCCCGGCAGCAGGGTACGCATTTCCACCCCCAGAGGCGCCAGAGCCCCCGGAAGCGCCCCGGCCACATCGGCCAGCCCCCCGGTCTTGACCAGTGGCACACATTCCGAGGTGATGGACAGGACTTTTGTCATAAGCCTTCGGCCCTCCGATCCAGCATATTCTGAGTGATCAGGGTAATCCCGTTTTCCGAAACACGGAACCATTTTGCATCGACCTCGGGGTCTTCCCCGACGACCAGCCCGGCAGGGATCTGTACCCCGCGGTCGATCACCACGTTTTTCAACCGCGCATGCCGCGCCACATTCACATAGGGCAGCACCACCGCGCCTTCCAGCGACGCATAGGAATTGGTGCGCACATGGGTGAATAACAGCGATTCACGGATTTCCGTGCCCGAAATGATGCACCCGCCGGACACCATGGAGCTGACAGCAGAGCCGCGCCGATCCGGGCTGTCGTGGATGAATTTCGCCGGCGGCGTGTTTTCATTGTAGCTCCAGATCGGCCAGTTGCGATCCCACAGATCCAGCTCCGGCGTGAAGTCGGTCAGGTCGATATTAGCCTTCCAATAGGCGTCGAGCGTGCCGACGTCGCGCCAGTAGGCGCTGCCACCGGGTTCGCGCACGCAGCTTGATGTGAAACGATGCGCCTGCGCCTTGCCCTTTTTCACCAGCTCGGGGATCAGGTCATTGCCGAAATCATGCGAAGACTTAGGGTCTTCCATATCTTCCAGCAGCCGCTCGCGCAGGAATTTCCAGTTGAACACATAGATGCCCATCGAGGCCAGTGCATGTTTTTCATCACCGGGAATGCCCGGCGGATCGGCGGGTTTCTCCAGAAACGAGGTGATCCGGTCCTTTTCATCCACCGCCATCACGCCGAAAGCAGAGGCCTGCTTGCGATCGACCGTCAGGCAGCCCACAGTGACATCTGCCTTGGTGTCCACATGCTGCTGGATCATGATTTCATAATCCATCTTGTAGATATGATCCCCGGCAAGGATCAGGATGTAATCGACGTTGTAGCTGTCGATAATGTCGATGTTCTGCGCCACCGCATCCGCCGTGCCGCGATACCATGTGCTTTCCTCATAGCGCTGGGAGGCGGGCAGAATGTCGAGGAATTCGTTGCGTTCCGCCCGAAAGAAGGTCCAGCCACGCTGAATATGCCGGATCAGCGAATGCGCCTTATACTGCGTCGCAATCGCCATCTTGCGGATGCCGGAGTTCAGCGCATTGGAGAGGGCAAAGTCGATGATGCGGTTTTTGCCGCCAAAATAGACTGCCGGCTTCACCCGTGCGTTGGTCAATTCCTTCAGCCGCGATCCCCGCCCGCCGGCCAAAACGAAGGCCACGGTGCGATTGGCGAGCCTGTTTCTGGAATATGGCATATCCTCCACCTTTCTGTTCCCATCCTCTGTCTGAAGCGGAAACTCAATCCTTTATGAAAATAAGCGTTGAAAGCGGCGGCAATGTCACCTCCGCCATGGCTGGCTGACCCTGCCAGTCCTGCCCTGCCGCAACGACCTGCCCCATGTTGCCCCGGCCACCGCCGCCATAGCAGTCCGCATCTGAGTTGAGCGCCTCTCTCCAGACGCCCTCCTGCGGGAAGCCCAGACTGTAGCGGCTGCGCTCAATCGGGGTAAAGTTGCACACGACCACGACCTCGGGGTCCCCGGGTGCGCCCCACCGGATCCAGGCATAGACCGACGCGTCTGCGTCATTGGCCTCAATCCACTGGAACCCGTCAGGATCACAGTCCTTGGCGTAGAGTGCCGGGGTCGCGGCATAGAGCGCATTCAGGTCGCGCACCAGCGCCTGCACACCCTCATGCATCGGATAGACCAGACAGGACCAGTCCGCCTCGGCCTCATGGTTCCATTCCTGCCACTGGGCGAACTCCTGCCCCATGAACAAAAGCTTTTTACCCGGATGGCCCCACATAAAACCATAATAGGCACGCAGGTTTGCGAATTTTTCCCACTCGCTGCCAGGCATCTTGCTCAGCATCGAGCCTTTGCCATGCACCACCTCATCATGGCTGATCGGTAGGATGAAATTCTCCGAAAAAGCATAGTGCAGGCCAAAGGTCATCTGGTGGTGATGATATTTTCGATGCACCGGCTCACGCGAGATGTAATCCAGCGTGTCATTCATCCAGCCCATGTTCCATTTGTAGCCAAAGCCCAAGCCCCCGGCATCCACCGGAGCAGAAACCCCGCTGTAGGCGGTGCTTTCCTCGGCCACGGTGATGATCCCGGGCATCTCGCCATAGCTCAGCGTGTTCATCTGCTGCAGCATGTGGATTGCTTCGTAATTCTCGCGCCCGCCATCCTTGTTGGGAATCCACTGGCCATCTTCGCGCGAATAGTCGCGATAGATCATCGAGGCCACCGCATCCACACGCAGCCCGTCGACATGATACTCTTCCATCCAATACAGCGCATTGCTGACCAGATAGTTTTCGACCTCATGGCGGCCGTAATTGTAGATCAGCGTGTTCCAGTCCTGATGGAAACCTTCGCGCGGATCGGCATGTTCGTACAGCGGCGTGCCGTCGAATTTCGCCAAGCCATGGGCATCGGTCGGGAAATGCCCCGGCACCCAGTCCATCAACACCCCGATGCCCGCGTCATGGGCCGCCTCGATCAGATCGCGGAACTCATGCGGCGGACCAAAACGGATGGTCGGCGCATACATGCCCACCGGTTGATAGCCCCAGGAGCCATCAAAGGGATATTCCGAGATCGGCATCAGTTCGATATGGGTGAACCCCATATATTTGGCGTAATCCACAAGCTCGACAGCGGCTTCCTTGTAGGAAATCGGGCGGCCGCCCTCTTTGCGACGCCAAGAGCCCAGATGGACCTCATAGATCGACACCGGCTTGTCGCGGGACTGCGCGACCTCGCGCCGGGCCATCCAGTCGTTGTCCTTCCAGCCATAGCCCAGAATGTCGCGCACCACCGAGGCCGTTTCGGGCGGATGCTGGCTGCCAAAGCCCACCGGGTCGGCCTTCAGCGCAAGATTGCCATAGGCGCCGAGCACCTCGTATTTATAGACAGTGCCTTCGCCCAGCTCGGGCAGGAAAATCTCCCAGATGCCCGTGGCGCCACGGCGGCGCATCACATGGCGTCGTCCGTCCCAGGCGTTGAAATCCCCGACGACAGATACCCGCCGGGCATTCGGCGCCCAGACGGCAAAATGCGTGCCTTTCACCCCCTCATGGGTGATCACATGAGCCCCCAGTGCCTGCCAGAGCCGATGATGCTTGCCCTCACCGAGCAGATACTCATCCAACTCGCCTAGCACAGGCCCGAAACGGTAGGCGTCTTCGACCTGCCATTCCGTCTCAGCATTTTCACAGATCAGCACATAGGGCTTCAGCCCCGGCACCTTGCCGTGGAACAGACCGTCAAATCCCTCCACCGGCGCCAGTTCATAGCGCTTGGCGGCGACTTTCGCCCAGACTCGTTCCGCACCCGGATCGAACGCCGTCACATGGCGCACACGGCCCTTTTTATGCGGGCCGAGAATGGCAAAGGGGTCGTCGAATTCACCGGCACACAAACGTGTCAGGGTTGTTGTCTCGGCAAAGTCGTTCACGATGGCATCCTGCATCAGGTCTCTCCCATGTCCACCAGAACCCTAGGGGATTCGGCAGACCAATCAACTGTTTGATTTTTAGGCAAGAAGGCTCTTTGCCCCCCAGATATCGCACATGTAACCCCGGATTGTCCGGTCTGATGAAAACCATCCCGAACGAGCCACATTCCGCGCCGCCATCTGCGCCCAGGCTTTGCGATCAACATAGGCATTATCAACCTCACGTTGTGCACGCCAGTAATCCGAGAAGTCCGAACAGACGAGGAAGTAATCCGACCAGGTCAGGTTGTCCGCGATATGCACATAGCGGCCCGGATCCTGCGGGCTGAACATGCCCGAACGCAAGGCCTCCAGAGCCCGGCCCAGCCGGGGATCTGCGGCGATGGCCTGCTGCGCGTGATCGTGCATCATGCGCCGCTGCATCACCTCATCGGCCAGCATCCCGAAGAGAAAGAAATTCTCCTCGCCGACGTGTTCGCGAATTTCGACATTGGCGCCATCGAGCGTGCCAATGGTCGGCGCGCCGTTCAGGGCGAATTTCATATTGCCCGTGCCCGAGGCCTCTTTGCCCGCCGTGGAAATCTGTTCAGACAGATCCGCCGCAGGGATCAGCCGCTCCGCCAGGGTGACATTGTAGTTCGGAAGGAAGATCACCTGCAGGACGTCGCGGGTTTCGGCATCCGCATTCACCATCTTGGCGACATCGTTGATCAGATGGATGATGTCCTTGGCGAAATAATAGCCCTGCGCCGCCTTCCCGGCGAAAATCTTCACCCGCGGCACCCAGTCCGCCGTCGGGTTGTCCTTGATCTCAAGCCAATGGGCGATGGTTTCGAGGATGTTCAGGTGCTGACGCTTGTATTCATGCATCCGCTTGATCTGGATGTCATACATCGCATCCGGATTGAGCAGCACGCCATGGGCGTCGTTCACATAATCGCTCAAAGCCTGTTTGTTGTCGGCTTTCACCTTCTGGAAGCGCTCAATCCAAGACGTATCTTCGATGAAGGGCTCCAGCTTCTCCAACTGCTCAAGATCAGCGATCCATTCGTCGCCAATGCTTTCAGTGATCAGCGACGACAGGCCCGGATTGCACGAATGCAGCCAGCGGCGCGGTGTCACCCCATTGGTTTCATTGACGATCCGGTCCGGATGCAGACTGTGCAATTCCTTGAAGACCGTTTTCTTCATCAGATCGCTGTGCAGAGCCGACACGCCATTGACGCGGTTCGACACGATAAAGGACAGCTCCCCCATCTTGACCTGACCGTCGGACCGCATCGACATGGTGCGCTGCGGATTGGCCCGGTAATGCGCATCATCGATCCGGTCGATGATCTGCAGGTGACGCGGCAGCAAGCGCCCGAACAGACGTTCGTCCCAGCTTTCCAGCGCTTCCGGCAGCAAGGTGTGGTTGGTGTAGTTCATGCAGCGGTGGGTGATGTCCAGCGCCTCATCAAAGGACAGGCCACGTTCGTCGTGCAGGATGCGCAACAATTCCGGCCCCGCAATGGCCGGGTGCGTATCGTTCGACTGGATGGCCACCTTGTTGGGCAACTGGCGAATGTCGTCATGTGTCGCCTCAAAGCGGCGCAGAATGTCGCGGATCGACGCGGCCGAGAAGAAGAATTCCTGCTTGAGGCGCAGTTCCTTCCCCGCCTCATTGCTGTCTTCCGGATAGAGAACACGCGAAATCGTCCGGGCCAGAGCCTCATGTTCGGCGGCAGCGGCGAAATCGCCGGCGTTGAACAGCTCCAGATCGAAGGGGTCGACCGCCCGGCCGGCCCAAAGCCGCAGGGTGTTGGCCCAGCGTCCCTGCCAGCCGACGATCGGCGTATCAAAGGCCTCGGCCTGAATCAGTGACGACGGCTTCCAGACGGTTTTACCATTTTCGGAAATCACATCCCCGCCGAAACCGAGCGTGAAGCGCACCTCGGGGCGTTCGAATTCCCACGGGTGCGGCTCCTGCAGCCAGGTTTCCGGGCTTTCCACCTGACGGCCATCCACAAAGGACTGTTTGAACAGACCGTTTTCATAGCGAATGCCATAGCCGTAAGCCGGGCAGCCGATGGTCGACAGGCTATCAAGGAAACAGGCGGCCAGACGCCCCAGCCCGCCGTTGCCCAATGCCGCGTCCGGCTCATCCATCAGGATGGTGTTGTAATCCATACCAAAGCTGTCGAGCGCCTCTTTGACCTCTTCAGCAAGTCCCAGATTCACGATGCCATCTTCCAGCAGTCGGCCGATCAGAAACTCCATCGACAGATAATAGACGCGCTTGCCGTCCTGTTCGTAGATTTTGCGCGTCGAGGCCACCCAACGGTCAACGATCCGGTCGCGCACGGCATGGCTCAGCGCCATGCGCCAGTCGAAAAACTGCGCATGCTCCGGATCCTTACCCATCGTATAGGTAAGATGCTGCAACAATGCGTCGCGAAAACTGGAAGTGGGGGAGAGGGATCTGGGCGCCATGTATCACCTTAACTATGTGAGAAATTGGGAGACTTTCGCCTCTGGGAGCTCTCTTCAGCTAAGACCCTTCCCAAATCGAAAGCAAGCTGCGCTCTCATTCCAAGGGATGGAGATGTGAGGAGTGCATGGTTTCTAGTCATTTCTTTCCGGGCCGATGGCGGGTTTCTCGTCATTTGTGAACGCAGCCCCACCATGGTCAATCAGTCGTTTCGCCCAAAAGACCATCAAAATGGCACATCTTTCAACCAGTTCCCACTCAGTTTTGACGCAAAAATCTGACGCTTTTACGACATCGGAGTCACAAATTTTCATGTTTGCGCAAACAAGACCGAACACTTCGGCGGCGTCGGCAAAACACTGCCCATTGGCATAAGACAAGAAAAGCGCCTGCGAATAATCTCCGCAGACGCTTGCCAATGTCTTAACTGAAAAACAGTTCTTTCAGGTCCGATGGCCCTCAGATGTGCAGCGCACGCCCATAGGCGGCCAGCACGGCCTCATGCATCATTTCCGACATGGTCGGGTGCGGGAAGACGGTTTCCATCAGGTCTTCTTCTGTGGTCTCAAGCTGACGCCCGATGACATAGCCCTGAATCATCTCGGTGACCTCCGCCCCCACCATATGCGCGCCCAGAAGCTCGCCGGTTTTTGCATCAAAAACGGTCTTGATCAGGCCTTCGGCCTCGCCCATCGCAACGGCTTTACCATTGCCGATGAAGGGAAACTTACCGACCTTGATCTGATAGCCCGCCTCTTTGGCTTTGTCCTCTGTGAGGCCCACAGAGGCAACCTGCGGATGACAATAGGTGCAGCCAGCAATCGAATTCGGTTTGATCGGATGCGGTTTCTGGCCTGCGATCAGTTCGGCCACCATGACACCTTCATGCGAAGCCTTATGCGCCAGCCAGGGCGCGCCCGCGATGTCGCCGATGGCATAGAGCCCCTCAACGCCCGTCCGGCAGAACTCATCCGTCACCACATGGGTGCGGTCAATCTTGACGCCCGCCTCTTCCAGGCCCAGCCCTTCGACATTGCCGACGATGCCGACCGCCGAGATCACCGTGTCAAACTCTTCCGTGGTGGTCTTGCCATCATATTCGAGATGCGCAGTGACTTTGCCCTTGGCCCGGTCGAGCTTCTTGACCGTGGTCTTTTCGCGGATGGTCATCCCCTGCTTTTCAAAGGACTTCTTGGCGAAGGAGGAGATTTCCTTGTCTTCCACTGGCAACACGCGATCCATCACCTCGACGACGGTCGTATCAGCGCCAAGCGTGTTGTAGAAACTGGCAAATTCAATGCCGATCGCGCCGGAGCCGATGACCAGCAGTTTTTTGGGCATGCGCGACGGTTTCAGCGCGTGACGGTAGGTCCAGACCAGATCGCCATCGGCCTCCAGCCCGGGCAATTCGCGCGCCCGTGCGCCCGTGGCAACGATGATGTTCTTGGCGGTGAGGGCCTCGGTGCCCTTGTCGGTCTTGACCTCAACCTTGCCCTTGCCGGCCAGTTTGGCCTCACCCATGATCGCGGTGACCTTGTTCTTTTTGAACAGACTTTTGATCCCGCCATTCATCTGGGCGGCCACCTTGCGCGACCGGTCCACGACCGCATTCAGATCAAACCCGATCTTTTCAACCGACAGGCCGAATTCCTTGGCCCGATGCATGTTGTGATAGACCTCCGCAGACCGCAGCAGCGCTTTGGTCGGGATACAGCCCCAGTTCAGACAGATCCCGCCCAGATTTTCGCGCTCGACACAGGCCACTTTGAGGCCCAGCTGCGCGGCACGAATGGCAGCAACATAGCCGCCCGGACCAGCCCCGATAACGACGAGATCGAAAGAAGTGTCAGACATGTAGTCCTCCCGAAACCAGAATTGAGGTGCCTTCCCCAGAGTGCCGCAGAGCGGGCATCAGGGACACACCCGAAAAGCGCGGATCGCTGCCGCGCCCCTTTGCATGATCGATAGCGCGAACCGCGCCACATCGCAAATGGAAAGCAATCCGAATTAGTTTGATATTAAACTAACTGAAAAATCGGAGCAACGATCCATAATGCACACAGCAGAAAGGCTGCCTCCCACCCAGCGCATAGCTGGGGAAAGACAGCCTTTCGATAAAAAACGTTGATCTGGCGTCAGGCGGCAACTGCCTGCAACTCACGCAGGATGGCCGGGTAGCCACCGTTCTGCAAAAACGCGCTTTCCCGATCGGTGGTCGCCCGCGACAGCGCCGCATTGCGATACGGGAAACGTCCGAACTGGCGGATCACTTCGCGGTGCGCCTGCGCATGCAGAAGGTTGGAGGGGGCTTCGTCCAGCCGGTCAAACATCAGGCGCACACAGCGATCCTGATCCGTCAGGCATTCCGAATGCATCAGGGGCAGGTAAAAGAACTGCCGCGCCGGGGCAGCGATACGCATGTCCCAGCCCTTGTCGATCGCGGCTTTTGCCGCCGCGAGCGCAGTACGATCAGACGAGAAAGCTTTGGCCTCACCACGGAACATGTTGCGCGGAAACTGATCGTTTAGAATGATATAGGCCAGCGCCCCGGAGGGATAGGTCAGCCACAACGAATAGGCCCCTTCCTGCGCCTTTTGCCAAGTGGTCAAGAACTCGTCACGAATGCGCGCATCCAGCGCCTCATCAGCCACATACCACTCTTCAGGGGTCAGATCATCCAGCCAAAAAGCCAAGATCTGGTCCGGGGTTTTCTCTGTTCCGTGCGTCTGCGCCATCGTCTGCTCCTTTCGGCCGCATGAGCTTTTGTAAAACGGTTACATTTCACAAAGCTCGACGCAAGTTCATTAACAGGGACGCGGCGTCACATTTTCAATTGTTGCTTTCACGCACCAGGCCACGCGGGCGTGAATGAACTCATGGCAACTCAACTCACGATGACGTGTTTTGTTCCGCATGACCCGAAGCCCCCTCTTCGGTCTCTTCCTCAGCCATTTCAATCGCAACCTCCTGCGCCACCTCAGCCGCCACCGGCGAAGCCGACGGCATGATCGCCACATAAGAAGAGGTGTCTTCCACCGGGATCGCGGCACGGCGCGACATCCGCCAGAGCGCATAGAGCGCGACGACGCCCATCAGGATCGCCTGCAGAAGCCAATAGCCGCGCGGACCGATGCCGCTCATCATCGAACCGGCGATGATCGGGCCGCCCACCGCGCCAACGCCGTTGATGAACAAAAGCCCGCCTGAAGAGGCCGCCATATCTTCCGGCTCAAGATAATCGTTGGTGTGGGCGATCAGGAGCGAATAGAGCGGGTTCGCCATGCCGCCGGCCACGAAGGCCACCAGCAGCGCAATGCTGTAGGAGGCCGGTGCGATCATCCCCAGCGCCGTCGCCACTGCCCCGACGCCGGAGGCGGCAAAAATGACCTTGCGCCGATCCATCCGGTCCGACAGCCAGCCAATCGGCAATTGCAGCGCCACCGCCCCGATGTAGATCGCAGCAACAAAGGTGGACAGTTGCGCCAGCGTGAAACCGGCCTGCGTCGCATAGACCGCCGCCATGGCCATCTGTGCGGCAAAGACCCCACCCATAAAGAACATGCCAATGCAGCCCAGCGGGGAAATGTCGAACAGTTCGCGTAGGGTCATGCGCTTGGTGGTGTCAAAGGCCGGGGTGGGCGAAATCGACAACAGAATCGGCGCAAAGGAAATCGACACCAGCACCGAAGGGATAATGAACAAGATATAGCCCGCCGGATCCCCCAGCGACAAAATCCACTGCGCGGCGATGATCCCCATCATCTGCACCAGCATATAGGCCGACAGCGCCTTGCCCCGCACCTCGTTGCTGGCGGCATTGTTGAGCCAGCTTTCCGCCGTCACATAGACGCCGGAAAAACAGAAGCCCAGCATCACCCGCAAGGCGGTCCATGCAATCGGATCGGTGATCACCGGAAACAGGATCAGCGCGGCGGAGATGAAAGATCCCAGCGCGGCAAATACCCGCACATGCCCGACCCGACGGATCAGGTTCGGGGCGACGCGCGACCCGCCCAGGAAGCCTGCGAAATAGCCCGACATGATGATCGAGATCTCAAAGGTGGAAAATCCTTCCAGATCACCACGCACACCCAAAAGCGTTCCTTGCAGACCGTTGCCGATCATCAGGAAAAGAATACCGAGCAAAAGCGCGGACGACGATGAGAGAACCTGTTTCATGGCGCGACCCTATGTGGATTCGGGCCGGAAGCGCAAAACGCTTTCACGGCACCGGCAGTTTTCAGATGTGACCGGATCAGGCGTCATTCGCCATGGGGCAAAAGCAAAGACGCGTCCCCATAGGAGAAAAAACGATAGCCCTGCGCCACGGCATGCTCATAGACCGCCAGCATTCGGTCCCGTCCCATCAGGGCGGAGACGAGCATCAGCAAAGTCGATTTGGGAAGGTGGAAATTGGTCATCAGCGCGTCGGCAATACGGAATTCATAGCCGGGCTTGATGAAAATATCCGTTTCTCCCAGAAACGGCGCGATGCGTCCCACTTCGGGTGCCGCGCTTTCGATCAGGCGCAGCGCCGTGGTGCCAACCGGGATCACCCGCCCGCCCCGCGCCTTGGTGGCATTAATTTCATCGGCGGCAGCCTGTGACACCTCGCCCCATTCGGCGTGCATCTTATGTTCATCGACATTGTCCACCTTCACCGGCAGAAAGGTGCCCGCGCCCACATGCAGGGTCACATAGGTGAACTCTACCCCCATCTCGCTCAGCGCCTTCAGCAGTGGTTCATCGAAATGCAGTGACGCCGTCGGCGCCGCTACGGCCCCCAAATTGCGTGCCCAGACCGTCTGATAGTCGGTCTTGTCCTGCGCGTCGGCTTTGCGCTTGGCTTCGATGTAGGGCGGCAGCGGCATGGAACCGGCCTCGGCAAGCGCCCGGTCGAAATCCTCGCCCGACAGATTGAACGCCACGATGGCCTCGCCGCCCTCTTTGGCCACGAGCGTCGCCGACAAAGCGTCGGAAAAGCGCACGCTTTCGCCCTCGCGGATCTTCTTGAGCGGCTTGATCAGCGCCCGCCACTGCCCCGCCTCGGCCTGAGGCTCCAGAAGCGTGACCTCGATTTTGGCCTCCTGGTATCCTTGGGCGGTATCCCGTCCACGTTTACCGCTCAGCCGCGCGGGCAGAACCTTTGTGTCATTGAGCACCAGACGGTCGTCCGGCCGAAACCAGTGCAGCAGATCGGTCACATGGCCGTCAAACGTGGCTTCGGGGGTCGCAACAAGCAACCTTGCAGAGGAACGCGGCTTTGCAGGCCGCGTCGCGATCAGCCCTTCGGGCAGGTCGAAATCGAAATCACTGAGCTTCATAGCTGCCTCACCAAACCGGACGGGCCGGGTTAATCATCGCCCGCAGGCTTGCTGCGGAACAAATCCCGCAAGGCCCCGGGCGCCAAGAGCGACAGCGGGTTGACCCCAACTGCCGGGGATTTTGCCACACCTTTCAGCGTATAGGTGAAGCCGAACAAACCTTCCCCCTGGCGCGCAACCACTTGCCCCAGAGCATTCAGGAAATAGATCGGCGACACGACGCCTTGCAAATCCACTGTCTTCGCGACGGTGTCATAAAGCCCCTCCACGGAAATGCCAAGCGAGGGACCTTCGGCCGACCCATCGCGAATGGTCAACCGACCGGGGCGCAAATGGAAATCAGCTTTCACGGTGGAAAAGAGCAAGCCACCCTCCCCTGTCATCTGTTCGATCAGTCCCACGACCGAAACCGCCGAGAGGAGTTCGGCCAGTGTTGGCGCCGATTGCACACGGATGTTTTCGATCAGCACGGAGCCGTCATAGCTGCCCTTCTCGGGCAAGGCGGTCAACCGCAGGCCCAGCGTGCCGCCGCTGGCCTCTTGCAAGACCCCCATGGCGGCGACCACCGCCCCCGCGTTTTGCGAACTGGCCGCAATGGTCACCCCATGCGCGCCGGGTGCAATCGTCCCCGTAAGCGGCCCCCGCCCGTTTAAAAGCCCCTCAAACGACCCCGTCACCCCGCGCCCGACCGAAAGCTTTGCAGAGGCGTTGCGCAGGTCGAGCCCTTCGGACAGATAGAGGTGATCCAAAGCCACCTGAACCGGGATTGCCGCCGCCGCCCCAGAGCTGCCTCCGCCGCCGAAACTGGCCCGCGCCAGATTAAGGCTACCGCCGGAAATATCGATCCGCACCGGCTGACCTGCCCCCTGCCCGATCACCGTGACCGGAACATCCAGCCAGTTGCCGATTGTCACACGTTCAAAGCTGAGCCGGTCCAGCGTTTTCGCGTCGGTCAAAAGCACCTGCCCGCCGCGCGCCTCCAGTCCCGCGCCGGACAGCGTGAGCGAGCTGACCCGGGGCACCGGCCCCGCCGTGCCCGCGACCTCCAGCCGACCCTGCGTGCCTGCCGGCTTGCCCCAGCCAAGACCCGGCACTGTCAGACGCAGACCAGACAGGTTTGAACTCATGGCAAAGCGGGGCACCTCCCCCCTGCGCAGATCAACCGTCATCTCGCCCGTTGTTGCCCCTTGCACCATGCCCGCAGGCAGGCCGATTTTGAACGTGTCGAGAAAGGCCTGATCCAATGTCACCGTACCCGTGACCTGAGACACGCCTTTGTGTTCGGGGCCGAAGGCCTTGTGCCACTGGCCAGCGGCCTTGGCCTGTCCGATGCGCACATCCCCGGCAATGGTCAGCCCTGCCGGATCGACGGTTACAGCCAGATCGTCCGCGGCCAGAACCTGCCCCCTCATCAACTGTTCCGAGCGCACCCCTTGCAGGCGCCCCTGCAAGAGATAGTTCACATCCGTCGGCATCACCTTTTTGATCAGCGGCAATTCGATCCGGCCCCGCAATTGCGCATCGCCTTCGGCCACATCCGGACCATAGGGAGCGTTTTCCAGGATCGAAAACGGCGGTGCTGCCATCAGCGCCATCGCCGCCTCAATGCGCGACTCCGTGCGCAGGCCGATCTCCATCCGGGCTGGCTTTTGCGTGATATCTGGGATGCGCAGCACCGTCCCGGCCACATCTATGTCCCCGCCCGAGGGCGCCGCAATCATGCCACCTTCCAGCGTGACGGTCATGGCATTGCCGAAAATCGCGCCGTAGCCGCGCCCCCCGGTCACAGGCGGCTGTGTCTTCATGAACCGCATGTTCAGATCATCGAAACTCCAGTCGACCGCAAAACTCGGCTTCGGCTGGTCCGGACGCACGCGGATGGCGGCGTTGAGATCGTGATAGGTGACCTCATACATATTCTGGGCGATCCATGTCCGGGTCTTGGCCGCCGCCGCCGGGGGCCAGAGCGCCAGAAGCGCGGCCCCCGACAGGCTGTCAGCCGCAAGATCCGCCCCCACGGTCCAGCCGTCGCTTGTGGCCTGCGCCCGCGCCGATCCCCGCAACCATGTGTCGCCCTGTGCCAGATCCAGCCCACCGATGTCGAGCCGAAAGGGGTTCAGGGTCATCTTGATATCCGCCATGCCGCGATCAAAGCCGACCGGCTGATCAAACAGCCCCTCGGAGGCGATCCGGATGTCGGAAAACTGCCATTGCCCGGTAAAGGTCTGCGGCCAGGTGTTGACGAAATCACTGAGGAGGATGTGCCCCGCTCCGCGCAGGCTGAGCGCATCGGTGCTCAGATTGAACTGCGGGAACTCGATACGTTCTTCGCGCGGGTCGTAATCGAAATAGCCTTTGCCCCCCTGAAACTCCAGCGGCGGGGCGCCTTCTGCGGCCACGATCTGGCCGGCGCCGATCTCCATCGTACCGGTGTAACGCGACAGCTTGCCCGTGCCGTCGATCTCAACACGCATCGAGGCCGACAGTGGCGCGTGCACCACGGACAGGAAGGACAGGGCCGGACTTTGCAGCGCGAAATCCTGCGTCGGCGCCTGGGTAATATCGAGCGCCATCACCGTGGCCAAAGACGACTTATCCAAGGAAAAGGACATTTCAATGTCCGACAGATCCTCGGTGCCGTTGAACAGTTCGAAACTCAGCGCCAGATTCAAACTGGCATCAGAATTGCGCAGGGTGACACCGGCATCCGTGGCCTGCCAGACCCGGCCTGAGCGGGCGTCTTCCAGGGACACCGTCACATCCCGCGCCTCGACCTGCCGGATGTCGGACAACGGATCGGTTGAAAAGGCCCGGTCAACGGCTTCGAGCACCTCTGCAGCGGACCCCACCGCACCACGCGCGCCGCCGAAATCCAGTGCCATCGTCCCATCGGCACGCCGCCGCACCACGATCTGCGCCCCCGACAGGCGCAGAGTGTCCGGCCGCAACTGCCGTGCCATCAGCGCCTCTTTCGACAGCACCGCGCGCAGGGTGTTCAGCCGCGCGATCTCGGCGCCAGAGCCATCGATCAGCCCGACATTGCGCGCCGTGACCCGGGGTACAAAGTTGCGGTCCACCACAGCCACGATCTGCCCGATCGATACTTTCGGCCCATTCAAGTCATGATTGATTGTAGCCTCGATCCGGTCTGTCAGCGCATCGGGAAAGGTGATCTGCCGTCCCGTGAACGCCAGAAAGGCCACCCCCAACAACAGCGAGATCAGCGCCATCACCACCAGCGACCAGATGCCGATACGATGCGCACGTGGACGCCGGGCCCGCAGCGGCTTGGCCGGGGACGGTTCTGCGGTCGCCACAGGGGACTCCTCGGGCAACGTTTCGGGCCGCTCCTTCGGTGTCTGCTCTGGGTCCGGATCGGGACGTTCGGTCATCTTCTGGTGCTCTGATGCGTGGATCGGTTCCATCTTGTCGCAAAGGGGCCTAAAACGAAACCGAAACCCGGCGCAATCGCAAAGGCTCCACGCAACTGTGACCTGCGCAACGTGTCAGACCCGTTTAAGGAGAGATCCATGCTCGCTCAAGGCGCAAAAGCCCCCGATTTCACCCTGCCCCGTGACGGCGGCAGCGACGTCACCCTGTCGGATCTGCGCGGCCAGAAGATCGTCCTGTATTTCTACCCCAAGGACAACACCCCCGGCTGCACCACTGAGGCGCTCGACTTCACCGCGCTGAAGCAAGAGTTCGACGCCGCCGGCGTGGCGGTGTTCGGCATCTCCAAGGACAGCGTCAAGAAACACGAAAATTTCTGCGCCAAACACAGCCTGGGCATTCCGCTTTTGTCCGATGCCGAAGGCACCGTCTGCGAAGACTACGGCGTCTGGGCCGAGAAAAAGATGTATGGCAAGACCTTCTGGGGCATCGTACGCGCCACCTTCCTGATCGAGGAAGACGGCACCATTGCGCAGGTCTGGCCCAAGGTTAAAGTTACTGGCCACGCGCAAGAGGTTCTTGAGGTCGCCCGCGCATGAGCCTGTCACTGGCCCAAATGGCCGAGGCGGTGTTGCGCATTGCCGATGGCCGCGAAAAGACCGCCCTGTCCCATCGCTATGCCGCGATGTGGCGTGACAGCCGGGCGGCAGGAACGCCGATCCCGCTCGGCACCGCCCATCCGCCGATGCAACCAGCGCGCCCGGATAGGCCGGAGCTCTTGAACCCGCGCGACGTGCCCAAACGCAAACCCGGCAGCCCCGAAGGCCGCATCGCGATTTTGCACGCCATCGCCCATATCGAACTGAATGCCGTGGATCTGCACTGGGACATCATCGCGCGCTTCACCGACATCGATATGCCGCTGGGGTTTTATGATGACTGGGTGAAATCGGCGGATGAGGAAAGCAAGCATTTCAACCTCGTCTGTGACCGGCTGGAAGCACTGGGATCCTTCTATGGCGCCCTGCCTGCCCATGCCGGCATGTGGCGTGCCGCCGAAAACACCGCTAGGGACATCATGGGACGCCTCGCGGTCGTGCCCATGGTGCTGGAGGCCCGCGGGCTGGATGTCACGCCCGGTATGATCCGGATTTTCCAGTCTGCCAAGGACCCCGACACCGTCGCTGCCCTTGATGTGATCTATGCCGAAGAGGTTGGACATGTGGCCTATGGCGCGAAATGGTTCAACTTTCTCTGCGGCCGCGCGAGCATCGATCCGAAAGAGGAATTTCACAGCCTTGTGCGCCGGTATTTCCCGGGCGGCACCAAAGCGCCTTTCAACGACGAAAAACGCGCCGAGGCGGGTTTGCCGCCGGATTTCTACTGGCCGCTCTCTGAAGAGCTGCCTGCCGCCTGGAGCTAATCACCGGCGGAAACAGCGGAATCTACAGGGGAACCCATGCATACCATCACAGGCGATCTGATCGCGCTTGCGCAGGCGGGGCGGTTCGACGTGATCGTCCATGGCTGCAACTGTTTTCACGCCATGGGCGCCGGGATCGCCAGGTCGATTGCGGCGAACTTTCCCGCTGCCCTGGCCGCAGATCAGGCCACCGCCTATGGCAGCCGCGACAAGCTGGGCACCCTCTCGCAGGCAGAGGTCCGATGTGGCAACCACAGGCTCGTCATCGTCAACGCCTACACCCAATTCGACTGGAAATTTGACCGTAAGTCCCCCGGACCGTTGGTGGACTATTCCGCTGTGGAGCGCTGCTTTCAGACCATCGCCGCGCGCTATCGTGACGCGCGGATCGGATATCCGAAGATCGGGGCCGGTCTTGCGGGGGGCGACTGGGCCGTTCTCGCCCCGATCATCGACCGCGCCCTAGATGGTAGCGATCACACTCTGGTGGTTCTGCCGAAGTGAGTGCCACCACCGTGGCCAACGTGCAGAAAATCCCTGCGGCGGGCTGTCGCAACCTGAGAAAAATCCGCCCGCACCAAAGCAGATTTTCGGCAAGAAACCGCCCAGAAACAGGGCTTTCCCGCTGAAACCTGACGCCAGGGGCATTTCCGGGGGCAAAAGCGTTGCCCCGAAAAGGAACCTTCGTTAACAGAAGTGCAGCCGCTTGCGCAGTTCAGGATGAGACCTGAGGTGACGGGATGCGCCAAAGACGCAGAGCGGACAGGGATGGGACATGAGGACGGTTTTGGCCAGCTAATGATGAGACAGCTCAACCAACTGCTTGAGCGCAGGTTCCCCGAGCGCCGGGTGTTTCTGCGGTCCGACAACGACACGCGCTATCTTCGCCTTTCACCAACGACACAGGTCGTGGCGGTCACCGGGGTGACCATCATGGCAGTCTGGATGATCATCGCATCTGCGATCCTGCTGATGGACAGCATCGGATCGGGCACGTTGCGCGATCAGGCCGGACGCGATCTGGCCCTTTTTGAGACCCGCGTCGCCGAGCTTGCCCATGAACGCGACATGCGCGCCGAAGAGGCCGCCGCCGCTCAGGCCCGCTTCAACACCGCGCTGAAACAGATTTCTTCGATGCAGTCCGAATTGCTCGCCTCCGAGGAGCGCGTGCGCGAATTGGAAAAAGGCGTCGACGTTGCGCAGGCCAACCTGCGACGCGCCCTGCAGGACCGCGACGAAGCTCTGGCCGGAGAGCAGGAGCTTCTGGCCAAGCTAAACGGCACCGGCGACAGCGTGACCGGCATGACCCCGCAAGAGGTCGAAGCCACCGTGGACGTTCTGGCCGATGCGCTCGCCAGCACCGCACAGGAACGCGACGAAATGGTCATGGCCGCCGATCAGGCCCTGCGTCAGGCCGATGTTCTCGAAACTGACCTGCGCCTGATGGAAGAGAAAAACGACAGGATCTTTTCGCAACTTGAAGATGCCGTCACCGTCTCTGTGGCCCCGCTCGACAAGATGTTCAAAGCGGCAGGCATGGACCCCGACCATCTGATCGCCACGGTCCGCCGGGGGTATTCCGGTCAGGGTGGCCCGCTGACGCCGATCACCTTTTCGACCAAGGGCGGATTAGTCGACCCGGATTCGATGCGCGCCAATGCGATCATCGACCGGATGGATCAATTGAACCTCTATCGTATCGCCGCCCAGAAGGCGCCCTTCTCGCTGCCGATCAAGAACAGCTTCCGCTACACTTCGGGCTTCGGGCCGCGCTGGGGCCGCATGCATGAGGGCACGGATTTCGCCGCCGCCTACGGCACGCCGATTTATGCCACCGCCGACGGGGTCGTGACCTTCGCAGGCTGGTCGTCCGGGTATGGCCGTCTGGTGAAGATCCAGCATGAATTCGGAATTGAAACCCGCTACGCGCACCAGTCCAAACTTCTCGTGAAAGTTGGGCAAAGGGTCTCGCGCGGCGAACAAATCGGTGCTATGGGGAATTCCGGCCGCTCCACTGGCACCCATCTCCACTACGAAATCCGAGTGGGTGGTAAGGCCGTGAACCCGATGACCTATATTAAGGCTGCCAACGATGTTTTCTAAAAGCAGAATCAACGAACCGGGCCCCAAACAGGGTGAGGACGTTAAAAATTCCGACGCCACGGCGACAAAGACCGCAGCGCCGAAAAGCACAACGCCTGACTACGCGAAATCCGCGCCCAAGGCGAAGCCCCCGGCTTCCGTGCTGTCCTCTGACCTGACGGTCGTGGGCAATCTCAAAACCTCCGGTGACATCCAGATCGAAGGCACCGTCGAAGGCGACATCCGTGCCCATCTTCTGACGGTCGGCGAAAGCGCGATGATCAAAGGCGAAGTGATGGCCGACGATGTTGTCGTCAATGGTCGTGTCGTGGGCCGCGTGCGTGGCCTGAAGGTGCGTCTGACCTCGACCGCGAAAGTCGAAGGCGACATCATCCACAAAACCATCGCCATCGAATCCGGCGCCCATTTCGAAGGCTCCGTGCAGCGTGCCGACGACCCGCTTGGGGGCGCGAAACCTGCGACCGCTCCGGCCGCACCGAAAAGCGAATAACGCAGCCCTGACGGGCGGGTGGCATGGAACGCGCTGTCAGGCGCGATGTCGACCCGGCCATTGGATCATGCGGAAGATTAAAAGGCGGCCTCAGGGCCGCCTTTTCTGCGTGTGGCTGTGACGGACGCGGCGCGCTTAAATCAACGCCCGGCGATAGAGATGCCATGTGGCATGGCCAAAGATCGGCAGGACCAGAAACAGCCCCAAGAACACAGGCATCATCGCCAGAACCGACAGGGTCGCGATCAACCCCGCCCAGATCAGCATGACGCCGGGATTTTCCCGCACCACGCGCAGGGACACCAGCATGGCGGTGACGAAATCCACCTCCTTGTCCAGCAGATGCGGCAGGCTGGTGACCGTCAGCGAAAACAGGATGAAGGCCAGAACACCCCCGACGACCAGCTCCACGGCGATCATGCTCAGCCCGCTTGTGGTCAGAAAAACATCATAGGAGCTTGAGATATTGGTCATCACGCTCAGCCCCATGAACAGCGCAAAGATCATATGGGCCAGAAAGGACCAGAACAGCACATAGATGACGATGATCGCCCCCATCCAGGGGATCTGCCGATCCTTTTCGGCCAGCACCACACCTAGAACTTCGGACCAGATCAGCGGCTGGCCGGCTTCCAGCCGCCGCGACACCTCGTAAAGCCCCACCGCAGCGAAAGGGGCGAACAGTGGAAAGGCCAGCGACAGCGCGAAAGTCCACATGACCGTCCCCGCCCCAAAGCTGAGAAAGCCGACGCCAATCAACACGTAGATCGCCGAAAAAAACAATCCAAACGCCGGTGCGCGCCGGAAATCCTGCATGCCTGCGCGCAAGGCCGCGCGCAGGTCGTCAAAGCAAAGCCGTGCCACTTCCGGCACGGGCGCCGCAGCACTCATGCCTGGCGCGTGTTCCATATCCATCGATGTCCTCCCTGCTGGCTTGAGCCAGTGCGGAGAGTTCACGACAAAATGTCGCACCCTGTCAAGCGCGTGAGCCCAGCCAGATCATGGCTCACAGGATCAATGGGTCAACAGATAGGATAGCGGCACGATCGACACAGCCGCTGCCCGCGACCCCAACGCCCATTCGGCCAGCGCCTGAATCGTGTCGGGTTTTGAGCGCCCGACCAGCACGATCTTGCTGTCGATCCCCGCACGGAATGCCGCCTGATCGAGGAACCGCTTCATCGCGGCGATGTCCTGGCCCTTGCCGTCGAAATCGCGAAACACCAGCGCCATCGGCGCATCCGAGCGCTGCGCCTCCTGTTCCAGCGCGTTCAGCCCACGCGGAAAGCTGACCACCCCGCGCCCGCTGTCACGAGCAGAGGCGACCACTTCGGCGGCAACCTGACGCGACGCCTGAAAACTGCCCGATGGCACATCCAGAAAGCCAATCGAGACAGGGATCAGATCTTCGGCCTGACTCAGGGTGACGGCGGCATCCTGCGGCGTTGCCCCTTCGGGCAGCGACACCATCGCCAGAACCTCCAGCCCCTGATCGCGATATTCCAGCGCCCGCGCACCGGCGTCTGCGCCCAGAACGTCCACCGCATAGCTCACCGGAAAGGGCAATTGCGACAGCATGGCATCCGCAGGTCCAAGGTCCCCGATATCGACCAGAATGATGCTCATTATCGGCCCCGCCGGCGTGCGGTCGTATTCCGCCGAATAGGCCAGAAGCGCGGGCAGATCGTCGGCCACGACCACGGGCGGTTCTGCCGCCGCCATCTCTGTCTCGCCCGCGCTGCCGATCGAAGGCAAACGCGTCGACTTGCGCGGGTCGGGCCGCTCGGTGAAGGGCACGACCGAGGCGCTGACCCCCGCGTCTTGCGCACCCTCTTCTGCCGGGGTGTCTTGTGCCGCGGCATCCGGCGCGATCATGGCGGGCGTTTCCAAATCCAGTTGCGGGCTCTCCGGCATCACCGGGGCCTGATCGGCGCCATCCGGCAAGGGGGTAAGCTCCGGCACATTGGTCTGGTCGACCTGCGGCAGGCTGTCGGGCGCAGCGGCCTCGGGCGCCATGACCTGCGGCGGCACCAGAACCGGACTTTCCTCGCTCGGCGCCGTGGGGGCATTCCCCTCCACAACGCCCGTGTCCTGCGGGCCCTGTGCCGTCACAACATCGGGCGCAGGCGCCGCCTGTTCAGAGGTCTCCGGCACGGCTTCAATATCAGCTTCTGGGGTGTTCACATCCGGCTGCGCACCGGAACGATCCGGTTCCGCCGACGGCAGATCCGCGCTCAGATCCGGGGCTTGCTCCGTCTCGGCCTCTGCAGGCGTGCTCTCTGGCGCCGGGGTCGGGCTTGCGACCTCGGGCAGCGCTGGCTCCACGAGGTGCACGGGAGGTGCCACCTCGTTCACTGCAAGAAGAAAGGCGAAGCTCGCAATAGCCCCGAAAATCAGCCCTGAAATAACTCCGCGCCCCATAAACTCTGGTGCTCCCTGCCCTGCTTGTCGTATCTGCCATATCCGCCGACGGCCTGTGGCCCGCGACGGTCAAACAGCCAATTTTTTCCGGTCACTCCGGTCGAGTCTCGCCCTGCCCAATCAAGGACCAAACCATTGTTTTGGTCAAGTCGGGGCCTTGACCGCTCTTTGCCCATGTGAGCATGTATATCCCGGCTCGCAGATGGGATCATCCCATTTCCGCGTCCCCCGCCGTTTCCCGCGATCTGGCCCGGCCATCTGCGCGAACAGGCGGGGTCAAGACCAGCGTATTCTTGCGCATCCTTTCACTCCGGCGTGCGATACGCCGTGCAACAGGACACCACCGATGCTGCTTCTGATCGATAATTACGACAGTTTCACCTACAATCTCGTGCATTACATCGGCGAATTGGGGTGGCAAGCCAATGTGGTACGTAACGATGCGCTGAACGTGCAGGAGGCCATGGCCTTGCGCCCCTCGGGCATCGTCCTGTCCCCCGGCCCCTGCACCCCCGCCGAAGCCGGGATCTGCGTCCCGCTGGTGCACGCCGCTGCTGAGGCGGGCATTCCGCTGTTCGGCGTCTGTCTCGGGCATCAATCCATCGGCGAAGCCTTCGGCGGCAATGTCGTGCGCTGTCATGAAATCGTGCATGGCAAGATGGGCGAAATCTACCACGAAGGCAAAGGCGTCTTTGCCGGTCTGCCCTCGCCATTGCAGGGCACGCGCTATCACAGCCTCGTGGTGGATCGCGCCACCCTGCCCGACTGTCTGGAGGTCACGGCCGAGCTGAAAGACGGCACGATCATGGGGCTACGCCACAAAACCCTGCCCATTGAGGGCGTGCAATTTCATCCTGAAAGCATTCGGTCCGAGCATGGCCACGACATGTTCCGCACCTTCCTGACCCAATTGAAAGAGGACGCTTTGGCATGAGCGACGCAATGAAACCCCTCATCTTCGCCGCCTCCGAAGGCCCCCTGAGCCGCGCGCAGGCCGAAGCTGCCTTTGAGCTGTTGTTCAACGGCGAAGCCACACCCGCGCAAATGGGCGGGCTGCTGATGGCCCTGCGCGCCCGCGGTGAGGCCGTGTCCGAATACGCAGCCGCCGCCAAGGTGATGCGAGACCATTGCGTGCACGTCAACGCGCCCGAAGGCGCCATCGACATCGTCGGCACCGGCGGTGACGGGCTGGGCACGCTCAACATCTCCACCGCTGCGGCTTTCGTCGTGGCCGGTGCGGGCGTCACGGTCGCCAAACACGGCAACCGCAATCTCAGTTCCAAATCCGGCTCCGCCGACGCCATGTCCGTGAACGGCATCAACGTCATGGTCGGCAAGGATGTGGTCGAGGAAGCGATCAATGAAATCGGCATCGGTTTCATGATGGCGCCGATGCATCACCCTGCCATGAAATACGTCGGCCCGGTGCGGGTCGAGCTGGGTTGCAAAACGATTTTCAACATCCTGGGCCCCCTCACCAACCCGGCAGGCGTCAAACGCCAGCTCACCGGCGCCTTCGCCCCCGACCTGATCTGGCCGATGGCGGAAACGCTGCAAATGCTCGGCTCCGAAAAAGCCTGGCTGGTCTATGGTCACGAAGGCATGGACGAGGTCTCGATCACAGGGGCGACCTCGGTGGCGGCACTCGACAAGGACACGATCACCTCTTTGGAAATCCACCCCGAGGATGCCGGCCTGCCGGTGCATCCGCTGCGCGATATCCTCGGCGGCACGCCCGAAGAAAACGGCAAAGCCATGATCAACCTGCTCAAGGGCGAAACCGGCGCCTATCGCGATGCGGTTTTGATGAACTCTGCCGCCGCGCTGGTTGTGGCCGACAAGGCCGCCAATCTCAAAGAAGGCGTTGAAATCGCCTCTGAGAGCATCGCCTCCAGCGAAGCGCTCAAACGGCTTGAAGCCCTCGCGGAGCTGACCTCCCGCCACTGAGTTTCCTTTGCTGGTCCAAACACTCACGGCGCGCCCTCCCCACAGGGCGCGCCGTTTTGTGTGCCCGTCGTTCCCGCCATACTGGCAGCAAAAAGGGGCCCGAAGGCCCCTTTCCCGTTTCAGACTGTTCCCGGATCAGTTGGTGATGATCTCCGGCCCCATCAGCGCGGTCGGCAGTGCGGTCGAGATCGCGGGCACATAGGTCACGAGGATCAGGAACACAAAGAGGATCGCTAGGAACGGCAGGGCGGCGCGGACCACCGACATCATCGGCATCCCGGCTACCCCGGAGGTCACGAAGAGGTTCAGACCGACCGGCGGAGTGATCATGCCGATCTCCATGTTCACCACCATGATGATGCCCAGATGGATCGGATCGACGCCCAGTTCGATGGCAATCGGGAAGACCAGCGGCGCCACGATCACGATGAGACCCGAAGGCTCCATGAACTGCCCACCGATCAGCAGGATGACGTTCACCATGATCAGGAACATGATCTTACCGAAGCCCGCCGAAAGCATCGCATTGGCGATCTGCTGCGGGATCTGTTCGTCGGTCAGCACATGTTTCAGGATCAGCGCATTGGCGATGATGAACATCAGCATGATCGTCAGCTTGCCCGCATCGAACAGCGTGTGGCGCGTGTCCTTGTGGAAGAAGGCCGTGACCAGAGCCTGCGGTTTGCGCAAGAGCGACACCGGCCCTTCGCCATTGCCAGCCAGCGGCCCCATGTCACGATAAACGAAAGAGGCCACGAGGAAGGCATAGACGGAGGCGACGGCAGCGGCTTCCGTCGGGGTAAAGATGGCGCCGGTGATGCCCGGAATGCCGTAGATCCCGACCATGATGATGACGATCAGCATCAGCCCCCAGAAGGCTTCGCGGAAGGAGCTGGCAATCTCGCCCCAGCCGGCCCATTCACCTTTGGGCAGATTGCGAATGCGGGCGATCACATAAATTGCGAGCATCAGCATGCTGCCCGCCAGAATCCCCGGCACGACACCGGCCAGGAACATCCGCCCCACAGAGACGTCCGTCGCCGAGGCATAGACCACCATCACGATCGACGGCGGGATCAGGATGCCCAAGGTCCCGGCGTTACAGATCACGCCCGCAGCAAAGTCCTTGGTATAGCCCATTTCGCGCATGGCCGCGATAACGATCGAACCGATGGCCACAACGGTTGCAGGCGACGACCCGGACAGGGCGGCGAAGATCATGCAGGCAAAGACGCCCGCAATGGCCAGACCGCCATGGAAATGCCCCACGCAGGCAATCGAGAACCGGACGATACGCTTGGCCACGCCCCCTGTCGACATGAAGGAAGAGGCCAGAATGAAGAACGGAATGGCCAGAAGCGTGTAGTGACCCGCCATCGCCTGATAAAGCGACTGCGCCACAGAGGCCAGCGAGGTGTCCGAGAACACCAACAGAAAGATCATGGAGCTGAGGCCCAGCGACACCGCGATCGGCACCCCGATCAGCAGCAGGCCAATCACCATGGCGAAAAGAAGTACGACGTCCATTGATGTTATTCCTCGTATTCGCCGTGCGCCACGCGCTCGACTTCGTCTTCGGCCTCATGCGACACGATGAGGCTGGACTGGGTGCCTTGGATGATGCGGATGGTGGCCTGCACGACGCGCAGCAGGATCAGCGCCGCCGACAGCGGAATGACGAAATAGGGAATGACGCGCGGCAACTTATCATAGGCATCGCCATAGTTGATCGCCCCCTCAAGCCAGCGGAAGATATCGAGCATCGGCACCTGATCGGTGGTGTAGAACGCCCGGTCACGCACGCCGGATGCCATGCCCAACGGGAACCAGCGCCCCTCTGTCGGCTGCAGCGCGGCAAAAGGCGCCCAATAGTCCCAGGCACCTTTCAAAAGCAGTGCCGCATAGATGACGCAGGCCAGCGCCGACAGCAGCGCCAGCGCCCGCTGACCGCGTTGCGGCAGCAGGTTGATCACCGCATCGACCCCAAGGTGCGATGTCTTTTTGAACCCGTAGGAGATGCCCAGAAGCACCAGCCACGCAAAGAGGATCAGCACCACTTCCAGCCCCCAAATCAGGGAGTCGTTGAACAGATAGCGAAGAACCACATTCACGAAGGTGATGATGGTCATCAGGCCGAGAATGAGCGCAATGAGGTTTTCCTCAAAGGCATCCATGAACTGCGCAAAGGCCGTTCTCGGTTGATTGTCTTGGTTATGTGTCATGTCTGACCCTCATTAGCCCCAGTATTCACACCAGTCGGCGTTCCCCGGGATGCCCGCGCCATCGGTTTGCCCGTTGCGACGTCACCGGGGACGGCTTTGTTTCCACGGTCTGCTCCCAAAATCCGACACGTCGCAGCGCGGCTGCAGCGACCGGGGCCGCACATGACGGCGGCGGACGGAGCAGAGACGAAGAACGATGGCAGGCCGGTCCGGATCATGGATCGGGTGACCTGCGGCAGATGGCCCCCTTCCACATTTGAAACGGGGCCATCCGAATGCACGACAGTTTTGCCTTTCCGGCTTAGTGTTTGCCGTTGATTTCCTGTGCCAGCGCGATGTTGTCGGCACCCACATCGGCCTCGAACTCCGCCCAGACCGGCTTCATCTTATCGACCCATGCCTGACGCTGCTCCGGGGTCAGTTCACGGATCGTGGACCCGGCATCGAGCACGGCCTGACGGTTGGCGGCATCCACTTCGCCAATGGCGGCGTTGCGTTCGACGGTGACCTCATGCAGGATCGTGGCAAGCTGATCGCGGATGTCGGCATCCAGCCCGTCCCACCAGTCGGCAGAGGTCACGACCATATAGTCGAGCAACCCGTGGTTGGTCTCGGTAATCCCGTCCTGAACCTCAAAGAATTTCTGCCCGTAGATGTTGGACCATGTGTTTTGCTGGCCGTCGACAACACCGGTTTGCAATGCGCCATAGACCTCGGAGAAGGCCATCGGCTGCGGGCTGGCGTCCAGCGCTTCCATCTGCGCGACCAGCACGTCAGAGGGCTGTACGCGGAATTTCAGACCGGCGGCATCCTCGGGCAGGATCAGCGGCTTGTTGGCAGAGATCTGTTTTAGACCGTTGTGCCAGAATTCCAGACCCATCAGACCGCGACGCGCCATTGAAGTCTTCATGCGCTGACCGGCTTCCGAGTTCTGGAACTCGTCGACAGCATCCATGTTCTTGAACATGAACGGCAGGTCGAAAATGCGGAACACCTTGGTAAAGGTTTCGAATTTCGACAGCGACGGCGCGGCCATCTGAACATCGCCCTGAAGCATCGCTTCGAGAACCTGATCATCGTTGTAGAGCGTCGAGTTCGGATAGACCTCGACACAGACCTGACCGTCCATCTCTTCGTTCACGCGGTCCGCAAACAGTTGGGCAGCGATGCCCTTGGGATGCTTGTCGGTGTTGGTCACATGGCTGAACTTGATTACCATTTCGCCATCGTCACAGGCGGCAAAAGCGGTGGTGGCGGTTACAGAAAGCGCAAGAGCCGTTGCGGCGGTTGCAAGAAATTTCATGTTTGTCCTCCCGTCATGAAATCTGTCCGGATGAGGCGGGCATTGCCGTCCCCCCTGCTGTCCAAGATAGAAACAGCCCCTCTGCACCTGCGGCAAGAGGCCGTCACAGTTTCATGACATTTTCTGTAAACCCGATTTATTTCAAAAAGTTAGGCGGACACAGAAACGCATACCCGACATGCGTCCCTTGCATGTGTGCGATTTCCCGCACGCGCCCATTTTGCATATGTGCGGAAAACCACACACATTTACGAGTCAGTTTTCGGAGCGCGCTGCTGGCCGAAACCCGGCCAGCAGCGCGCGGTTCTTCAAAACTGTGCGTTGATCGCTTCAGCAGCCGCAATATTGTCGGCCCCGATCTCGGTTTCGAATTCGGACCAGACGGGTTTCATGGCCTCGACCCAGGCCGCACGTTGGTCATCGGTCAGTTCACGCACGGTGCCGCCAGCGTCAATAATCGCCTGTTTGGCCTCCTGATTCACGCGTTCCGATTCACCATTCCGCAGCAGCGTGACCTCATGCAGGATCGTCGCGAACTGATCGCGGAACTCAGGCGTCTGGCTTTCCCACCAATCCACCGAGGTCACCACCATATAGTCCAGCAACAGGTGGTTGGTTTCAGTCACCCCGTCCTGCACCTCAAAGAACTTTTGGCCGTAAATATTCGACCATGTGTTTTGCTGACCGTCGACAACGCCCGTCTGCAATGCGCCGTAAACTTCGGGAAAGGCCATCGGCTGCGGGCTGGCGTTCAGGGCGCGCATCTGGGAAATGATGACTTCTGCGGGCTGCACCCGCATTTTCAGCCCCGCCACATCTTCGGGCATCACCAGCGGCTTGTTCGCGGTGATCTGCTTCATGCCATTGTGCCAGAACTCCAGCCCCAAAAGCCCACGGCGCACCATGCCCTCTTTCATCTCCTGCCCAGTCTCAGAGGCCTGAAACGCGTCCACGGCCTCCATGTTCTTGAACAGGAACGGCAGGTCGAAAATCCGGAATTGTTTGGTGAACACTTCGAACTTCGACAACGAAGGTGCAGCCAGCTGCACATCACCCTGCAGCATCGCCTCCAGCACCTGATCGTCATTGTAGAGCGTGGCGTTCGGATAGATTTCCATGCAGGCGACCCCATCCATCTCGGCGTTCACCCGCTCCATCAGAAGCGTTGCGGCGATGCCCTTGGGGTGGCGGTCGGTGTTGACGATATGGCTGAACTTGATGACGGTTTCACCGGCGTCGCAAGCGTCCGGGTCAGCATAGGCGGCAGGCGCGGCCAGAACGGACGCAGACAGGGCAACGGCCCCCGCGGCAAAAGCGCAAGCGAAAGGTTTCATAGAGGTCTCCTCCCTCGGATTTCGGATCTTGAAATGACGTAAGGTCAGACGGAGAACACCGGAAATCCGGCCCAATCTCAAGGTATCAGATCATGCCCGCAGAAGTATCACGCACTCCCGGCCGATAAACCTCTGCGCGCAGACCATGGCGCGTCAGCTTGTCATAAAAGGTTTTGCGCGGCAGTTTGAGGCCCCTGGCCGCTTCGGTCACACAGCCCCTGTGGCGTTGCAAAGCCGCGATCAGCAATGACCGTTCGACCTGAGCGAGCTGTTCGGACAGGCCCAGTTCTTCTTCCTGAGCCTCGCCTTCTGTCAGCCCCATGGCAAAGCGCATAGCCGCATTCATCAGCGAACGTGCATTGCCCGGCCAGTCCTGCGCCAGCAGCCGCGAAATCACATCGGGGGAGATCTCGGGCACCGGCAGGCCGGACTGCTCACAGGCAATGTCGACATAGTGGCGAAACAACACCGGAATATCCTCACGCCGCTCACGCAGCGGCGGGATCCGGATCACCGCAGCATCCAGACGATAGAACAGATCGGGCGAAAAACGCCCCTCGGCGGCAGCGCGTCCCAGATCGGCATAGGTCCCCACGATCAGCCGGGGACGGTCATGTCCCTCCAGCAGTTCCAGAAGCGCGAACTGCGCCGGGCTAGACAATCCGGCCACCTCATCCAGAAACACGGAACCGTCTTTGGCCTGTTCAAAGGCCGCCATCAGTGTTTCCGGGGTTTGCGAGGCGGCGGAGAATTTCAGAAATGGTGCCATGGACCCCGCCGACAGCAGATGCACCACTTCCGCCAGCTTCGCGGTCCCGACACCGGGTTCGCCGGTGACCAGCACATCGGCGGCGGAACGCGCCAGCGCCCGGGCCTCTTCGCGCATGCGTTGCGACATTTCCGATGTGCCCCGCAACAGCCGCGCTGCAGCGTCGCCACGCTCAACCTGTCGCCGCAGACGCCTGTTTTCCAGCACCAACGCCCGCGTGCGCAGCGCCTTTTCAACCACCGCGACGAAATCCTTGGGGGCGCAGGGTTTTTCCAGAAAGTCGAACGCCCCCGCCGAAATGCCCCGCACCGCCATCGGCACGTCGCCCTCGCCGGTCAGCAGGATCACCGGCAGTTCCGGATCGACGCCCTGCGCATAATCGAGCAGGGCAAAACCGTCCTTTCCAGGCATGCGGATGTCCGAGACCACAACGCCGGGGAACTCCCGACTGATATGGTCTTTGGCCTCAATGTAGCTGCCCGCCAAAACCGGGGACAGATCCGAAAGCTCAAGCGTTTGGCCCAGCGCCTCG
This sequence comes from uncultured Celeribacter sp., assembly GCF_963675965.1. Taxonomy (NCBI): domain Bacteria; kingdom Pseudomonadati; phylum Pseudomonadota; class Alphaproteobacteria; order Rhodobacterales; family Roseobacteraceae; genus Celeribacter; species uncultured Celeribacter sp. Next base: position 3,513,293 of record NZ_OY780935.1, on the reverse strand, counting down.
CGTACACTCAGATCGTCATCGACCAACAGCACCTGATCCACCGGTATCATCCGCATTCCTTTTCTGCCTCCCCAAGACTTTTCTGGCCCACGCCCCGTCTGGCAGGCACCAGTTCAATGACGAACTTTGCGCCGCCGCCAGTTTGGTTCTGCCCCCGAATCCGGCCCCCGAAAGACTGGACCAACCCGTAAGAAATCGAAAGACCCAAGCCCATGCCCTCAGCCGCCCCCACCGCTTTCGTGGTGTAAAACGGATCAAATATCTTGTCCGGCTCGGCAATGCCCGGCCCGCTGTCTGACACCGACAGCCGGGTCGGATCCCCCGGAACGATCTTGATGTCGATCCGGCGCCGGTCGCTGTCGGCCATGGCGTCCACCGCATTCGACAGCAGGTTCATGACCACTTGTTGCAGGCGCACCTCTCCGCCGCGCACCCAGACCGGCCCGGGCGGCTGCCACGCGACGTTCACCCCGGCGCGCGACACTTTGGCCTGTGTCATTTCCAACGCTGCATCGACCACCGCGCAAAGCTCCACATCGGTGATCGTTTCCGGTTCCTGACGGGCAAAGGCCCGCAGGTTCTTGATGATCCGCCCCATACGGCGCGCCAGCTCCGAGATCCGGCCCAGGTTCTCAGCCGCCTTCTGAGGCGCATCGCGATCGAGGAAGGCCTGCGCGTTTTCCGCAAAGGACCGGATCGCCATCAGCGGTTGGTTCAGCTCATGGCTGATGCCCGCCGACATTTCCCCAAGCGCCGACAGTTTGCCCGCCTGCACAAGATCGGCCTGCGCCCGTTTGAGGCGCGCTTCGGCCTCATGACGTTCGTGGACCTCATAGGTCAGATCGCGGTTGGCGATTTCCAGCGCCTCGGTGCGCGCCGCCACGCGGGCCTCCAGCCGCAGGTTCGCCTCCGCCAGTGTCCGCCGCCGTTCGCCCGTAAAGAACAGGACGCTCATAAAGGCCAGCGTCAGCGCTGCAGCCATACCGCCCTGCAACGCAGCGACTGAGATCACCGGCTTCAGATCCCTCAGCAACTCCGCCTCCAGCCCGACCACTGGCAAGGCCTGTGACAGATGCATGGCAGGCGACGGAATGTAAGGCCCCGCATCATGAAACCAGACGTCAACGCCGCCGATGTCGTAGCGGGCCGTAACCGGCATCTCACCGGCCAGACCGCCGCGCAGCACCAGTTCAGAGCGGTTGGCCACGAACACCACCCCCAGCTCATCGGTGAAATAGATTGCCGAAGGCTCTGACGGCCACCCCCATTCCAGAGCGCCCACATCGACGTTCACGATCACCGCAGCCCGCGCTGGCCCGCCCGGCGCAAACACCGGAGCCGCAAACGCGTAGCGCCGGCGCCCGTCCGTGGTGACGAAATGCGTGGTACCCAAAGCCCCCTCCATCGCCCGATCCACAGCGGCCTGCGCACCTTTGGGAAGGGTCTGCTCTTCGGCGGCCGCCAGAAGGGTGCCATCGCGGGCCACCAGCATCAAAGATTGTGCCCCGGTTTTATCCGCCATGCTCTGCAGAAGATCCGCCGTGGCCTGCCGAGGACTGTCGCCAAAGCCCGTCGAAAGGGACAGCGCCAGAACGGTCGGATGGTCTGAAAGCAGCACCGCCAATTCGCGGTAGCGCTGCAGCCCGGTGGTCAAGCGATCTGACGCCAGTGCCAGCTCCGACTGCCCCCGCTCAGCCGCCTGTCGCACTTCGGCCCGGAAACTCAGCGCAAAGGTGACAAGCCCTATCCCGAACACCGTGACCACAACCGCCAGCGCCCAAAGGACAAGGCGCCGCCGAGAGGCGCCGCGAATTGCCGTCGATGGGGACGAGAGCTGCATCAGAAAGGGCCTTGTGCGCGTTTCATGAGCCTCAGAGTAGAAAACCTGACTTGCAAAGGGAAGCGCTTCCGATAAATGTCGCGGCATGAAAACTCTCTCCTGCGCCCCGACCGATCCCGACTTCGTCCAGAATCCCTATCCGTTCTACGACCGGCTGCGCGCGGCAGGAAAAATGGTCTGGTGGGAGGATCTGAACCTGCCCGTCATCGCAGGCTATGACGGCGTTTCCATGGCGCTGCGGGACAATCGTTTCGGGCGCGAGGCGCCGGCAGGGTTCGAACCGGATATTCCTGCCCACCTGCGCCCCTTCTATGACATCGAAGACCATTCCATGCTTGAACTGGAAGGCGACCGGCACAAACGCCTGCGTGGGCTGGTGCTGCGCGCCTTCACATCGCGCCGGATCAAGGCGCTGGTGTCGGATCTGGAAGAAATCGCCAATGATCTGATCGACCAGTTTCCCGAAAGCACCTCCAAGGACGCCCCCTTCGATCTGCTGACGGGTTTTTGCAAAATGGTGCCGGTCCGCATCATCTGTCGCCTGCTCGGTGTGCCGGAAAACATGAGCGAACAGCTTCTGGAGTGGTCGAACGCCATGGTCGCGGTCTACACCCCTGCCCGCACCCGCACCATCGAAGACGCGGCGGCCCGGGCGGCCACGGAGTTTTCCGCCTTCATGCGCGCCTATGTTGAAGAGCGGCGCAGCCAGCCCGCCGACGATCTGATCACCAGCCTGATCGCCGCCGAGGAAGGCGGTGAAAAGCTGACCACCGATGAGCTGATCACAACCTGCATCCTGCTGTTGAACGCGGGCCATGAGGCCACGGTGCACAGCCTTGGGATCGCCGTCAAAACCCTTCTGGAACAGGGCTTCGGCCCCGACGTTCTGGCCCCTGAAGCCATTGATCAGACGATTGAGGAGCTTCTGCGCTTCGACCCGCCGCTGCATCTGTTTCAGCGCTGGGTCTATGAGGATACGACCTTTCTGGGACAAGAGCTGAAACGCGGCGGCCGGATCGGGCTTTTGCTTGGAGCAGCCAATCGCGACGACGACGGCTGGGACGATCCGGACCGTTTCGACCCGAGCCGCAAGGTCAAGCAGAACACCGCCTTCGGGGCGGGCGTCCATTTCTGCGTCGGTGCCCCGCTGGCGCGTCTGGAAATGCGCGTCGCCCTGCCGATCCTTTTTGAACGCTGCCCGCACCTGCGTCTGGCCGAGCCTCCGCGCTATGCCCCGACATGGCATTTTCACGGGCTCGCGCGGCTGATGGTCCAGCTGTAAACCCCGTCTGCGTCCTTTCATTTGGCCCCAACCCAAGGTATTCAATCGCCATGGCAACAGTACTCGACAAAATCAAAGCCTATAAGCTCGAAGAAATCGCGGCGGCCAAACAGACTGTGCCGCTGTCCGCGCTAGAGGCCGATGCCCGCACCCAAAGCGCCCCACGCGGCTTTGCCGACGCTTTGGCCGCGGCGGAAACCACCGGCTACGGGCTGATCGCCGAGGTCAAAAAGGCCTCCCCCTCCAAAGGGCTGATCCGCCCGGATTTCAATCCGCCCGCCATTGCCCGTGCCTATGAGGCCGGCGGCGCAACCTGCCTGTCTGTGCTCACCGATGGTCCCTCGTTTCAGGGCGCCCCCGAGTTTCTGAAACAGTCCCGCGCCGAAGTCAGCCTGCCAGTGCTGCGCAAGGACTTCATGTACGACCCCTATCAGATCACCGAGGCCCGCGCCTGGGGCGCCGATGCAATCCTGCTGATCATGGCCTCGCTCGAGGACAGCCAGGCGGCGGAATTGGAAGACGCGGCCTGTGCGCTGGGCATGGACGTTCTGGTTGAAGTGCACGACCGCGAAGAGCTGGAGCGTGCCCTTGCGCTCAAATCGCCGCTTCTCGGGATCAACAACCGCAACCTCAAGACCTTCGAAACCACACTGGACACCACCCGCAGCCTCTCCAAACAGGTGCCCGATGATCGCCGGCTGGTCTGTGAAAGCGGGTTGTTCACCCCCGCCGATCTCGCCGATATGGCCGCCTACGGCGCCCGCAGCTTCCTGATCGGCGAAAGCCTGATGCGTCAGGACGATGTCGAGGCCGCCACCCGCGCGCTTCTGGCCAATCCTGTACCCCCCAAGTCATGACCTCACCGGGGGATCACTCCTGCCCGCAACACCTGCCGACACACCGAAAGGACGCTCCCATGGCTGATCTCACCCATTTCGATGACAGCGGAAACGCCCATATGGTGGACGTCTCGGGCAAGGCTGTGACCCATCGTCTGGCCACGGCGGAAAGCGCCATCCGCATGCGCCCGGAAACACTGGCGCTGGTGACCGAAGGCACCGCGCGCAAGGGCGATGTGCTGGGCGTTGCGCGTCTTGCCGGGATCATGGGGGCGAAGAAGACCTCGGATCTGATCCCGTTGTGCCATCCGCTGCCGGTGACAAAGGTGACGCTGGATCTGGAACCAGACGCAGAACTGCCGGGCATTCGCATCCGCGCCACGGTCAAGACCGCCGGCCAGACCGGCGTCGAGATGGAAGCCCTGACCGCCGCCTCCGTCGCGGCACTGACGGTCTATGACATGCTCAAAGCCGCCGAAAAGGGCATGGAAATTCTCCACACCCGGCTGCTGCGCAAAGAGGGTGGCAAATCCGGCACCTATGAGGCCGAGCCCCGAAAGGCGGACGATACGGCACGGGACAGCGACCAATGATTTCTGTCGACGCCGCACTGAACAATGTTCTGAGCCTCTGCGCCCCGCTGGGCACAGAACGCGTTCCCCTGCGGCAGGCTGCCGGGCGCGTTCTGGCCGAAGACGCCATGGCCCGCCGCGATCAGCCGCCGTTTTCCTCCTCTGCCATGGATGGCTATGCGGTCTCCGCTGACAGCGTCGCCCTCGGCGACCGGTTCCAAGTGATCGGCGAAGCTGCCGCAGGCCATGGCTTTGATGCACCGCTGCGCGCAGGCCAGGCCGTGCGCATTTTCACCGGCGCTCCGATTCCAACCGGCACGCAGCGCGTGATCATTCAGGAAAATGTCACCCGCGACGGCGATGATATCACCGTCAGCGACACACCTGGTACCGGCACCAACATTCGCCCTCTTGGCGGCGACTTTCGCACCGGCGACCGTCTGGCGGCACCACGCAGGCTGACACCGCAGGACATAGTGCTGCTGGCGGCGATGAACATTCCCGAGGTGATTGTGCATCGCCGCCCAAACGTTGCGCTGATCGCAACCGGGGATGAGCTGGTCATGCCCGGCGAAGCCCCCGGCCCCGCGCAGATCATCGCCTCCAACAGCTTTGGTCTGGCCGCGATGGTTGAGGCTGCTGGCGGAATCGCCCGCCTGCTCCCGATCGCTCCGGATCACAAAGAGGCGCTGCGGCACACATTCGCGTTGGCAGAGGGGGCCGATCTGATCGTGACAATCGGCGGCGCCTCGGTCGGCGATCACGATCTTGTCGGCAAGGTCGCGAGCGATCTGGGGCTGGAACGTGCCTTTTACAAAGTCGCCATGCGGCCCGGCAAACCACTGATGGCGGGCCGGTTGATGGATGCGGTCATGCTGGGGCTGCCCGGCAACCCGGTCTCTGCCATGGTCACGGCCAAATTGTTCATGGCCCCCGCGCTGGCGCGGATGCAGGGCCTGCCCGCCGCCCCGCTCCCCCAACAGAGTGCACGGCTGTTGCAACCTCTGCCCGCCAACGGCCCGCGCGCCCATTACATGCGCGCCCGTCTGGAAACGAACGGTATCCGGCCCTTTGACAGTCAGGACAGTTCGCTGATGTCGATCCTGTCCACCGCCGATGCGCTGCTGGTGCGCGCCCCGCATGCGCCCGCCGCAGAGACAGGCAGCAACGTCCCCTATATTGCACTTTGATCTGTCGCGCGGCATCTGCCGCCGAACTTAACGCTTCTTTTACATGTTCCGGGTCCTCCTTTCCGAAAGGACCTGCAGCAGGTCCCGGAACAAAACCGGAGAGAAGCGTTGACACACCCAAAGAACAATGGCAGAACATTATCAGAACAAAAAGATCGTCCCATCTGGAACCTTCACGACAGTGGGGGACCGGTGCAGCTGTCGGGAAACCGGCAGACAGGCTTTGGGTCCACCGGAACTGCCACGATGCGCAATACGCATTCGGACGGCAACGCCCCTGACAGGACCCAGCCCGTGGAGCGAACCGTTTCTGCCTTGAAGGGCAACATGAAATCAACGCCTTATGGCGCAGCGCCGGGGTAATTGAGCCCAATGATTATCGGCATTGCACAGGGCACACACTGACAGGCGCCAAACCGCACGGCACCTGGAAAACGACAAACCGATCGTCCAGCCCGGACTGGGGCAATCGGTCAGACCGGCGCAATAAGGAGCGAAGCAGTGCTGACAAAAAAACAACTTCAGCTGTTGGAGTTCATCAACACACGGATGCACCGCGATGGTGTCCCCCCGTCTTTTGACGAGATGAAAGAGGCTTTGGATCTGCGGTCCAAATCCGGCATTCACCGTCTGATCACGGCCCTGGAAGAACGCGGTTTCATTCGCCGTCTGGCCCACCGCGCCCGGGCCATCGAGATCGTCAAACTGCCCGAAAGCCTCGGTGGGATGCCCTCGGCGCCCACCCGCGACGCAGACAGCTCAGCCTCTGCCAAGGGCGCAGCCAATGACGAAAGTGTCGCGGCGATGAACCTGCCACTGGTGGGCAAAATCGCCGCCGGCGTTCCGATCGAGGCGATCAATGACACCGCCCAGAACATCGCCGTCCCCGGTGCGCTCCTGTCTGGCCATGGCAGCCATTACACGCTCGAGGTCAAAGGTGACTCGATGATCGACGTTGGGATCAACGATGGCGACATCGTGGTGATCCGCGAAACCTCTTCGGCCAGCAACGGCGATATCGTCGTGGCCATGGTCCAGGGCTATGAAACAACCTTGAAACGCTATCAGCGTCAGGGAAACATGATCGCGCTGGAGGCCGCCAACCCGGCCTATGAAACCCGCGTTCTGCCGGTCGACCAGGTCGAGATCCAGGGCAAACTGGTCGGGCTGATCCGCAGCTATTGAGCGCGAAAGCACCGGAATGTGCGGCGGGGGCCACTATGGCTGCCCCGCCGCTTCAGGCAATATTGACCCAGAGATGAGCCGCCCTCCCAGCGCCCCCGGCGGCAAGGCGATATGCGCCGCGGTCAGATCCCGACGCCGGATGACAGCGATCCCCCTGCGTTGATGCCGACGCAACGCGGGCGCGTTCCACAGGCGCACCCCCGCCCGTTGCAAACTCGTGCTTAGACAGATGCCCTCATCACAGGGCGCAACAGCCAGCGCACCACTCGCACGCAACAGCCTTAAATCCGCAAGCAGGCATCCCTCCGGCGGCGACTCCTGCCATAGCTGATTGAGCACCACCAGATCATGATCCCGGCACGCCCTGCGGGTCTTGTCCTGCCAGTCCCGCCCGGACACGAAGGCCGCCCTAACCCCAAGCACCTCTGCCGTCCCACCACCACGCACGGCGGCCTCACCCTGCGCCGCGAGATCCCCATCGTTTTCCAGCCAGACACTGGCCGCAAACCCATGTCCCTGCGCGCGGCTCAGCACGCGCCCTTCCGGCCCCAGTTGCCCCCAGAAGGCCCCGCTGTCGGCGATCAACAGCACAGGGCGTTCACTCTGGCTCCAGCCCCAAAGGGCCAAGACCAGCGCGACCGGCCCCAACAGCCGCGCAGCGCCCCGCCAGAGGATACCAAACAAGGCGCCCAAACTCAGCACGGGCACCACCCAGGGATCCGGCGTCACAAGGCCGCTTAACGCGCCCTCCCATGAGCTGACCGTCTGCGCCACCCACAGCACCCAGCGCAACCCCAGAGCCATGACCGCGAAGGCTGGTTCCGATAGCCCGAGTGGCCACATCAACATCGCCAGCAAGGCTGCAGGCATCACAAGGCTGCCCATCGCGGGGACCGCAAGGAAATTGGCAATCAACCCGAAATTGGCGACGCGATTGAAATGCGCGGCCGCGAAAGGGGCCGTCGCCAGTCCGGCCACAGCCGAGGCGAGTGTCATCGCGAATAGAGCGCGCAGGGGCCCCGGAAGCCGTCGCGACCACGAGATCCTGCGCAATCGACCGAAGACCACGACCAGAGCTGTCGTAGCCGAAAAGGACATCTGGAACCCGGGTTCGGGCAAGACCTCGGGCTGGAGCGTCAGCACGATCAGGGCGGCCACGGCGACGCTGTGCAGTGACACGGCACGCCGGTCGAGCAGAACTGCGCCGAACATCACTGCGATCATGACGTAGGCGCGTTCTGTCGCCACGTTCCATCCCGACAGCGCAAGATACAGCGTTCCGACGAGTAAAGCCGCCAGAGCCGCGATCTTCTTGATCGGCCAATGCAGGGCGAGCCACGGCGACACCGCCAACCCCAACCGCAGGGCAAAGAACACAGCCCCGGTCAAGAGCCCCATATGCAGTCCGGAAATGGCCAGAAGATGCGACAGGTTGGAGCGCCGCAACGCCTCTTGCGTATCTTCAGAGATGCCGCTGCGATCTCCGGTCAGTATGGCCGCGGCAAAGGCCCCCGGCTGTCCCCGGATCTGATGCTGTATCGCCTGCGACAAATGATGGCGCATCCGCGCCAACCACAGGGCGTGGCGCGATTGTGGCCGGTCCAGCCGCAGGACAGGGGCACGGCTGTAGCCAACCGCCCCCAGACCGTCAAACCAGGCCATGCGCTGAAAATCGAATCCCCCCGGTTCCGCAGGTCCCGGAGGCGGCGACAGCATGGCCGTCGTCAACACGGTCATGCCCGGCACGGGCGAGAGATCGAAGGGCGGCGCGGGTTGATCATGCAGCGCCACGCGCAACCGTTTCGGTGTGCGCTCCGGATCCATATCCTGCAACACCACCTGATCCAGCGTCAGTCGCAGCGCCTGCGAAGCGGAGCGATCAATCTGGATCACCCGCCCCTGCACCGGTCCGTAATACCGAAACCCCAGCACCGGGTGCGCGACTGTCGCCGCACGCGCCCCGGCAAGGCAAAACCCCGCCAGACACAGCCACAGCCCCCAGATCACGATACGTGCAGGATCGGGCACCACGCGCAGCAGCCCCAAAAGGCACAGGCAGATCGACATGCCGCCCAAGAGCAGTGCGGCGGTCGGCTCCTGCGGGAGCCAGAAATAGATCCCGATGCCACAACCGAACCACAGTGGCGCCCAGAGGAATCGCCGGTCCCGCTGCGCGTCAATCGCCTGGGTGACGCCTCCGACCAGACGGCTTGCCTGGCGGATCATCAGACGGATCACTGGGCTGAACACTGGCGCACCCTTGTTTCCCTTTCCACGTTATCCTATGCCCTTCGCAACACCTGTTCCGACATCCTGATCACCAAAGGATTAATTCCCTATGTCTGCCTCCTCTTCCAGCACACCCGCCGACACGCAAATCGTCACTCGCATTGCCCCCTCGCCCACCGGCGACATGCATATCGGCACTGCGCGCACCGCGCTGTTCAACTGGCTCTATGCTCGCGGTCGCGGCGGCAAATTCCTGATGCGGATCGAAGACACCGACCGGGCGCGCTCGACGCCTGAGGCCACGCAGGGCATTCTCGACGGCATGGAATGGCTCGGTCTCGATTACGATGGCGAAGCCGTCAGCCAGTTCGAACGCGCCGACCGCCATGCCGAAGTGGCGCGCCAGATGCTGGCCGAGGGCAATGCCTATAAGTGTTTTTCGACTCAGGAAGAGATCGAGGCCTTCCGCGAAGCCGCCCGCGCCGAGAAACGCTCGACCCTGTTTCAGAGCCCTTGGCGCGACGCCGATGAAAGCACCCATCCCGATGCCCCCTATGTGATCCGCGTCAAGGCCCCGCGCGAAGGCGTCACAGTGATCAGGGATGCCGTGCAGGGTGACGTCACGATCCGCAATGATCAGCTTGATGACATGATCGTGTTACGTTCGGATGGGACACCGACCTATATGTTGGCAGTGGTCGTGGACGACCACGACATGGGAGTGACCCATGTGATCCGTGGAGATGACCACCTGAACAACGCGGCGCGACAAATGACGATCTATGAAGCCATGGGCTGGCCGCTGCCTGTCTATGCGCATATCCCGCTGATTTTCGGACCGGACGGCAAGAAGATGTCGAAACGGCATGGCGCCACTGGGGTCAAGGAATATCAGGCCATGGGTTACCCCGCTTCGGGCATGCGCAACTATCTGGCGCGTCTGGGCTGGTCGCATGGCGATGACGAATTCTTCACCGACGCGCAGGCACAAAGCTGGTTCGATCTTGACGGAATCAACAAGGCGCCAGCGCGCTTTGACACCAAGAAACTGGAAAACATCTGCGGCCAGCATATTGCGATCCTGCCGGATGATGAAATCTTGGGCGAAATCTCCGGTTACCTTGCGGCATCGCAACAGCCCGCTCTGTCCGACATGCAGACACAACAGTTGTGCGCAGCGTTGCCCAGTCTGAAGGGTGCCGCCAAGACGTATCCACAACTTATTGAAAAAGCTAGATTTTCTCTGATATCCCGGCCTATCGACCTGGATGAGAAGGCGCAAAAACAAGTTAGCTCAGTATCCAATGGTATACTGGAAGAATTGACGCCGCACCTGCAAAGTGATAGCTGGAACCGCGAAGCCTTGGAGGAGGCGATCGGCAAGGTCATGGAAGCAAAAGAGATCGGTTTCGGCAAAGTCGCCGGCCCTCTCAGAGCCGCATTGGCCGGTCGGACCGTCACCCCGAGCGTGCTCGACATGATGCTGGTCCTTGGACCGGAAGAGACCCTCGCACGGATCTCTGACTTCATGGCTCTGCACACAGAGGCATAACCAACCGGACCGGGACGCGCAGGCGGCCGGGATCGGTTGGTGAAGGTTGTACGAACCTGCGTTCGGCGACCGTTTGAGATTTCAGATGCGGGACCTGCCCCGCGTCTGGCCCCGCTGCGACAGGGACCTCTCTCTCGGTCAGCGGATATCAGATCGGGTTTGCTAAAGACCCAAGGCTAGATGGCGCCCGGCATATTCGGGCGCCGACGTGACCACCAATGGCCGTTTCGCTTATTCAGCGACATCGTGCCGTTGCCAACCGAAGGAACGACCATGGCAGATACTCCAAAGACAGCGACCCTGACGCTTGACGGCCAGTCTTATGAACTTCCCGTCCTCAGCCCCACTGCGGGCCCTGACGTGATCGACATCCGTAAGCTTTACGCACAGGCCAATGTGTTCACTTACGACCCGGGATTCACCTCCACGGCATCCTGTGATAGTGCGATCACTTATATCGATGGTGGCGAAGGCGTGCTGCTACACCGTGGCTATGCCATCGGTGAGCTGGCGGAGAAATCGCACTTCCTCGAAGTCTGCTACCTGCTGTTGTACGGAGAACTGCCGACCGCGAAACAAATGGAAGATTTTGAAGGCCGCATCACCAAGCACACCATGGTGCACGAGCAGATGCACAAGTTCTTCTCCGGTTTCCGTCGCGACGCCCACCCGATGGCCATCATGGTCGGTGTGGTTGGTGCCATGTCCGCCTTCTACCACGACTCGATCGACATCGCCGATCCGTGGCAGCGCGAAGTCGCAACCATGCGCCTTCTGGCGAAAATGCCGACGATTGCCGCCATGGCCTATAAATACACCATCGGTCAGCCGATCGTGTACCCGCGCAACGATCTCGACTATGCGTCGAACTTCCTGCACATGTGCTTCTCGGTTCCGGCTGAGGAATACGAAGTGAACCCGATCCTGGCCCGTGCCATGGACCGGATCTTCACCCTGCACGCCGACCACGAACAGAACGCATCGACCTCGACCGTGCGTCTGGCCTCGTCTTCGGGCGCCAACCCATTTGCCTGTATCGCAGCCGGCATCGCCTGCCTCTGGGGCCCGGCACACGGCGGCGCAAACCAGGCCTGCCTGGAAATGCTGCGCGAAATCGGCACCGTGGATCGCATCCCGGAATTCATCGCCCGCGCCAAAGACAAGAACGACCCGTTCCGTCTGATGGGCTTTGGCCACCGCGTCTACAAGAACTTCGACCCGCGCGCGACCGTGATGAAACAGTCCGCCGACGAAGTTCTGGAACTGTTGGGCGTCGAAAACAACCCGACTCTGCAGGTCGCCAAAGAGCTTGAAAAACAAGCGCTTGCCGATCCGTACTTTGCCGAGAAGAAACTCTTCCCGAACGTCGACTTCTATTCCGGCATCATCCTTGAGGCCATGGGCTTCCCGACCGCGATGTTCACCCCGATCTTTGCGCTTTCGCGCACCGTCGGCTGGATTTCGCAGTGGAAAGAGATGATCGAAGATCCGGCGATGAAAATTGGTCGTCCGCGTCAGCTCTACACCGGCGCAACCCAGCGTCCCTATGTGAACGTGGAAGACCGCTAAAGTCCTGTCGATCTTATAAAAATGCCAAACCCGCCTCCTTTGAGGCGGGTTTTTCTTTAATCATTCGCATAGCAAATGAAACGAATTACGTGGCCGCCGCGCGGCGGCGCGAGAGACGCAACCCGTCACGCATATTGAGACCCAACAGCGTGATATTGGTGGCGCCGGCCAAAAGTTCGATGATCTGGATGCCCCAATAGAGTTGTCCGCCCTGCCCCTGCATCGCAAGCGGCAAGAGGATGAGCGCGGAGGGCACGAGGAAGATCAGGCCGTTGAAAGCGATGATCTTCATCCGTTTTTGCTTCGCGCCGATCAAGGGCCCGCGCATCTTCTGTCCGAGCCGATTTCCGGACACCCCGGTCATAATTAGCATCGGAACAAGCGCCAGAAGGCCCCATGCGATGCCGAGTTTTGCCATGGCAATCAGATATTTATCGCCGATCACGATGGTGGTGACAGTGGCGGTCCAGAAAGCCGCGATGATCAGAAGGGCCGCTGCTCCAAAGGCGGCATGAATTTTAGGCAGCATTGTGAGTCTCCATGTAAATAGCTTGCTATATATATTTGCATAGCAAGCTATGATATGAAAGACAAGTCACATGACAAAACACAGGTTCTCCCGCACTCAGTCCGAAGGCTATCAGGTCAACCACATGGCCCGGCTTTTCATCCGCACCATTCAGGATCGGATCAAACCGCTGGGCCTCTCCACGGGGACCTTCCCGGTGATGCTGGCGCTTTGGGAAAAAGAGGGACAAACCCAGCGCGAGCTTGTCCAGGAGCTGGACGTCGAACAGGCAACCATGGCCAACACCCTGTCACGGATGGAGCGCGACGGTTTAGTGCTCCGTCGGACGCATGAGGCGGATGCGCGGGTGCAAACCGTCTGGCTGACAGAGCGCGCTCGAGCACTCAGGGAGCCTGCAATTGAGGCCGCCATCTCGGTGAATGATCTGGCGACCCAAGGCATGAACGATGAGCAGCGTGCGGCGTTCACGACACTAATGGCGCAGGTGATTGCCAATCTTTCAGAGACTTAGCGGCCCTCGTAGGCCGGACGGCGCTTCTCGATGAAGGCCATGACACCTTCTTTGAAGTCACGGGTCTGCCCGCAGGCATTCTGCAGCTTGGCCTCAACCGTCAGCTGTTCGGACAGCGTATTGTCATAGGAAGCATGCATGGCCTCTTTGATATGGCGATAGGCAACCGTTGCCCCCTGTGCCAGATAGCTGGCCCGCGCCCGCCAATGGGTCGCAAAATCAGTATCGGGCACCGCCTCGTAGATCATGCCCCAGTCCACCGCCTGCGCGGCGCTGATTTCGTCGGCAAACAGCGCAGATCCCATGGAGCGCGCCAGTCCGACAAGACGTGGCATCATATAGGTACCGCCGGCATCGGGCATCAGACCGATGCGTGAAAAGGCCTGAACAAAGACAGCGCTCTGCGTCGCGATGACCACATCACAGGACAGAGCCAGCGACATGCCCGCCCCCGCCGCAGTGCCGTTCACTGCGGCAATCGTCGGCACCGGACTGTCGTGAATGGCATGCAGCATCGGTTCGTATTCGTCGCGCAGGATCCGTTCGAGATCCGCCGTGGCCGGGTTCACCCCGTCGCCCAGATCCTGCCCCGAGCAGAACCCCAGCCCCTCGCCCGTCAGCACGATCACCCGCGCCTCAGAGGCCGCGTCCCGCACCGCATGGGTGATCTCTGCCCGCATCTGGGTGTTGAGCGCATTCATCACCTTAGGGCGGTTCAACGTCACCACGGCAATGTCGTTTTCCAGCTCGAATCGAATGGTTTCATACTGCATTGGCGGTCTCTCTCCCTTGCGCTGTGCTGGGCCCAAGATAGAGATCGCCCGGCATAAGAAAAGAGAAACGCACCGTCATGGCGCGGCTTTTTGGGCGCTGCCGCTTAGTCCTTCAACAGGGCCTGAAGGCGCTTTTCCTCGTCCTCGGTCAGCTCGGCGATTTCCGGCTGGGCCTGACGCCGCCGCAAAAAGGCCACCCCGATCCCAAGTGCCACGATCAGCATGACGGGGCCAGCAATCCAGAGCACCTTGTTGGCGCCGGTCAGCGTCGGTTTCAACAGCACATATTCGCCATATCGATCCACGATATAGTCGACCGCCTCATCATTGCTGTCGCCGGCCACCAGCCGTTCACGCACCAAAAGACGCAGATCGCGTGCCAGCGTGGCATTGCTTTCGTCGATGTTTTCGTTGCGACAAACAAGACACCGCAGACCCTGCGAAATCTCACGCGCCCGGCTTTCCAGCGCCGGATCGTCCAGCACCTCATCGGGTTGCACGGCAAAAAGCGGTGTCGCCAGCATGAGACACAGAGCAAGAAGAAACCGTTTCATTCTGCAGGCACTCCTTTGGAGCTGGTTCCGGCACGGGATTTAGCCGCGCCTGCGGCAATGCGATACCGGCGGTCCGACAGCGACAGCGCGCCACCCAGCGCCATGATGATCGTGCCGCCCCAGATCCAATTGGCAAGCGGTTTGATATAGGTACGCACGGCCCATCCGCCGCTGGCCTGCACATCGCCGATCACCAGATAGACGTCGCGCAGAAAACCATTGTCGATCCCGGCCTCGGTGGTTGGCATCTGTGCCACCGGATAGGAGCGTTTTTCAGGGTGCAGCGTAGCCACTTTCTTGTCGTCCTCAAAGACCGACATGGTGGCCATGGTGGTGATGTAATTCGGCCCCTGCTGGCGTTCGACCTGATCCAGCGCGATGGTGTAGCCCGAGACCTCGAAGGTCTCGCCCACCTGCACCACCCGGATATCTTCGACCGTCCAGGCGGTCAGCCCGGCGATCCCGGCGATGGTTATCCCCAGACCGCCATGGGCCAGAAGGCGTCCCCAGTCCGCACGCGGCAGACGCAACAGCCGCGACAGGTCCCGGTTGCGCCCGAGGCGCAGCACGATGTCCTGAACCGCCCCGGCCAGCAGCCATGTGCCCAGCGCCAGCCCGATCGGCCCCAACAGGGTCTTTTGGGTCTGCAGGCTCCAGATCAGCCCCATGACTGCCAGCGCCAGAACCAGCGACGGGATCAGCTTGCGCAGGGTCGTGCCCAGCTTGGCCCGTTTCCATGGCAGAATCGCCCCGATGGGCAGAATGATGGCCAGCAGAGTGAAAAATGGCGTAAAGGCCGCGTCAAAGAAGGGCGCCCCAACCGACAGCTTGCGGGCCCAGAAGGCCTCAGCAATCAGTGGCCAGATCGTGCCGATGAACACCACGAAGGCCGCCACTGCCAGAAGGATATTATTGATCACCAGCGCACTTTCTCGGCTGACCATGGAAAAGACCCCTTTCGCGGTCATCGCCGAGGCGCGCCATGTGAACAGCATCAGCGCGCCGCCCATGAAGATGGCGAGGATCAGCAGGATGAACACGCCGCGCTCGGGATCATTGGCAAAGGCATGGACCGAGGTGATCACGCCGGAACGCACCAGAAAGGTGCCGATCAGCGAGAACCCAAAGGCCAGAATGGCCAGCAGAATGGTCCAGCTTTTCAGCGCCTCACGCTTTTCCACCACGATGGCGGAATGCAGCAGCGCGGCAGCAAACAGCCATGGCATGAAGGATGCGTTTTCCACCGGGTCCCAGAACCAGAAACCACCCCAGCCCAATTCGTAATAGGCCCACCACGACCCAAGCCCAATGCCCACGGTCAGAAAGACCCATGCCGCCAAGGTCCAGGGCCGCACCCAGCGCCCCCATGCGGCATCGACGCGGCCTTCCAGCAGCGCGGCGACCGCAAAGGAAAAGGTCATCGAAAGCCCGACATAGCCCAAGTAGAGAAACGGCGGATGAAAGGCGAGACCGGGGTCCTGCAGCAGCGGGTTCAGGTCCTGCCCGTTCATCGGCGGCACGGCGAGACGCAGAAACGGGTTCGAGGTGAACAGGATAAATGCCAGAAAAGCGACCCCGATTGAACCCTGCACGCCCAGAACCCGGGCGCGCAGCGTTGCGGGCAGATTGGCGCCGAACAGCGCAGCCGCCGCACCGAAAAGCGCCAGAATCAGCACCCAGAGCAGCATCGAGCCTTCGTGGTTACCCCAGACGCCAGAGACTTTGTAGAGCATGGGCTTGAGCGTATGGGAATTTTCCACCACCACTTTCAGAGAGAAATCCGAGGTCACAAAGGCATAGGTCAGCGCCCCAAAAGAAAAGGCAATCAGGACCAGCTGCACCATGGCCGCAGGCTCCCCCGCCGCCATCAGAACCGGAGAACGCCGATAGGCCCCCCAGAGCGGCAGAATCGTCTGCACGATGGCCACGATAAACGCCATGATCAGGGCAAAATGTCCGAGTTCTACAAGCATGCCGCTCTCCCTTGTTTGCATCGGTTCTACCCTGTTGCGACGCATGCGCCAATGGGCTGCGCGCGCATGTCGCAAGACGACCCGCCTCAGACCCAGCGTTACCGGGCTTCTGATCGGGCGCCCAGCGCCTTGCGGATCGCCTCAAGCGCCGGATTGGGCGCATCCTGACCCGGAACATCCTGCGAAGACACCGCTCCACTGGGTTGATCTGAAACGGGAAATTCAGAAAATGCCGGATGCGGACCCGCCTGCGCAAACGGCTTTTGAGACAGGCGCGCCAGACTGTCCGCAATCGCCCGTTGAAAATCTTGTGATTTCGCCTGATAGCGTGCGCCAAAGTAGAAAGACACGATGGTCCCCAAGAGCCACCACAGAGGCTCCGGCACCAGCGCCAGCCCCTGCATCCGGGCTGCAAACCAGACTGGGTCGATCATGGCCGAAACGCAAAGTCCGATTGTACCGAATGCCATCAGCGGTCGCGGAATGCGGTTCAGACCGTCCATCACGCGATCAAAGCCGCTCTTGCCAGTGTCGCCCTTGGCGAATTCGGCGGCAAATTGTTCCAGCGTGGCGCGGCGCAACGCGCTGTCCTGTACCGCTTGCGTGGCCTGATTGCCCCAAAGCACCTCCGCCGTCTCTTTGACCACATTGCGCCCCTCCCCGAAAAGCAGATCGAAAAGCTGCCCGATCACCCCCATGCCGCCACCCGCGCCGCATGTTCGGCGTCACTCAGATGATAGCGCGGAGAGATGAACTGTTCGGCGCGCAAAATCCAGCCGCCCTTGCCGCCATCCCGGCGACAGGCGTATTTGCGCGAAGCGGGACGCCGATCGGCCAGCGCGTAATAATAATTGCGCCGCGCAATGCCATAGGCATCCACCAGATAGTCCGGCGCAAAGGACAGTGCGACGCGGGTCGCGGCCACGGTTTGCGGCCCGACCAGCCCGTCCACGGCAATCTGTTGCCCCATATCGCACAACAGCCGCTGCAACAGCCGCACCGCCTGCGGCCCGGCATTCACATACATATCGAAGAGGCTCGGCTGCAGCGCCCGTGGCAGTTCATCAAGTCTGGGTCGGTAAAAGAAATGTTCCAGAAAGATCCCGCGCGCCTGCGCCCGGTCCACGGCTTTCACATCCGCCACGTCAATCTGCCCATCGCCATCTATGTCCAGCCCCAACCGGCGCAGGGTGGCCAAGGTGACACCGTGCTTTGTCGCCCCGCCCGGATCGTCAGGGTCATTCACGAAGCCACCCTCACGGGCGATGATTTCGTCGGCGATTTGGTCTACTGATTTCATCGGCCTCACTTCCGTCCATCTCAGACAGTCAGAGTGCGACAAAAAAATTAACCCGCGCGGAGCGTTCCGCACGGGTGTGGTTTCAGACTCTGTTTACCGAAAGACGCCAGTCCTAAGGCCCTTCGTGGCCCGGTCAGCTTTCCGGGGCCTCATAGACCCCCTGCTCTTTCAATGCGTCGATCACCTCTTTGGGCATATAGGTCTCATCGTGTTTTGCCAGAATTTCGGTCGCCACGAACACGCCGTCCTGCAGGGTTCCAGTCCCGATCATGCCCTGATTTTCACCGAAAAGATCCGGCAGAACCCCTTCGAACCGAACCGGTATCGTTGCCGCCCCATCGGTCACGGAAAAGCGCACCTCCGTGCCCTCACCACGCACCAGAGAACCATCTTCGACCAGCCCCCCCAGGCGGAAAATCTCGCCTTCGTGGGGCGGTTCTTCCATCACCTGCGCGGGGGCCCGAAACAGGTTGATGCCGTCGCGCATGGCATAGCCGATCATCCCCGTGGCAATCGCCAGGGCAACCGCCGCCACCGCAAAGACCTGAATGCGGCGGGTTTTCTTGAGGTTTTTCAGACCGGCCATATGATTTCCTCCTGCCCAGCGCCTTAGGGATACATCGGAACGTTCATCAGGCCCAGAGTTTCCTCAAGACCCAGCATCAGATTGGCGTTCTGCATCGCCTGCCCCGAAGACCCTTTGGTGAGATTGTCGAGCGTGCCGAACACGATGGTGCGTCCCGGAATGCGATCCTCAACCACCCCGATATGACAGAAATTCGAGCCGCGCACATGTTTCATTGCGGGCACCTGACCAAAGGGCAGCACCTGAATGAAGGGTTCATTCATATAGGCCTCGGCCAGCGCGTAATGCACTGCCCCGGCTTCGCCCTGCACATAGGCGGTGGCCAGAATGCCACGGGTCGCAGGGATCAGATGGGGCGTGAACTGGATGCGCACGTCCCGGCCCGCGACCTTAGAGAACTCCTGATCGAATTCGCCGAGATGGCGGTGTTTACCCCCCACGGAATAGCCAAAGCTATTGTCCTCCAGCTCCCCGAACAACAAATGTTCCTTGAGCGCGCGCCCGGCACCAGAGACGGCCACTTTGAGATCGAGAATGATCTGATCAAGATCAATCACGCCAGCGGCAATCAGCGGGCGCAAAATGAACTGTCCCGTTGCCGCATTGCAGCCCGTC
Organism: uncultured Celeribacter sp.; assembly: GCF_963675965.1. Taxonomy (NCBI): domain Bacteria; kingdom Pseudomonadati; phylum Pseudomonadota; class Alphaproteobacteria; order Rhodobacterales; family Roseobacteraceae; genus Celeribacter; species uncultured Celeribacter sp. The sequence continues at coordinate 3,494,194 of NZ_OY780935.1, read as the reverse complement.
CCGGCCACCAGCCGCGCGGACTTGATGTCGTCACGGTAGAATTCCGTCAGCCCGTACACTGCCTCTTTCTGGATCTCGACGGCAGAATGCGCCTTGCCATACCACTTTTCATATTCCGCTGGATCGCGCAGACGGAAATCCGCGGAGAGATCGACGACTTTCGTGGTGGCGGGCAGATCCTTGATCACGGCCTGCGAGGTTGCATGCGGCAGCGCACAAAAGGCCAGATCCACCGCCAAGAAATCGATGTCTTCGATCTTGCACAGGGCGGGCAGGTCCATGTGGCGCAGATGCGGATAGACCTCGGCCATCTCCATACCGGCCTTGCGGTCGCCGGACAGTGCCACGATCTCCATTTCGGGGTGGGTCGCGATCAGGCGGACAAGTTCGGCCCCTGTGTAACCGGAGGCACCGAGAATGGCGATTTTATAGCTCATGGATCATCTTTCACGTTTGGGGCCAGATCGGCGCGGGGTCGCCGCGCCTTTGGGCTGTTAGAGGGAAACTAGGGAAAACTGCGGCGCTTCGCAATTGCGACAGGAGCGCGCGCCCTGCCTCTTCGGATCGGGCGCGCTGTCTTGCCGCGTGGTAAGCGGCCCACGACCGGCCAGCGCGGCTCAGACTTTGGTAAATTCGACTTTTCGTCGCAAAAAGCGCGTGGCCCCGCGCGACACTTTTTCCGGATCGCCCGTGGTCAGGAACAGGCTTTGCGTCCCCGATCCCATCATGTCGGGATGACGGCTCAGGTAGTCTTCAAGGCTCGATGCCACGAGGTTGGCTTGCGAAAAGACCTTCACATCGGGCCCCAGAGCTTCCTGAAAGGCCTCGGCCATCATCGGATAATGGGTGCAGCCCAGAATGGCTGCATCCGGGTTCGGCATCTTGCGTTTCAGCGCATCGACATGCGACCGCACCAGCGCATCGGCCAGAATGCTGTCGCCATCTTCAATCGCATCGACAACACCACCACAGGCCTGTGCCTCGACATCCACACCGATGGCCCGAAACGCCAGTTCCCGCTGGAACGCCCGCGCCGCCACAGTCGCCGGAGTCGCGAACAGCGCGACATGTTTCACCGCCACTTCGCGCGGTGGGGAATTGTCGCCCCACTGGCGTTCTGTCAGCGCCTCGATCAGTGGCACGAAAACCCCCAGAACGCGTTTGTCACGCGGGATCCAGCTTTCCTGCATCCGGCGCAGGGCCGCCGCTGAAGCTGTGTTGCAGGCGAGAATGACCAGATCACAGCCCGCCTCCCACAGCCGCTCCACGGCCGCGGTGGTCAGATCGTAAATGTCATCCGCCGTACGCACGCCGTAGGGTGCATGCGCATTGTCGCCGAAATACACCAGAGGAACGTCGGGAAGGCGTTTGTGAACGGCCTCATAGACCGTCAATCCGCCCAAACCACTGTCAAATATGCCAACTGCCATGTTTCAATACCGGTCCTTCAGACCCTTGCGCGGCTTACCGCCGTGCTTTGCTTCGAATTCATACCCCAGCCCGGTGTCGGCCAAGGGTGTCGGAGATAAGGAATAGGTCCGGGCGCGCAGGAAATCCATAAGCATTTTCGGGTCGCCTTTGAACTCGGCCAGTTCCTGCGGTCCGATCGGATCGCCGATGGCGACCCGCACCGGTGCCCCGATGCGGGTGCGAAATTCGCGCACCAGCAGCCCCATGCGCAGCGTCGTGTGCAGATGGCTGGCCAGCTGGAACAGCCGCGAATTGGCCCCGCAGAAATAAAGCGGTACGACCGTCGCCCCGGATTTTGCGACCATCTTGGCAGTAAACGCCCGCCAGCCCGGATCCAGCGGCTGCCCCCAGGGGCGTGCCGGCGTGGACACGGTCCCGCCCGGGAAAATGCCGATACAGCCGCCCTCGGACAGATACCGCAGCGCCTCTTTTCGGGTGGCCAGGTTCTGGGCCACGGCCTCTTTGGTCTCCTCAAAGGAAATCGGAAGGATCACCCGGTCGATGTCTTCGGCCTTTTTAAAGACGCGATGCGCCAGAATGCGGAAATCTCCCCGCGTCACCGACAGGATATGACCCAGCATCAGCCCATCAAGGATGCCATAGGGATGGTTGGCCACAACGATCAACGGGCCCTCAGAAGGGATGTTTTCCAGCGCCCCGTACACCACGCTCAGCTCAAGCCCATAGCGTTCGACCATGACCGCCCAGAAATCGCGCCCCTCGGCCACGTCCAGATCATAGCCTTTCGCCCGTCGAATCAGCCCCAGCCGCCCGGTGGCGTTTTCCATCAATCGGATCAGCACCCGTCCGGTCCGCGTTGCCGCCGAACTGGCATAGGTGATGTCCCGAGCAATCTGGCGCTGTGAGAGCCCGGAATGCGAAAGCTTCGGTTTTGAGATCTCCGGTGACAAAGGCTCCCTCCCGGTTCGCCCCCGCTGCAATTGTCTTCGCTTTTCCACATGAAAACACAACTGGCAACGGAAGCTGCACGAAAAGTTTGCATTTTCTCCATCCTGTCACGCTAATTTGTGTTAGCGCAAAGCATTCACCTTGCGATCTGTGCAAAAAACGCGAATGAAGCGGCCAAACAGCCCCGGACGGTATATATTCTTACGGAAGCTATATAGTCTAAGGCGAAACATACGGGAGGAACCGCAGGTGGCAGGTATGGACTGGGACAAGCTGAGAATCTTTCACGCCGTGGCAGATGCCGGGTCTTTGACCCATGCCGGTGACACGCTGCACCTGAGCCAGTCTGCCGTGTCGCGTCAGATCCGTGCACTGGAGGAATCTCTGGGCACAACGCTGTTTCACCGCCATGCGCGTGGCCTGATTCTGACCGAACAGGGCGAACTGCTGTTTGAGGCGACGCGCGCCATGGCCAAGCGCCTTGATGCCGCCGCGGCCCGCATCCGCGACAGCGAAGAAGAAGTCTACGGCGAATTGCGCGTCACCAGCGCCACCGGTTTCGGCACGCTCTGGCTCGCCCCGCGCCTCTCGAAGCTCTATGAAAAATATCCGGAACTCAAAATCGACCTGATGCTTGAGGAACGCGTGCTCGACCTGCCGATGCGCGAGGCGGACATCGCCATCCGTATGAAAGAACCCTCGCAGGCGGACCTAATCCGCAAACGGCTGATGAACATCCGGATGCGCCTGTTTGCGACGCGGGAATACCTTGACGAACACGGCATGCCGGAAACCATGGACGATCTGGCGAAACACCGACTGATCTGCCAGAACCCCAACGCCCATCAGGTCGCCGCAGGTGCACGGCTGATCGAAGAGCTGAACGAGCACGACATTCGTTCCAAGCTGTTCGTGAACAACTATTTCGGGGTTTTGCAGGCGGTGCTGAATAACCTCGGTGTCGGCGTTCTGCCCGATTATCTGGTGGAAAGCGCGCCGAACCTCGTGCGGGTGCTGCCAGAAGTGCAAAGCGGCGAGGTGCCGGTTTTCCTAGCCTACCCCGAAGAGCTGCGTCATTCGAAGCGGATCGAGGTGTTCCGCGATTTCATCACCGAAGAAATCAACGCCCACCGTCGCCACATGCGCGATGGCGACGGTGACGACTGACAGCCGCGCCAGCGCATACAGCCGTACAGAGATTTCAGGTACCATCCCGCTCATCCTGCTCGATGAGCGGCCCTGCTCAGTGCGAAAGGCATCTGTTTTCGGCCTGAGCACAGGACCGCACAACAGGTCGTATAACAGGCCCCTTTGCGCCCGCCGACAGGAGCCATATCAAATTCGCATAGCGGCATTGCACGCACTTTTAACAATCTCCCTTGATCCGTTCACAAACTGCCCCTAAATGCATCACTGAAGCCATCGAATGAGGCAACTCATTCTGGTTTCACCTCCCTGTTGGACTTAGGCCGAGCTTTGCTCGGCCTTTTTTTTGACTTTTCGGAATTTTCTGCGAGCAGACAGCCCCGGCGGACGACAAGGTCCCGCAACAGGCCATTTGACACGCCGCCCCTTCCCACAAGGCCCCGCTTGCCCTATGAGAACCGCAAGCAAAGACCGCCGCCCGAGGGGATTCCATGACAGAGCCAGCCATCACCGAAGAGATCATCTCCGCCCATGGGCTCAAGCCCGAAGAATATGCCGAGATCCTGCGCATTCTGAACCGGGAGCCGACCTTCACCGAATTGGGTGTCTTTTCAGCGATGTGGAACGAACATTGTTCCTATAAATCGTCCAAGAAACACCTGCGCGGTCTGCCGACCTCCGGCCCGCAGGTGATCTGCGGCCCGGGCGAAAACGCCGGCGTCGTCGACATCGGCGACGGCCAGGCTGTGGTGTTCAAGATGGAAAGCCACAACCACCCTTCCTACATCGAACCCTATCAGGGGGCGGCCACGGGCGTGGGCGGTATCCTGCGCGACGTCTTCACCATGGGCGCGCGTCCGATCGCGGCCATGAATTCGCTGTCCTTCGGGGAAAAAGACCACAAGAAAACCAAACAGCTCGTGCATGGCGTCGTCGAAGGTGTCGGCGGCTATGGCAACTGCTTTGGCGTGCCCACCGTGGGGGGCGAAGTGCGTTTTCATGCCGCCTATAACGGCAACTGTCTGGTGAATGCGTTTGCCGCCGGTCTTGCCGATGCGGATAAGATTTTCTACTCGGCCGCCTCCGGCGTCGGCATGCCCGTCGTCTATCTGGGCGCCAAGACCGGCCGCGACGGTGTGGGCGGGGCCACCATGGCCTCTGCCGAGTTTGACGACACCATCGAAGACAAACGCCCCACCGTGCAGGTCGGTGACCCGTTCACCGAAAAATGCCTGATGGAGGCCACGCTGGAGCTGATGCAGACCGGTGCGGTGATCTCGATCCAGGACATGGGGGCCGCTGGCCTGACCTGTTCTGCGGTGGAGATGGGCGACAAGGGCCATCTGGGCATCCGTCTGGATCTGGAAAACGTGCCCCAGCGCGAAGCCGATATGACCGCCTATGAGATGATGCTGTCCGAATCCCAGGAACGCATGCTCATGGTGCTGAAGCCCGAAAAAGAGGCCGAGGCTCGTGCCGTCTTTGAAAAATGGGATCTCGATTTCGCCATCGTCGGTGAGACCATTGCCGAAGACCGCTTCCTGATCATGCACAATGGCACCTGCATGGGCGACCTGCCGCTCTCCACACTGGCTTCCTCGGCGCCGGAATACGATCGCCCGTGGGTCCCGACCCCCACCGCAGAGCCGATGGCCGATGTCCCGCAGATCGATCCGATCGACGGGCTCAAAGGGCTGCTCGCATCGCCCAACTACGCCTCCAAGGCCTGGGTCTATGAACAATATGACACGCAGGTCATGGCCGACAGTGTCATCACCCCCGGTCTGGGCGCCGGTGTGATCCGCGTCCATGACACCGGCAAGATGCTGGCTTTCACCTCGGATGTGACGCCCCGCTACGTCAAGGCCAACCCGGTCGAAGGCGGCAAACAGGCCGTGGCCGAAGCCTATCGCAACCTGACCGCGGTCGGGGCGAAACCCTTGGCCACCACTGACAACCTCAACTTCGGCAACCCGGAAAAGCCTGAAATCATGGGCCAATTCGTCGGTGCGCTCGATGGCATCGGTCAGGCCGTGGCCTTCCTCGACATGCCGATCGTGTCCGGCAACGTGTCGCTCTACAATGAAACCGACGGCGAAGGCATCCTGCCGACCCCGACCATCGGGGCCGTGGGTCTGATCGCCAGCGAAGAGGATCTGATCGACGGCCAGCCCAACGCGGGCGATCTGGCCCTGCTGATCGGCGCGCCGGGCAGCCACCTTGGACAATCAGCCCTGCTCTATGAGGTCTTCAACCGCGAAGACGGCGACGCCCCGCGGGTCGATCTGGCCGAAGAAAAGCGCAATGGCGATTTCCTGCGCGGCAATGCCGCGCTGGTCAATGCCGCCACCGATCTCGCCGACGGCGGGCTGGCCCTTGCCGCTTTTGAAATGGCCGAGGCTGCCGGGATCGGCGTCACGCTCGACAGCGACGATACGCCGGACCTGTTTGGCGAAGATCAGGCGCGCTACCTCGTGGCCTGCTCCTTTGATCAGGCCGAAGCGCTCATGGTCGCGGCAGGTCAGGCGGGCGTCACCATTTCAACCGTCGGGAAATTCGGCGGCGACGCGGTGAAATTCGGCAGCTCCGATGCCCCGCTGAGCGAACTGTCCGCACTCTATCGCGGCACCTTCGGCGAGATCTTCGGCTGATCTTTCCCATGCTGCACCGCAACACATCGACAAGGCCCGCCCCAAGCGGGCCTTTTTCCGTCCCCTCCGCCCACAGATGGCACAAAGGCTGTCATGACTGAGCTGCCCGACATGCCCGTTCTCCCCGAGCTGACCAGCGATTGCAGCCAATGCGCGGCGCTCTGCTGTGTCGGGCTGACGCTGGACAAAGGCGATCTGTTTTCTTTCGACAAACCGGCGGGCACGCCCTGCCCGAACCTGTCCGGGCATCTGTGCAAGCTGCACGACCGCTTGGAAGAGATCGGCAACCCCGGCTGCGTGCTCTATGACTGTGCCGGTGCGGGGCAACGGGTAACGCAGATGCGTTTCAACGGCGAAAGCTGGCGTGACGATCCGGGGCTCTTGCCCGCCATGCTGCGCGATTTCGACCGGCTAAAGCCGCTTCATGAGCGGATGAGACAATTGCAGGAAGCCGCTGCCCTGCCCCTGAGCGAAGATCTGGAGCACAGCCGCCGCAGCCTGTTGAAACGTCTGGCGCGGGTCTGGTCCGACAGCCCGGCCCTGTCTGCCGCCTATGATGCCTTTCTTGCGGCGCTGGCACGGAGCGGGCAAACTGAAGCACCAAACAGTGGGACAAACGGGGCATGAGCCCCCGTGACCCGACATCAGTCCCCTCGACACGACGTGAACGCCTTGCAGCCCCCCGCGCGGATCATTACATTTCAGCACAACGACCACCGGATGACTGTGCGTCGACGGCGCACACCGCCCTCGATGACCACAGAGCGTAAGACACAGACGACACCAAGGAGCGCCCTACATGGCCATCACCGCCGCTGATATCGAACATTTGATCCGCGACGCTTTCCCTGACGCCCAGATCATCGTGCAAGGCGATGATGGACAACATTTCGCGGCGGAAGTCGTCGATGCCTCCTTCAAAGGCATGAACCGGGTCCAACAACAACGTGCGGTAAACGCCGCCATCCGCACCCAGCTTGACAGCGGGGAATTGCACGCCCTCGCCCTGACCACCCGCGCCCCGGACTGACTTTCCAGCCGGGACGACAGCAGGGCGAATTTTCATACCACGGTCGCCCAGCCCGCGACCGCACCCTTTCCAAAGGACTGAACCATGACTGCGCAAGAGACCATTCAGAAAACCGTCGACTCCAATGATGTCGTCCTGTTCATGAAGGGCACAAAAATGATGCCGCAATGCGGCTTCTCCTCGAAAGTGGCTGGCATCCTGAACTTCATGGGTGTCGATTACACCGATGTGAATGTTCTGGCCGATCAGGACATCCGTCAGGGTATCAAGGATTTTTCCGACTGGCCGACCATTCCGCAGCTCTATGTCAAAGGCGAATTCGTCGGCGGCTGCGACATCGTGATCGAAATGACGCTTTCGGGCGAGCTGGATCAGATGCTTGCCGACAAGGGCGTCGTTTTCGATCAGGAAAAAGCCGACCAGATCCGCGCCGCCAACACCTGAGCCGGCAAGGTCACACAGGTTTTCTAAACCAAAAAGGCGCGGTCCCGGACCGCGCCTTTTCTTATGTCTTGTCGCTGCAGAGCTGCGCAGGATCTATCCCGCGGTGTCTGCGCCCTCTTCCGCAACGAAACATTCCTCAAGCTCTGCAGCCATGGCCTCGGCCCGCGCGGCCAGCTCTGCCAGCGTATCGGTGACCTCAGCGGGCACCACAGGCACCTCGATCTTTTGCGGTTCAGGATCCGGACGTGCGCGCAGCTCCTCGATGAGGCGGGACTGGGCCGAAAGTTTTTCCTCAAGCCCCCGCAACTGCTCGTCAAAGCTTGCGGTCTTATCCGCCAGCATGAGCCCCGCCATCAGCAGCATGCGCTCTGCAGGCAAGCGTCCGATCTGGCTGGACAGCACAGAGGCCTCGTTGTCCAGCAGCGCGGCAGCGGATTTCAGGAAATGTTCTTCGCCATCCTGACAGGCGACTTCGAAGGCACGGCCTCCGATGGTGATCGTCACTTCGGGCATCTCACACCTCCCCGCCAGTCGGGTTGATCCGGTTGGAACTCAGCGCCAGCGCAGCCCGCAGATCGGCGACCAGCGCCTCAATGTCGCGGGCATCCTCGGCCCGGTCGGCTTTCAGGCTGGCGGTCTCACTGCGCAGCTGGGCCACTTCGGCCTCCAGCTCCGCCACATGGCCCTCTTGCCGGGCCTGGATCGCCTCGACACGGGCTTCGAGCTGGGCCTTGGCGTCTTTCTCGGCCTGCAATGCATCCTGAAGGCGTCCGATTTCTGCCTCCATTTCCGCGACATCGATTCCGCCCTCGTCCTCGGGCGCTTCGACCTGTGCCCCCAGCACATCCACCACACGCCCGATGCGTTCCATGGCAGTTGTGATCCGGGCTTCGAAATCGGAAATCTCGCTCATCACCGTGCACTCACATCTTGCTTTGTTGCTCCCAGACGGGAATTTCCACAGGAATACTGCACCGCCTCCCCGCACTCAAAGCAAAAACCTGCTTTGGCATCAAGGGCAAAGCATGCGCGCTTCATCCTGTCTCGCTTGATTCGTGAGCCTAGCGCATGCGACCCGCTTTACCAATATGCGAAGCGGATGCCCCAAGAAACCAGCACGGAAGCCTGCGACAGATGGGAAAGACGCTGCGCAGAACCTTGCACTTTGCCGCCACTTCGTTATCAGGAAGCCCGAAATGCCAAGGAAAACTCGCAAAACACATCCTTGGCATGTTTTGGGAGAGCAAGGAGATCCGCCTGTGGATATCGCAACACTGCGCGAGGCGCACCCCGACCACTGGATGCGCGCAACCGCCATCCGTACGCTGACACTCGATGCGGTGGCTGCCGCCAATTCCGGCCACTCCGGCATGCCGATGGGCATGGCAGATGTCGCCACCGTGCTGTTTGGAAAACATCTGAAGTTCGACGCCGCCAACCCGACATGGCCCGACCGTGACCGGTTCATCCTGTCGGCGGGTCATGGCTCCATGCTCGTCTACTCCCTGCTGTATCTCACCGGCTACGAAGAAATGCCGCTGGAGCAGATCAAGAATTTCCGCCAGATGGGCGCGAAAACCGCCGGACATCCGGAAAACTTCCTGCTCGACGGTGTGGAAACCACCACTGGCCCGCTGGGTCAGGGCATCTCCAACGCCGTAGGCTTTGCCATGGCCGAAGAGGCGCTGCGCGCGCGCTTTGGCGCCAAACTGCAGAACCACTACACCTATGTGATGGCAGGCGACGGCTGCCTCATGGAAGGTGTCAGCCAGGAAGCCATTGCGCTGGCCGGACGTCAGAAGCTCGGCAAGCTGATCGTCTTCTGGGATAATAACAACATCACCATCGACGGCACCGTGGACATCGCGGACCGCACCAACCAGCCGCAGCGCTTCAAATCCGCAGGCTGGCATGTGCAGGAAATCGACGGTCACGATCCCGAACAGATCGACGCCGCGATTGAAGCCGCCAAGAAATCCAAAAAGCCGTCGATGATCGCCTGCAAGACCCATATCGCTCTGGGTCACGCCGCACAGGACACCTCCAAAGGCCACGGAGCATTGACCAATGCCGACCAGCTGGCCGACGCGAAAGCCGCCTATGGCGTGTCTTGGGGTCCCTTCGAAGTCGACGCAAAGGTCAAAGCCGAATGGGAAGCCATCGGCCGCCGTGGCGCCGAAGAGCGCCTCGCCTGGCAGACCCGCTTTGAAGAGCAATCCGAACGTCGTCAGGCCGAGTTCAACCGCGTCTTTGCGGGCGAAGCGCCCAAGCGCCTCTCCGCCACGATCAAAGCGTTCAAAAAGCAGACCTCCGAAGAACAGCCGAAACTGGCCACCCGCGCGTCCTCGCAAAAGGTGCTGGAAGTGATCAACCCGATCATGCCGGAGACCATCGGCGGCTCTGCCGACCTGACCGGGTCGAACAACACGCTGACCGGCGACATGGGTGTCTTTGACGAAACCAACCGCAAGGGCCGCTACGTCTACTACGGCATCCGTGAACACGGCATGGCCGCTGCGATGAACGGCATGGCGCTGCACGGCGGCATCCGCCCCTATGGCGGCACCTTCTTCTGCTTTACCGATTACGCGCGTCCCTCGATGCGCCTGTCCGCCCTGATGCAGATCCCGGTGACCTATGTCATGACCCATGACTCGATCGGTCTGGGCGAAGACGGTCCGACCCACCAGCCGGTCGAACATCTGGCGATCTGCCGCGCCACCCCCAACACGTTGACGATCCGTCCGGCGGATACGGTGGAAACCGCGGAAGCCTGGGAAATCGCGCTGACATCCCAGAAAACGCCGTCGGTTCTGGTGCTGACCCGTCAGGGCCTGCCGACGCTGCGCACGGAGCACAAAAACTCCAACCTCGTGTCCAAAGGCGCCTATGTGCTGGCCGAGGCAGAAGGCAAGCGCGAAGCGATCCTGATCGCCAGCGGCTCGGAAGTGGAAATCGCAATGAAAGCCCGCGACATCCTGCAGGAAAATGGCATCGGCACCCGCGTTGTCTCTATGCCCTGTATGGAGCTTTTCGCAGAGCAGGACGAAGCCTATCGCCGCAAGGTTCTGCCGGCTGGCCCGGTCCGCGTCGGCGTGGAAGCCGCCGTGCGTGAAGGCGGCTGGGATCGCTGGCTTCTGGGCGAGCGTGGCCGCGAGGCCAAACAGGCCTTTGTCGGCATGACCCGTTTCGGGGCTTCCGCCCCAGCGGAAGAGCTGTTCGAAAAATTCGGCATCACTGCCGAAAACGTCGTGGCTCAGGTCAACGCCCTGCTTGGCTAAGACCAAAAACTGCAATGATCACGGGAGCAGGGTCACAGCCCTGCTCCCGTGCTTGTTAACGTGTTTTTAAGATTTTCAAGTTGCCCTTGAACAACATAAAACGCGGAGCACCTTGAGTGAGCACCTGCATCTTTCCTGAGCTTTCCAGCGTCCGGATCCCCGAAGGCTGCGCTTTGCGACGCGACTATCCCTTGCCGGAACCGCGCCGGAATGACGCCTATATCCGCGCTTTCGACAGCCGCACGTTGATCTATGACGCGCTGAGCCTGTCCGAGCGTCGCGTACGCTTGATCTGTCCCCGGCTTCTGAACCTGCGCTCGGCGTTGCGCGAGGGGCTGCAGGTCGATGGCGTCGCCGCGCGCATCCATCGCCACCACAGATCTCTACGGTTCGAAGTCATCGATCTGGAGTGTTCACCGCAGTCCGAGCTGAGCGTGGCCCTACCGGATGTCAGGCTGAGCGTGCCAGTGCACGAAAAGACCGATATTTTCGTGCATCAAAACGTCGCCATGACCATGATCAAGAACACCCCTTGCGACTGGATCGTCGACTGGGCCCGGTATCATGTCTCGGCACATGGGCTCCAAGGGCTGCTGTTGTTCGACAACGGCTCCGAAAACTGTGATCTGCCGCATTTGGCCGACAGACTGTCGCGGGAAGCGGGGCTGAGCTCCATCGCGCTGGTCTCTGCCCCTCTGCCTTACGGCGGCAATGCAGGCGGTCGATTTGTAGCCCCCGCAAAATATCTTCAGGTCAGCCTGATGCAGATCGCACGCTGGCGTTTTTTCGCCCGCTCGCGCGCGGTCTTGTCGGTCGACATCGACGAAATGGTGACCCCGATCACCGGCAGCACTGTCTTTGATGCGGCCATGGAAGCGCGCTTCGGGCTGGGGCTCCTGCAGGGAACCTGGGTCTATCCGCCACAAGCCAAGCTCGGACAACTGCAAAAACACCATACGCTCTGGCGTCCGAAGGAAGAGACGCCCTGCCCGTCGAAATGGTGTCTGGCGCGCGGCGGTCTTGCAGATCGCTTTGCCTGGGCCGTCCACAGACCCGGCGGTCCGCTACATTCCTTTGCGCAAACGATCGGGCAGTTCTGGCATTGCTATGCGACAACAACCGGCTGGAAACGCAGCCGGCCCAACGGGGTGGCGGACACGGAAATCCATACCGATGCCATTGAGGCCATGAGCACACATCTGTAAGCGCGATGCTCCGCTGCGACCCCGAGAGCACCTCAAAGCTTCGAACGATTGCGCTAACACGGCATGTTTTCGCTAACATGCTGTATATAAAAGCTTTTACAGGTCAGCACACCTTTGTATACCGAGCCGCGACGCCATCAGACCGCAACAGCTCGGAGACGCATCATGACCATCAAACTCGGGATCAACGGATTTGGCCGCATCGGCCGCTGCACGCTGGCACATATTGCGGAAGCAGGGCTGAACGAGGTCGAAGTCGTCAAGATCAACGCCACCGGGCCGATTGCCACCAATGCGCATCTGCTGAAATACGACTCGGTGCATGGGCGTTTCAACGGCACCGTGCGGGTCGAAGAGGACACACTGGATCTTGGACAAGGCCCGATCAAAGTGATGTCCACCTACAACCCGCAAGAGCTGGATTGGGAAGGTGTCGACGTCGTGCTGGAATGCACCGGCAAGTTCAACGACGGTGAAAAGTCCAAGGTGCACCTGGAGCGCGGCGCCAAAAAGGTGCTGATCTCCGCCCCGGCGACCAATGTCGATCGCACCGTGGTCTTTGGCGTGAACCACCGTGACATTCAGGCACAGGAACGAATGATTTCCAACGGCTCCTGCACCACCAACTGTCTGGCCCCGCTGGCCAAAGTGCTCAACGATGCCATCGGCATCGAAAGCGGCATCATGACCACCATTCACAGCTATACCGGCGACCAGTCCACCCACGACCGTCGTCACAAGGACCTGTATCGCGCCCGTGCCGCCAGCATGGCGCTGATCCCGACCTCGACCGGTGCGGCCAAGGCGCTGGGTCTTGTGCTGCCGGAACTGGACGGCAAGCTGGACGGCACCTCGATCCGTGTGCCGACCCCGAACGTGTCCGCCGTGGACCTGACCTTCCAGGCCAGCAAAAACGTCACGGTGGCCGATGTGAACGAGATCGTGCGCGAAGCAGCTGCCGGTCACATGGGCGCGGTGCTGGGCTATGACCCGGAACCCAAGGTGTCGATCGACTTCAACCACACCACCGAATCCTCCATCTTTGCCCCCGATCAGACTAAGGTCGTCGGACGCACGGTGCGCGTTCTGGCCTGGTACGACAACGAATGGGGTTTTTCTGCCCGCATGGCCGATGTCGCTGCGGCGATGGGCCGCCTCAATTAAGGAAGCGACAAGAAATTGTTGACCAGATTGAGGTCCGGCGTGTTTTCGCCGGGCCTTTTTTTGCTTTTTTGATCTACCCCCTTTTTTTCTTCACCTCTCTGACGCATTGTTCGGTCAAAGAAAGAGTTAGCGCTAGTTATGACCAACCAGATCGCCGTCGGACTTGGCCTTGTCCTTGTGATCCTGCTCGGCCTCGACATTGGGGCCAATGGTGGGACCGGAACGATGTTTCTTTCGCGCAGATTCCTAGATCTGCTGCAACTGATTGCTTTCTGGCGGTGAAAAATGTGACCAGCCCGGTTGACCTTTGCGACGGGAGGGTGATGTTAGCGTTAACCAACTGATTTGCCATGGCGACATCTGATCCAGGATGTCACCATGGATTACATATAGGGAGGGCATCCTCCGCCCCCCCTTTCAGCCAAAGCGTCATAGGAGGTGCTGAATATGGCCGTAAAAGTTGCAATTAATGGTTTCGGACGGATCGGGCGGAACGTTCTGCGTGCGATCATCGAGTCGGGCCGCACCGACATTGAGGTCGTGGCAATCAACGATCTGGGCCCGGTGGAAACCAACGCTCACCTGCTGCAATACGATTCGGTGCATGGCCGCTTCCCCGTTGAAGTGACTCACACCGAAGACACCATCGATGTTGGCCGTGGACCGATCAAGGTCACCGCCATGCGCAACCCTGCCGACCTGCCCTGGTCCGACGTGGATGTGGTGATGGAATGCACCGGCATCTTCACCTCAAAAGAAGCCTGCCAGGCACATCTGGAAAACGGGTCTTCGCGCGTGCTGATCTCGGCTCCGGGCAAAGATGCTGACAAAACCATCGTGTACGGGGTGAACCATGACGAGCTGACCGCCGATGACATCGTGGTGTCGAACGCATCCTGCACCACCAACTGCCTCTCGCCGGTCGTCAAGGTGCTCAACGACAACATCGGGATCGTCAAAGGCTTCATGACCACGATTCACAGCTACACCGGGGACCAGCCGACCCTGGACACGCTGCACAAGGACCTCTACCGCGCCCGGGCGGCTGCCCTCTCGATGATCCCGACCTCCACCGGCGCCGCAAAGGCCGTGGGTCTGGTGCTACCGGAGCTCAATGGCAAACTCGACGGCGTCGCCATCCGCGTGCCGACCCCGAATGTCTCTGTGGTTGACCTGACTTTTGAAGCCGCCCGTGAAACCACGATCGAGGAAATCAACGAGCTGATCCGCACTGCAGCAAACGGCCCACTGAAAGGCGTGCTGGGCTACACCGATGCCAAGCTCGTGTCCTCCGACTTCAACCATGACAGCCACAGTTCTGTCTTCCATTGCGATCAAACCAAAGTCATGGAAGGCACTATGGTGCGCATCCTGACTTGGTATGACAACGAATGGGGCTTCTCTAACCGGATGTCTGACACCGCTGTTGCCATGGGCAAACTGATCTAAAACGCCTTAAGCGCGAATGAAACGCAGCTATCCCGCGCGAACGGGACTTGGGCGCTCCGGACCTGAAAAGGTTCGGGGCGTCATTTTACCTCCGACCTGAGGTCCTGCGACACGCAGCACAGGCGCGGATACAGGCCAAACGCCAGAGAATTTGTGACACAGCGCGCGGAAATCGGCGCCCTGCCCCTTGTTCTTTCCCCCACGACCTATAGATGCCGGGAACCCCTAACAAAGCGCCGATATGTTGAACCTCTCCACCCTGCTCAGCGAATTCATCACCCTCTGGGTCGTCATCGATCCGATCGGGACCCTGCCCGTCTTTATCGCGGCGACCAGCAGCCTGACGCCGGGCTTGCGGCGCAAGGTCGCGCTGCGGGCGGTGCTGACCGCTTTCGTGATCCTACTGGTCTTTATTCTGTTCGGTCAGGTGGTACTCGAGGCACTCGGGCTCGGACTGCCCTCCTTCCAGATCGCGGGCGGGCTGGTGCTATTCCTCTTTGCGCTCACCATGATTTTCGGCGATGGCAAACCATCTCAGGAAATGGCCAAGTCCGGCACAGAAAAACCCAAACATGACCAGCGCTTACAGGCGAAACGCGTCGCTGTCTTCCCGCTGGCGATGCCCTCGATTGCTTCTCCCGGCGCCATGTTGGCCGTGGTGATGCTCACAGACAACGACCGGTTTTCAATGGCGCATCAGGCGATGACCGCCTCGATCATGACGCTGGTGCTTTTGATCACCCTCGGGATCTTGCTGGCGGCTGCCCCACTGCTGAGGGTGTTGCGGGAAACCGGGGCGGCGATCATCAGTCGCGTCATGGGCATGTTGCTGGCCGCAGTTGCCGTCGATGCGGTCCTTAAGGGCTTTGTCTCCATTGGCGTCATTCCCGCATTCTGAAACAATCTGATCCATTTCCACGCCCGGTTTACTGCCGCGTGCAATGCCGTTAGCGCAACCCCGGCATGAGCCATGCGAAAACCAAGACGTCTATGCGCAAAGCGCATACCCATCTTGGCGAACCGGCATTGGTGTTAGCGCTAATTCAGGCGCATATAGGGATCAGAAATTAAACGCCCAAGCCCAGAAAGGATCGGCACTATGAAAGTTTTCGCCTCCCTCAAAAACGCCGCTCAGAAACGGGCAGCCTACCGCCGCACGCTTGCTGAACTCGACGCCCTGCCGCAAAAGGTCAAAGCAGACCTGAATATGGATTATGATCGCGCGCGCTCCGTCGCCCGTCAGGCCATCTACGGCTAAGTTCCTTTAAGACAAAGTCTTTTCGGAAGGTGCCCGAGGCGCATTCCGGACCGCTTTGCTCCCAGAAAACACCTCGCATCCTCCCTGCGGGGTGTTTTCATGTTCAGACGACAGCACAGCCGGACGTCGTCACCTCAGGCGAATTTCGCCAGCAGGCGCTCGGCCACGTCGGGGGCGACGAATTGCGAAATATCACCATCGAGTCGCGCAATTTCTTTAACCAGTTTCGAGGCAATCGCCTGATGCCGCGCATCGGCCATCAGAAACACGGTTTCGATATTTTTATCCAGCGCCCGGTTCATGCCAACCATCTGGAATTCATATTCGAAATCCGACACCGCGCGCAGACCGCGGATGATCAGCGACGCATTCACGTCGCGCGCGCAATGGATCAAAAGGTTTTCAAACGGGTGCACGATGATTTCACAGCCCGTGTCCCGCGCCATCTGGGCCGTATAGGTCTCCAGCATATCAACGCGTTCTTCCAGAGTGAACAGAGGCCCCTTATCACGGTTGATGGCCACGCCGATCACCAGACGATCCACCAGAGCACAGGCCCGGCGGATGATATCGCCATGACCATGCGTTACAGGATCAAAAGTGCCGGGATACAGGCCAATACGCATTCTGGGGTCCTCCTCTGCCTGCTGCGCACGCAACAATACTGTGACAGCAAAATCAAGAGGTTTGCGGAATTAACGCTCCGTTAGCGTCCCGATTGCGGATGTCATCCAGGCGAAGCCGCAAAAAAAGCGCGTCGGCGCCTGCACGACCGACGCATCATGCGTCGTCGCAACGGCGCAGGAACAGCCCCCTGCGCCGCTTGAAACAGCCTAGTGCTGCCCCATGATCATGCCTTCCATGGCAGTGTTCTCCATGGCCAGTTCTTCCAGACGAGCCTGAACCACATCGCCAATGGACACCAGACCGATCATCTTGTCACCATCCAGAACCGGCATGTGGCGAAAACGTCCTGCACTCATCTTTTCGAGAACCTGAAGCGCGGTATCGTCAGGCTTGCAGGTCACCAGTTTGCGCGTCATGAATTCCGCGACCGGATGCGACAGGGCTTCGGATCCGGTGCGTCCCAGTTCGCGCACAATGTCCCGCTCCGACAAGATCCCCTCGGCCCGTCCGGGCTGAGAGGCCACGACAACGGCGCCGATCCGGCGGGCCGACAACATGGCGGCGGCTTCCCCGATTGTCAGATCCGGCTGGATCGTGACGGTTTCCTGAATATCCTTGGCTTTCAAGATCTGTGCAACGAGCATGGTTCCTCCCTTTACTCAATGTCCCGATTTCTCCCTGTTTTCAGGGTCCTCCGAGGCAGGCCGCTCTGTCAAGCTTCGCTTTCAAGCGCCTCGACAACCTGTCGCATTTCAAGCGTTAACAGATCGCAAAAACGGCTCAGTCTTTCGACATTTCGGTCGTCTGCGTGGCGCACCAGATAAAAGGCGCGCTTGATCCGCACCACCTCCGGCAACAGCCGGATCAGGCCCGGCACATAGGGCAGACAGAAGTCATGCACGACCCCGACGCCCAGCCCTGCACGGATCATGTTGAGCTGCACCGAGACCGAATTCGACGTATAATGGGCCTCTGAGAGGCCGATTTCCTCAAGATAGTCGAGTTCCTTGTCAAAAATCAGGTCCGGGACATAGCCGACGATGCTGCGCGATTTGAGATCGGACAGGCTGTCGATCGGGGCGTGGGCGTCCAGATGCGACTGCATCCCCGCAAGCGACAAATGATAGTCGGTGATCTTTTTGACCAGCAATCGCCCCGAACTCGGCTGAGACACGCTGACCACCAGATCGACTTCGCGTTTTGACAGGTTGAAGAGGCGCGGCTGGGCGATGATCTGCACATCCAGCGCCGGATGCTGCGCAGCGATTCGCGCCACGACACGCGGCAGAACGTAGTTGGCGCAGCCATCCGGCGCGCCGATCCGGATCACGCCATGCAGACGGTCATCCTCTGTGTCTGCGAGAGTCTGTACCCCATGGGTCACCGCCTGTTCCGCCCCCTCTGCATGCGCCAGAAGCCGCCCGCCGTCACGGGTCAGCTCATAGCCCTGCGGCGATTTGGCAAAGAGCGTCACCCCCAGCCCCTTTTCCAGCCGTGCGATGCGCCGGCCAACCGTGGCCGGATCGATGCGCAACTGCTTGCCCGCCGCAGACAAGCTTTCACTGCGCGCCACGGCCAGAAATACCCTCAGATCATCCCAGTTCATCGCTTTTCCTTCCCGGTCCAGGCTGTCCCGCCCCAACGGCGCCCTGTCATTTTGCATTAATGCAAAATGTTTTTGAAATCTTCTCTCTTCTCATGACAATTTCGCAATATTACCCTGGCAGAAATCTTATGGAGGATGCCATGGAAGAACTAAAACACTATATCGACGGCGCCTATGTCGCCGGGACCTCTGGCCGCTTCACCGAAGTGCGCAACCCCGCCACGGGCGAAGCCATTGCCCGCGTACCGCTGGCAACCCCCGCCGAACTGGACACCGCCGTCGAAAAGGCCGCGCAAGCGCAAAAGGAATGGGCCAAGGTCAATCCGCAGCGCCGTGCCCGCGTGTTCATGAAATTCGGCCAGCTCATCAACGAGAATATGGACAAGCTTGCCGAATGCCTGTCGCGCGAACATGGCAAGACCCTGCCCGACGCCCGCGGCGATGTACAGCGCGGCCTTGAAGTGGTCGAAGTCTGCATGGGTGCGCCGGCGATGCTCAAAGGCGAGTTCACCGGTGACGCCGGCCCCGGCATCGATCTCTATTCCATCCGCCAGCCGCTTGGCGTCGTGGCGGGCATCACCCCGTTCAACTTCCCGGCCATGATCCCGCTGTGGAAAATGTCCCCGGCCATCGTGTCGGGCAATGCGATGATCCTGAAACCTTCTGAACGCACGCCGATGACCTCTCTGATGCTGGCAGAACTGATGTCCGAAGCCGGGCTGCCCGATGGCGTCCTGCAGGTCGTTCATGGCGACAAAGAGGCTGTCGACGCGATCCTCGACAATGACACGATCCAGGCGGTTGGCTTCGTCGGCTCCACTCCGATTGCCCAGTACATCTATGGCTGTGCCGCCACCAACGGCAAACGCGCGCAGTGTTTCGGCGGCGCCAAGAACCACATGATCATCATGCCCGACGCCGATCTCGACAAGGCCGCCGACGCGCTTGTCGGCGCAGGCTTTGGCGCGGCTGGCGAACGCTGCATGGCCGTCTCCGTTGCCGTGCCCGTGGGCAAGGATACCGCCGATAAGCTGATCGAAAAGCTGGTGCCCAAAATCGAAAAGCTCAAAGTCGCACCGTACACTGCGGGCGATGATGTCGACTACGGCCCGGTCATCACCCAAGCCGCCAAGGATCGCATCGAAGGCCTGATTTCCGCCGGTGTCGAGCAGGGCGCGACGCTGGTCGCCGACGGGCGCGGTCTGAACATTCAAGGATATGAAAACGGCTATTTCGTTGGCCCGACCCTGTTTGATGACGTGACACCGGATATGGACATCTACAAGGAAGAAGTCTTCGGCCCGGTGCTGAGCCAGGTGCGAACCGAAAGCTACGAAGAGGCGCTGCAACTGGTACTCGACAACCAATATGGCAATGGCACCGCGATCTACACCGCCGACGGCGATGTGGCACGTGATTTCGCCAATCGCGTCGAGGTCGGCATGGTCGGCATCAACTTCCCGATCCCGGTGCCGCTGTCCTATTTCTCTTTCGGGGGCTGGAAAAAATCGGCTTTCGGCGATCTCGATCAATATGGCCCGGATGCGTTCAAATTCTACACCAAGACCAAAAAGGTCACCGCCCGCTGGTTCTCGGGCATCAAGGACGGTGTGGCGCTGAATTTCAAAGCGATGGACTGATCCCCGCCACAAATACCGGCTTTCTTCTGATGCGGGCTGCCTTCGGGCGGCCCGTTGCTTTTTTGTACAGCTCCGTCCCGTGCATGTGAGTTTATCACAGACGGATCGCCACAAGCCCGCTAGGGTTTCGTGACACATAAAGGGAGACTCACATGTTCAAAACAAATGTCGGCGGGATCGACCGCGTGCTGCGGATCGTCGTCGGGATCGCACTTCTGGTGGCGTTCTTCCTGACCAGCGGGCCCTATCACTGGCTCTATCTGATCGGAATTGTCCCGCTTCTGACCGGGCTGTTTTCCACCTGCCCGCTCTATTCCATCTTCGGGATCAACACCTGCCCGATGAAGAAATAAACCGGCCACCCGATCGGCGTCAGCCGGTTTGTGCTAGGTTTTTCAAAGCATTGCGATCGACAAGTCGCACCTCGCCGCGGGCGGTTTTCACCCATCCGCGGCGCTGAAATTCTTGCAACTGACGTGAAATCACCTCACGCGCCGTGCCCAGTTCCGCCGCGAGCTGGGCATGGGTCGCTTTCAACTGCGCCGCTCCGTTGGACAGCTCCAGAAGCTTCTGCGCCAGTCGGATATCGACCTTCTGAAAAGCGATTTCCTCGATCACATGAAACAGATCGGTGATCCGGCGGGAATAGGCGGAGAAGACAAAATTGCGAAACGACTGGCTTTGCGCCACCAGATCATCGAATTCCCGGCGCGGAATGGCGACCGCTTCGACATCGGTTTCGGCGATACCTTCGGCGGAATAGTCTTCATAGGCCAGAAGGCAGGCCGTGGTCAGCACACAGCTTTCACCCGCATGCACGCGGTAGAGCACGATCTCGCGCCCACCTTCTGTGGTCTGCTGCACACGCACCGTGCCGTCGAGCAGCAACAGCAGGTTTTCGGGGCTTTTGCCCGGTCCGAACAGCACCGTGCCCTCGGGCAGCGACACAATCCTCGCCTGTGACACAAGACGCCCGCGCACCTGCGGTTCCAGCGACGACAATCCGGCGAAACGGTCGATCCAATCCATTCTCGGGTCCTTTAGCGAGCGGCAACGCCACGCGCTGCCCAGAGGACCTATTTAGAAGCTCACCGCCTCTTCTACAATCTCTGTCAGAAGATCTTCGACCGCCTGCATCGGCCCGTCGGGATAATCACGAAACCCGATGGTCACTTGCCCATCCTGATCGGCCACGAAAATGGAATAGGGGCAATGCACGATATTCATCGGATCGGCCTCCATCACCTGCCGGGACACCACGGCAGAGCAGAACAGAAACACATCGGCATTGTCGAAAAGCACCACATCCGACCCCACATCGGCGCGGGTGCGTTCCAGCATTTCACCGGTATGGCTGCGATAGTCGATCACCAGACCCTTGGAAACGATGGCATCCTCAACCGCAAAGGTCGCATCCGCGAAGCTGCCTTCATAGTCATAGGTGATGGCCTGATCATGTGCCCAGGCAGGCACCGCCGCTGTAAGGGCCAAGGTGAATGCTGCGAACAGTGTTTTCATGAAACGATCCTCCCTGAGCAGAGACTAACATTAAAAAGGGGCGGCCCGAAGCCACCCCTTTCCGTTTGCGCCGCTTATTGCGACACGGATTTCAGATATTCGATCACCGCCGCCACGTCTTCGTCCTTGCGCAAGCCGGCAAAGCTCATCCGCGTTCGCTTATATACTGCACGAGGTTTGGCGATGAACTCGGTCAAATGCGCCTCATCCCAGACGACACCGGCCTCATGGGCTTCGGTCATGTCTTTGGAATATTTGAAATCGTCGACATGGGCGACCGGGGCGCCGAAAACACCGTTCAGAACCGGTCCGGTCTTGTTGCGCGCGCCATCGCCGACCTGGTGACAGGCTGCACATTTCTTGAAGATCTTCTCGCCCTCAGCGGCCAGATCTGCGTCGAAGGACAGAGCGACCTCGGGCTCAGCTGCGGGGGGCTCTTCCGCCATGGCGGTGTCCACCAGACTGTCGGTCGTCTCCTCTGTAGCCGCGACCTCCGCCTTGGTTTCTTCTTCCGGGGTTACATCCAGAACCGTGGCCCGCCGGGTGATCTCAACCGTCTCTTTGCAGTTGTCGTAACAGGCGTTCGCCTCGGTAAAGATCGGATATTCCGTCTCGGGGCGATCATCGATAATGAACCCCCCCGCATTCGGCATCTCGACATCGAGAAAATTCTCATTCGACAGGACGAAATCATCGTCAACCAGATAGTTGGAATAGAGAATATAGGCCGTGATCGCATAGACATCGTCATCCGACATGGTCTGCGCGTTGCCAAAGGGCATGGAGCGGCGCACATAGTCGTAAACTGTTGACAGATAAGGCCAATAAGACCCCACGGTCTTCAACGGATCCTTGTCCGCCAGCGTGTCCTCGCCGCCTGCGAGCTTTGGCCAGTTGCCGACGCCTTCGGCAAATTCACCATGACAGACGGCACAGTTCTCGGAAAAGATCATCTCGCCGTCTTCGACCGATCCAGATCCCACCGGCAGGCCGTCGCCATTGGGCGAAATGTCCAAATTCCAGGCAGCGATTTCCTCGGGCAAGGCCGGACGCCCCAGATCCAGCTTTTCTGCAAGCACCGGACCCGCGACAGCCGTCATGAACGCGGCCGTGATGGTCAGTTTAGGAAGAAACTTCGACATTCTCTGCCTCCCCGGTCGTTTTGACATGCCATGTCTGGATACAGTTGTTGTGATAGACAGAGTTTTCGCCTCTCACCTCACGCAGTTGCGCCTTGCTGGGCTGCACATAGCCGGTCTCGTCATGCGCCCGCGATTGCAGCAGCATCTCTGAGCCGTCCCATGTCGTGTCCAGATAGAAACGGGTCAGCGCCATGGGTTGGCCCGGATTGGCCAGCCGTGCCTTGTGCCAGCTTTTGCCACCATCAATGGACACATCTACCCCGGTGATCGCCCCGCGTCCCGACCAGGCGAGACCCGTAATCACCAGTGGTCCCGGGCCATGGGTGATCGGCGATTGCGGGCTGGGCGAGGTCACAACGGATTTTGCATCCATGACCCACGTCCATTTGCGCGATGTCCCATCGGCAAGCGTGTCGGTGTATTTCGAGGTCTCTTCGCGCGATTGCACGGCCTGCGCGGTGACTTCGATCCTACGCAGCCATTTGACCCACATGTTGCCTTCCCAGCCGGGCACCACCAAGCGCACCGGATAGCCATGTTCCATGCGCAGCGCCTCGCCATTGGCCTTGAAGGCCACCAGCACGTCATCCAGCGCCTTGTCCATCGGGATCGAGCGCCCGTTCGAGGAGGCATCCGCTCCTTCGACATAGACCCACTTGTCCGACAGATCGCCCGCCGCCCCGAGCCCCGCTTGTTCCAGAAGCGTGCGCAAGGTGACGCCTGTGTATTCCATGTTGTGGATCATGCCGTGGGTGAACTGCGCCCCATTGAGCTGCGCGCCCGCCCATTCCATCCCCGTGTTGGCCGCGCATTCCAGAAAGAAAGTGCGATTCACACGCGGAAAGCGTTCGAGGTCCGCGTAGGTAAAGACCAGCGGCGTATCCACCAGCCCGTTGATCATCAGACGATAGTCTTCCTTGCGCAGCTCAATCGCGCCGGAATGGTGCCGCTCGAACGCGCAGCCCTGCGGCGTGATGGTGCCGTCCAGCGCGTGGATCGGTGTGAAATTGATCGACGAAATCGGATCCGCCGTCAGCCATGGCACATTGCGGCGAATGACGTCGTCTTCGAATTTGATCGGCAGACCGTAGGGCGTTTCATCCACCCCCGCGCCGGTCGCCATGGCCCAATCCTGTTTTTCGGTGATCAACGGATCGGGTGCCGACTGGGCCGCCACCTGCCCGGCTGCCAGCCCCGCACCCGTGGCTGCAGCACCGCGCAGGAACGCGCGGCGCGAGGGGCTGAGATCCTTGGGGGTCTCGCTCATTTGTCCTCTCTCCCTTCAAATCTTCTCATTCGACTATGTGAATGATTTTTATGCGAAAATGCGGCGCATATGCCCATGCGCCGCAGGTGTCATCAGGCGCCGACCACCTCGACCGAAGTGTTGGGGGACAGACGCACCGTCCCCTGCGCGCGGATATGGCTTTCCACCACATCCCAGATCTGCGGCCCTTCGGTGTCCTCATTGACCGAGGCCCAGCCCGCCACCACATAGGATTTGGCCGGATCGAGCGTTTCCCCGGTCTTCAGCAGCGTAAGATCCGAAATCCTCTCGCCCTGCGGTTTGGTCACATCGATGCGATAGCCAAGCCCGCCCATGCGCACCATGTCGCCGCCCTGCTGATAATAGGGATCCGGGTTGAAGATGTTGTCGGCCACGTCTTCCATGATCGTGTGAATGAAATCGCCGGTCATCTCACTGCGATAGGCCTTGCCATAGGTCATCGAGGTGGCGTTCCAGATGTCTTCGCGGGTGATCTTGTCGCCGGGCAGAAGGCTCGGCCCCCAGCGCACGCCGGGGCTCATGGCAATCTCTGCATCGCGTTCGCTCAGCAGCGCGTCGCAGATCAGATCGTCCCATGTGCCGTTGAAGTTGCCCCGACGGTAGAGCAGGCTGTCGGTCTCGCCGATCACCTCGCCCATGGCCTCCTCATACGGGGCGCGTTGCTCATCGATCAGCGCGGAGACCTCTTTGTCGGGTTCGATCACATCGGAAAACACCGGGATCAGCTTGTGCCGGAAGCCCATCATCCGCCCGTCGCGCACATCCAGATCGACGCGCGACACGAATTTGCCGTTGGAACCTGACGCGATGATGATGGTCTCACCGACCAGAACCGGTTCCGGCAGTGCATCATGGGTGTGGCCGGATAGCACGACATCGATGCCTGTGACGAGGCTGGCCATTTTCTTGTCCACGTCAAAGCCGTTGTGGGATAGCAGGACGACCAGCTCTGCGCCCTGCCCGCGAGCTTCGTCCACGACCTCCTGCATACGCTCGGTTCGGATGCCGAAAGAGTATTCCGGGAACATCCAGCCCGGATTGGCAATCGGCATATAAGGGAAGGCCTGACCGATCACGGCGATTTTCACGCCACCGCGTTCAAAGAACTTATAGGGGGCGAAATCTTCGGCGGGTTCATCCCATTCCGCGTCAAAGATATTGGCGCCCAGCGCCGCAAAGGGCAGATCGGCGACCACTTCACGCACCCGCTCGGACCCCAGCGTGAACTCCCAGTGGAAGGTCATCGCATCCGGCTTGAGCGCATTCATAACGTTCACCATATCCTGCCCCTGCGTGTGATAGCAGGTGTAGGACCCGTGCCATGTATCCCCGCCATCCAGCAACAGCGCATCGGGACGTGCGGCGCGGATCGCATTGATCACGGTGGCCACACGGTCAAGCCCACCGACCTTGCCGTAGGCCTTACCCAGCGCCGAAAAATCGCCAGAAGACAAAGCGTAATGCGAGGGCGAGCCATCTTCGATGCCATAGAGTTTGCGGAAATCCGCGCCGGTGACATGAGGCACCTCTCCGCGATTCTCCCCCACTCCGATATTGATCGAAGGTTCACGGAAATAGATCGGCTTCAACTGGGCATGAATGTCGGTGACATGGATGAGCGAGACATTTCCGAAGGTGTCGAACTCCAACAACTGGTCTTGTGTCAGCGCCTGCTGGGCCGCCAGACGCGCCCAATTGCCAAAGCCGGAGGCCCCGACCATGGCAGAGGCCGCCATGGAAACCTGAAGAAAGTCACGACGTGAAATCATGCCGGTTGCTCCCTGTATATGCGCCTCGCCCTATGCGATAGTCATGCGCAATTTTGAATATGTTTTCAGATGAAAAGGCCCCGCGCAGCCACAGCTGTCGGGGCCTTTTGGATCAGTTGCGGACCGAGGGGCCTTCGACCGACAGGCCGTTGCCACGCGATGCCACATAGAGTTCCAGTGCAACGAATTCCGGCGAACCGGGGGCAAAGGTTTCCGCGCGCGTGTCGCGAATGCAGCCCTTGAAGCGGCTGTGGATGCCGTTCAGCTTGGCATTTTTCAGACGATAGGTCGGGAAACCGTTCACCTGCCCCTGTGACAGATGGTCGGCGCGGATCATATTGCCGTAGTTCTGTTCATGGCAGTTGGCGCAGGACAGCTCCAGTTGCCCATAGCGCGTGTAATACATCTCGCGCCCTTTTTCCCAGGTCTCCGCCGCCGGGCCGTCAATGGCAACATTGACCGGGGTGCCACGCGCCACAGATGCCAGCAGCGCCTCGAAGTTCAGCATCTTCGTACTGTCGTATTTCTCGGCCTCTGCACCCATCTGATTGGTCAGACAGTCGTTGATCTGCATCTGGATGGTGCGCACCTCACCGGCGTCGTCATTCCATTTGGGATAGGTCGCACGCACGGTCGACAGGCTTTCCGGACCGTCGTGACAATCCGCGCAGGATTTGCCCTCTGACCCCATGGCTGTGCTGAACTGGCTCAGCCCCTCTTCCGCTCCGAGCATCCCCGGATTGTCGAAGTCGTCCATTTCCATGGCCTGGGTTTCATCGGACCGGAAGCGCCAGCCTGACAGGATCTCGTCAAGGTGGTCTTCGAGATGGGCCGGGGCCTCGGTCTTGGTAACGATTTCGATCTCACCGTTGATGACCAGTTCCGCATCCTCATCCGCTGCAGCCGGTCCGGCCACGGCCAACATGGCCATCGCCGTGACCAAAGTGAAGCTCGTCTTGATCTTCATGCGTTTCTCTCCTCCCTGGGTCTTCCGTCGCGCCCCTTCTAGGCGGGGGCGCGGCGGACCTTGGTCACGCAAGCGCGATGGCTTTGGTTTCCTCATAGACAGAGCCATCGTCGTCGTACCAGGTGAACTTGAAGTCACCGGCCTCCGGCACAACCGCATCGAATTCGAAATACGGGTTGGTCGAAATCGCCGGCTCCAAGGTCACATCGATCACCGACTGACCGTTAAATTCGCAGGTGAAACGGTTGATGATCGACCGCGGAATGACGTTGCCGTCGCTGTCTTTGCGCTGCCCCGACTCCATTTTGTGGGAGATCAGGGTTTTGATGGTGATGGTTTCCCCCGCCGCAGCGGATTTGGGAACTTTCACACGGGGTTTGACACCAGATGCCATGTTGTTTTCTCTCCTGAAATTCCGTTACCGATCAGCCGCCGCAGCCGCCGATGGTCACCTTGACCACGGAAGATGCCTTGATGAAGCTGCCGTCCGCCATTTTCGCGACGGCCACGACATCTTGCGTGCCGGCCAGACGGATGCGGGTGGAGGCCGACTGGCTGCCTGCCAGCGGACCAAAGGTGAAAGTGGCGACACCGGGGGTCGGGTTGCCGGTCGCAAACAGGGCGACGGCCACGGCGCCGGGGGCGTCGACCGAAACCGGAACCGTGTTGCCGTTCTCGGCAATCTCCGGCGCGGTCAGGGTCAGATCCCCTTCGCCTGCCTCTGCCCCGCCCGTGAAAGCGGCAATCGCATCATCGGCTGCGGCACTGGCGCGAAACGGCAAGAGCGAGGCGGCGGTCGCCCCCAGGCCCAGCGCCAATGCGTCACGTCGTGTCAGGTTCATAAAAGTGCTCCTTTTCTCACAGGCGCCCGAGTGTACAGGTTGAACGGGCACCACGACGAAGTCATTCGTCTTTCAGCGTCATCAGGTAGGCGACCACATCCTCGATCTGCTGGGCAGACAGGATCGGCGGCAAATCGGCAGGCGCAGCCTTGCCGGTGTAAGCATCGCCGGGGCGGATATAGCCGGAGGTCTTATAAAAGGCCGGCATCACCGTGCCCTCAAAGGTGTGTTTGGCATTGACCACCAGACCGCGCAGCTCCGCCTCACTCCAGCGCGAACCGGCCCCATCGAGCCAAGGCCCGACCTCTCCGTGAAACGGCACGTCGGCATAGGCGTCGGCGGCGTGGCAGGACACGCAGTTGCCCAAGGACTTGGTGGTCATGATCCGGCGCCCTTCCACGGCATCCCCCGGCGTGCCCGTCAAGGATTGCGCGACTGCGCCCTCCTCGAACTGGACATCGCCCGGCGAGATTTCGGCGCCTGCAGCACCGGCCACAAGGCCAAGCGCAACAAAGATTGGTGCGATGCGTTTCATGTCTCCTCCCTAAAGACTGAACTCTTATACGAACAGTGCATTTCTGCATATCCGGATTGCGTCTTGTGCATAGCGTAGCGCGCCATTGTGTCGCAGGGCAAGGACAAATTCACAAAATCGAATTTTCGCAAAATTCCGCAGACACAGCATGCACTTATTCACTCACGTCGAGTTTGCCCTGCTCTTGCTGGGCCACAACCTGACGCGCATGATATTTCTGAAACGGCTCGTCGCCTTCATAGCCGTGATCCAGAACCCATTGCATCATGTTATAGGTTGTCAGTCGGCCAAAAGCCCCCGGCACAGTAACAACGGCGGCCTCTTTGGCCGAGACGTCTTCGGGCACCTCTTCGGGGAAATACAGATTCGTCGGCGTGAACAACGCCCCCCATTTCTGCACCATGTCCTTTTCAGGCAGAACCTCCCCATCGAAATCCGTCACCTCGACGTCCCCGAACATGTTGATCTGAATGACAAAGAAGTTCTCTTCGATCATTCGGGTGATCTCTGGGTCGGGGTAAACTTCTTCGTGCATCTTGGTGCAATAGATGCAGCCCCGTTGCTCGACCATGACCAGCAGCCGCTTGCCCTCGGCATTGGCCTCGGCCAGATCTTCGCGCAAATCCTTGAAGGTCTCGCGTTGCCACGATGTCTTATGCAAACCGTCATCGCCCAATTCAACCGCCCCAACTGCAGCGGCCAGACCGGCGGCGAAACTCGCCGTCAGACCGGCCATCATCCAGCGTCTGTTCAAATGAAACATGTTTTTTCCTCCCTTAAGACCAACATACCCACGGCCAAGTCCGTGGGTCTCCTTCCGTTTACAAGCTGCCCTGCGATCCGATTTTGGCAAACCCCGGAAACGCTTCCAGCATCCATGCAGCGATCACATTCACCGAGTTGGTGACGATCAGAATCGCGAACAGGATCAGAAACAACCCCATCACCTTTTCAACTTTCGGCAGATGGCGGCGGAATTTTGCGACAAAGCGCAGGAACGGCTTGATGAAAAAGGCCGCGATAACAAAGGGCGCGGTCATCCCGACCCCGAATACCAGCATCAAAAGCAGCCCGCGCGTGGCGGTGGCCTCATTCGAGGCCATCATCATCACCCCGACCAGCACGCCGCCCACACAGGGCGTCCAGCCCGCCGCAAAGGCCAGGCCGACAAGATAGGACGACCAGAGCGTCATGTTCTTCGTGTCGCCCGCCTGAACCTGAAACTGGCGATCGAGAAAGCCGAGGCGAAAGACGCCCAAAAAATGCAGGCCGAGAATCAGAACCAAAACGGCACTGCCGATCCGGAACCAGTCCTGGTGACTGCGAAAAGCCTGCGACACGGAAAAAGCCGCAGCGCCCAGCAACACGAACACCGTAATGATACCCAGCGAAAACAGGATCGAGGACATTACTGCGCGTCGTCGCACGCCCGGCGCCAATTCGCCCGCCTCATTGATCTCCCCCATGGACGTTCCGGCCATGTAACTTAGATAAAAGGGAACGATCGGCAAAATACATGGCGAAAAAAACACCACGAGCCCACCCAGAAGGGCGGAGATAAAAGTGACATCAAGCATCTGTTCCTCCCATTGCGGAGGCTCTCCCCTCCGCACCGCAGCGTGACTGCGGCTTGTGTCATTCACACATTCAAATTAGGTTGATTATGTCGCACCCGTCAATCGGACAGCTCATGTTGACACGTTTCATCGCCGCGCTCATCGCCTTGATGGGCCTGATTCTTCCCGGTCTCGCCAGCGAGCTTGTGATGGTCGAGCAACAGGGATGCGCCTACTGCGCGCGCTGGAATGCGGAAATTGCGCCGATCTATCCCAAGACGCCCGAAGGGCAATTTGCCCCCCTGCGCCGGATCGATCTGCACAGCCCCCTGCCCCGCGATCTGAGCCTCGCCGGACCGCTGATCTTTACACCGACATTTCTTTTCGTGGAGGACGGAAAGGAACTGGCGCGGATCGAAGGCTACGCGGGGGATGAAATGTTCTGGGCCATGCTGAGCGTCATCCTGCGTGACCACAGCAGTTTTGTTCTGGAGGCCCCGGACAGCACCGCCGCCCCGCAAGGCGGCACCACACACTCGGGAGGATAGTTATGAAAAATCATATGTTTGCGCTAGCATTTGCCTGCGCCCTGGCGACGCCAGCTTTGGTCCCGGCCACGGCCCAGGACAGCGACGATGCCTTTGTCAGCTTCAAGGTTCTCAAGCCAGAAATCGCCCAGACCGCCGCAATGGCCGCGATGGAAAACTGTAGAGCCGCAGGCTATCAGGTCGGGGTCATGGTGGTCGATCGCTTCGGCCTGCCACAGGCCTATATCCGCGACCGCTATGCCGGTCTGCACGTCTTTGAAACCGCGCGCCGTAAAGCCTGGACTGCCGTTTCATTCCGCACCGATACACTGTCTTTGGGCGAACAAACCGCCCCCGGCGAAATCAGCGCCGGCATTCGTGAACTCAGCGAACCGCTTGCCCTTGGAGGTGGACTTGTGATTGAAGCAGCAGGGTCTATAGTGGCGGGCATCGGTGTCTCCGGCGCGCCTGGCCCCGATCTGGATGCAGACTGCGCACAGGCAGGCATCGACGCCATTATGGACGACATCGCTTTCTGAAGGACAACCGAGGTGGACAACGTGAATTCGCCGCTGCCGACATTCAAAGAGAACATGTCCGAAGACGACATGGACGCCATGATGGCCAGCGCCTGCGACGCGTCGCAGTTGCTGAAAGCCCTGTCTCATGAAGGCCGACTGATGATCCTGTGCCATCTGGTGACCGGCGAGAAATCCGTGACCGAGCTGGAGGAACTTCTCTCCGCGCGCCAGGCCGCTGTCAGCCAGCAACTGGCGCGCCTGCGGCTCGAAGGACTGGTCACACCGCGCCGGGATGGCAAGGCGATTTACTACTCCTTGACGGATGACCGTCCCAAACGCATCCTTGAAGTGATCTACGACATGTTCTGTTCGGTGGATCAGGGACCCGCGTAACCCGCGCCTCAGACGCACGCGCGGTTCCCGCTCAAGGGAGGAGACATGCTGGACATTTTGACGCCGGGGGGCTTGGCCGCCCTGATTGGCTTGTGTGGTGGAGTGGTTCTGGGTCTTGCGGCCCGGCTTGGCCGCTTTTGTTCCATGGGAGCCATTGAAGACGCCCTCTATCAGGGCAGCACCGATCGGGCACGACAATGGGGCGTGGCCCTCGCCGTCGCCCTCATGGGCAGTTCCGCCCTGATGATGCTGGGAGTTTTGACCCCCGAAGAGACCCCCTATCTGGCCCTGCGCTGGTATCCGCTGGCCTCCATCGCTGGCGGGCTGATGTTCGGCTACGGCATGGCATTGGCGGGTAATTGCGGTTTTGGTGCTCTGGCGCGTCTGGGGGGCGGCGACCTGCGCAACTTCGTCATCGTGCTGGTGATGGGGATGACAACCTATATCACATTGAACGGCCCGCTGGCCGCATGGCGGGTCGCCCTATTCCCGCCGGAACCGGCCACCGGTCCGCTACCGGGGCTCGCACAGACCCTTGGTCTGCCCGCTGGCGCCACGGGGATTACGGCAGGTGGCGTCCTCTTGCTCGCCGCGCTCTCAGCGCGCGGATTTCGTCAGCAACACCGTTTGATCTTTTGGGGAGCGGCAGTCGGGCTTGCCGTGGTCTCCGGCTGGGCGGGAACCGCCTGGATCGCTTGGCACAGCATGGGCGCGGCCCCTCTGTCCTCGCACAGCTTTGCCGCTCCGATCGGCGACACGCTGTTCTTTCTCATGACCTCTTCGGCCACGACACCCAATTTCGGCGCCGGATCGGTACTTGGCGTGTTGATCGGGGCGGCAATGGGATCGTGGATCAAGGGGCATTTTCGCTGGGAAGCCTGCGAAGATCCGCGCGAACTCAAACGCCAAATTGCCGGTGCCGCGTTGATGGGCGTGGGCGCTGTGGTCGGCTTCGGCTGCACTGTCGGACAAGGGCTGTCGGCCTTTTCGGTGCTGGCCTTCTCGGCGCCGCTGACCGTCGCAGCCATTATCGCTGGCGCAGCACTGGGGCTGCGACAGCTCATATACGGGTTCAACTTCGCCAGATAAGACTCTGATGTCAGAAACAATCAGCGCACAATCAAAACCTGAAGGTCGGCCACATTCGTCCCCGTCGCTCCAATCTGCAGCAGATCGCCTGCTGCTTGCAGCCCATGATAGCTGTCATTGCGCTTGAGGACTTCCAGCGGATCAAGCCCCACGGCCCGCATCCGCTCCAGAGTGCCCGGATCGACCAGACCACCGGCGGCATCCGTCGGCCCGTCACGCCCATCGGTGCCCCCGGACAAAAAGACATAGTCACTCAGTCCGCGCTCTGCCGCCAACAGCGCCACACGCAGGGCAAGTTCCTGATTGCGCCCGCCCATGCCATCGCCTTGCAGCTTGACCGTGGTCTCACCGCCGAACAGGTAGATGCCGGGTCCCTTCGCGCTTTCCACGATGGTGCGCGCGGCCTCGACCACATCCCCCTCAAGCGGAATGGGGAAGACATGCACGCCATCGGCCGCCCCGCCCCCGGCCGCACGGGCCATTGCCGCTACAGAAATCTTGTTCGACCCGATCAGATCGACTTCGGCCTCGGGCAAAGGCCCCAGATCCGGTTGCGGGCGGGCCAGAAACGCAGACACAGAATGCGGCAGCTTTTCCCAGATACCCAGATCCTGCAGCACCTGTGCGGCGTCTTCCCGTGTCCCGATCGGGGACACCGTCGGCCCCGAGGCAATCGCACGCAAATCGTCCGACACCACATCCGACAGCAACAATGCGGTCACTTTGGACGGGGCTGCTGCGCGCAACAATCCACCACCTTTCAGCCGCGATAATTGCTGGCGCACGAGGTTCATCGTCACGATATCCGCCCCTGAGGCCAGCAACAGGCGATTAACCTCGGCCTTATCCTCAAGGCTGATCCCCACCGGCGGCGCAGGCAAAAGCGCTGAGCCGCCCCCGGAAATCAGCGCGATCACATCACCCTTGGCATGGGCCAAGGCCTCTTCGATACGCAGGGCCGCCCGCGCGCCCTCAGCATCAGGCACGGGATGGCCCGCCGCACGGACCTCTGCCCCGTCCAGCGGGCGAGCGTTTTCGTAATTGGTGACCACGATCACCGTATCTGCGAACACATGACGCATTGCCGCCTCGGCCATAGTGCGCGCCGCCTTGCCGACGGCGATGATCAAAGGCGCGGTGAAGCTGCGCCCCTTCAGGGCCTCTTCCACCGCATGCCCCGGATCTGCCGCATCCACCCCTCGCTGAAAGATGCGCATCGCGTCCGCGCGCATCGTGTCGAAATCGGTCGTTTTCAGGCTGGGCGTGTCGGTCTGGGGCATTGTGGAACTATCTGCTTACTCAATTTGACTATTTCCATGGTGTCACGATGTGTCAGCAAGGTCCAGCGCCCTTGCCAAAGGCCTTTGAACCCGTCAGATTTTGCTTAAAGATCGGGCCATGAGGCCCCGTCAGAGACCGGATTCTGATCATGCAGGATTTTCCCCTCACCCGAGACCTCGTTTTGATCGGCGGCGGACACAGCCATGCGCTGATCCTCAAGCGCTGGGGGATGACGCCCCTGCCCGGCGTGCGCCTCACGCTGATCAACCCCGGCTCCATCGCCGCCTATTCCGGCATGCTGCCGGGGTTTGTCGCGGGCCATTACCCGCGCAGCGCATTGGAAATCGACCTGCTGCGACTGGCGCGCCATGCCGGAGCACGGTTCATTTCGGGCCGGGTCGAGGCCATTGATCGCGAGGCCAGATGCATCCATGTCGCCGGGCGCCCGCCCATCGCCTATGACGTGGCTTCGATTGACATCGGCATCACTTCCGACATGCCCGAGCTGCCGGGCTTTGCCGACCATGGCGTCGCCGCGAAACCGCTGGAACAGTTTGCCGCCCACTGGGACCGCTTCCGCACAGAGGCCCGGCAAGGCGCTGTCCGGGCAGAGGTCGCCGTGATCGGGGGCGGCGTTGCCGGGGCTGAACTGGCCATGGCCATGGCCCACGCCCTCAAAGCCAGGCCGACCCGTCAGGTCTCCCTGATCGACCGGGGCGACATTCTGGGGGAAATGCGGCCCGCCACGCGCAAAGCCCTGCTGCAGGCGCTGTCCAAAACCGGCGTCCAGCTCATGCCCGACAGCCCCGTGCAGGCCGTCGACGCAGGTGGCGTTCTGCTGTCCGATGACCACCGGATCGCGGCGCAACTCGTGGTCGGGGCCGTAGGTGCGCGCCCGCAGGACTGGCTGAGCGAGACAGGCCTTGAGGTGCACGAGGGCTTTCTCGCCGTCGGCCCGACGCTGCAGACCTCGGACCCGGATATTTTCGCTGTGGGCGATTGTGCACATCTCAGCCATGCCCCGCGTCCCAAGGCCGGTGTCTTTGCCGTCCGCGAAGCCCCAGTGCTGTTCAACAACCTGCGCTCGCGCCTTGCAGCCCGCACCGGCGACATTGCCCTGCGCCGCTATCAGCCGCAAAAAGACTATCTGAAACTGATTTCTCTGGGCGATCGGGAGGCTCTTGCGGACAAGGCCGGGTTACGTCACGCAGGACCGTTGATGTGGCGCTGGAAAGACCGCGTCGACCGCCGTTTCATGGACCGCCTCAGGGAACTGCGCCTGATGCAGCCTCCGCCACTGCCGACACCGGCGGCGGCGGGGCTGAAAGAGGAAATCGTGGGACAAAAACCCCTGTGCGGGGCCTGTGGCGCCAAGGTTGGTGGCGACATTCTGGGACGTGTCCTGCAGGGGTCTCATGCGGCCACGCGGTCAGATGTGCTGCATCTGGCCGGAGATGATGCGGCCCTGCTGACCCATGGAGATATCTGGCAGGTCGCCTCTGTCGACCATCTGCGCGCCTTTGTCGAAGATCCGGTCCTGATGACCCGGATCACGGCCATTCATGCGTTGGGGGATGTCTGGGCCATGGGCGCCGCGCCACAGGCCGCTTTGGCCACAGTCACCCTGCCCCGGCTAAGCCCCGCACTGCAGGAACGCTGGCTGCACGAAATCATGGACACAGCTCAGACCGTCTTTGGCGCGGAAGGCGCCGAAATCATCGGCGGGCACACCGCCATGGGCGCGGAACTCTCGATCGGCTTCACGGTCACAGGGTTGCTGGACAGCCCCATCACCCTCAAAGGCGCCCGCCCCGGTGACCGGCTGCTGCTGACCAAGCCCATCGGCACCGGGGTGCTTTTGGCCGCCGATATGGCCATGACCGCCTCAGGTCGCGATCTGGAAGCCGCCTATGCCAGCATGAGCCAGAGCTCGGGTCCGGCGGCCCGGATCCTGTCCCATGCCCATGCGATGACCGATGTGACAGGCTTCGGTCTGGCGGGTCATCTGCTAGGCATCTGCCGTGCCTCTCAGGTCGGTGCCCGGCTTCGGCTTTCGCAGGTGCCGTTTCTGAGCGGGGCGCAGGCACAGGCACAGTCGGGCGTACGCTCGACCTTATTCTCAGCCAATCGCGGCTATGCAAACGGCTACAGCGGGCCAGACAGCCCGGCAGCGGATCTTCTGTTCGATCCGCAAACGGCTGGTGGGCTTCTGGCTGCCGTCTCCCCCAGCCGAGCGGAAAAATGTCTGACCGCCCTGCAAGAAGCCGGATACCGGGCCGCCTGCATCGGTGAGATCACCGACGAAACCGGCGTGCTCACCCTGTTCGACTAGCGCCAGCCCTGAGCAACCTCAAAAGTCAGTAAGCAGCGCACACAGGCGGTCCGCGGCCTGCTCCCGCGCGCCCACACTCATATCCCCCAGATCGACCCGGGCACGGATATCGGGGGCATGCCGGGCGCGCGAGCGCGCATAGCGCGGGTCGTAATGGCGCTGCATCAGATCCGCTGCCAGCCGGACATAGTCCTGCGCCTGCGCCATCCCCAGCCACCTGGCAGCCTGTTCGCGCCCCTGCAATGGCACAAGTTGCGTCAAGCGCGCCTCCAGCCCGGCGGCATCTTCGACCACATCGCGATAGGCCTCTACCAGATAGGCCGCCCGCGCCTGCACTGCGGCCTGAACATCGATCCGTGGAGCACGACACATAGCCTGCCACAGTTGCGCGGGCACGCTCAGCCTGCCGATCCGCGAACTTTCTGCCTCGACCAGAACCGGGCGCGTCGGATCAAGCCGGGCCAGAGCCGCAGCAATCTGGCTTTCTAACCCTGTCTGCGCGGGCTGGCTGCCCTGCGCACCGAACAACGATCCGCGATGTTGCGCCAGCCCTTCGAGATCGAGCACCTGCCCGCCGCGCGCCGCCACCCGCGCTAGAAGATCCGTTTTCGCCGTGCCGGTAAACCCGTCGAGCAACACGAACCGATGCGGCAAGGGCTGATCATGCAACTGCGTGATCACCATCCGGCGCCAGCTTTTGTAGCCGCCCTCCAAAACTGCCACGCGCCACCCGATCTGCCGCAGAATGATCGCGAAAGAATTGGAACGCTGCCCGCCGCGCCAGCAATAGATCAACGGCTGCCAGCCACCGGGTTTCTCCGCCAGTGGTCCTTCGATATGTGCCGCTGCATTGCGGGCGACCAGAGCCGCCCCAAGCTTGCGCGCCAGAAAGGGCGACTGTTGTTTGTAGATGATGCCCACACGCGCCCGTTCGGCATCATCAAGCACCGGCAGGTTGATCGCACCGGGGATGTGATCCACCGCGAACTCGGACGGCGCACGGACATCGATCACCGTATCGAATGGCGCATCGAGAAGATCATTTATGGAGAGAAAGGACTGGCTCATACCGCACCCTAACGCGGGGTTTTACCCTACAACAGGGTGATCTCGCCCTGATGCTTTCCGGATGCAACCCCCGACAACACCGGAGTGCGCCCGAATTTCAGCACAGCAGACTTGCCCGAGCGGCAAGCAAGAACGATTGACCCCCCGGACAAATTCCCGCAGGGTCTGGAACGACCACGCACATGGCCCACGTGCCGCAGAAACAGCTGCGCCTCAGGGCCATAAGAGAGACGACAAGGATAGCTCTGATGAAAACACGTGCCGCTGTTGCCTTTGAGGCCAAGAAACCCCTGGAAATCGTTGAACTCGACCTGGAAGGTCCGAAAGAAGGCGAAGTTCTGGTCGAGATCATGGCCACGGGCATTTGCCACACCGACGCCTACACCCTCGATGGGCTGGACAGCGAAGGCCTGTTCCCCTGCGTTCTGGGCCACGAAGGCGCCGGCATCGTGCGCGAAGTTGGCGCGGGCGTCAAAGGTCTGAAACCCGGCGATCACGTAATCCCGCTCTACACGCCCGAATGCCGCGAATGTAAATCCTGCACCTCCGGCAAGACCAACCTGTGCACTTCGATCCGCTCGACACAGGGCAAAGGCGTGATGCCGGACGGCACCTCTCGCTTTTCCTACAAGGGCGAGACGATCTACCACTACATGGGCTGCTCGACCTTCTCGAATTTCACCGTGCTGCCGGAGATTGCTCTGGCCAAGATCCGCGAAGACGCACCCTTTGACAAAGCCTGCTACATCGGCTGCGGCGTGACCACCGGCGTCGGCGCCGTGACCAACAGCGCCAAGGTCACCCCCGGCTCCAATGTCATCGTTTTCGGACTGGGCGGCATCGGCCTCAACGTCATTCAGGGCGCCCGCATGGTCGGCGCAGACAAGATCATCGGCGTGGACCTGAACGACGACAAGAAAAGCTGGGGCGAACGCTTTGGCATGACCGACTTCGTCAACCCGCTGAAAGTCGAAGGCGATCTGGTCGCCCATCTGGTCGCGCTGACCGATGGCGGCGCCGATTACACCTTTGACTGCACCGGCAACACCGATGTGATGCGCACCGCCCTTGAGGCCTGCCACCGCGGCTGGGGCGTCTCCACCGTGATCGGCGTCGCCGAAGCGGGCAAGGAAATCTCCACCCGCCCCTTCCAGCTCGTCACAGGTCGGGTCTGGAAAGGCTCTGCTTTTGGTGGCGCCAAGGGCCGCACCGATGTGCCCAAGATCGTGGACTGGTACATGAACGGCAAGATCGAGATCGATCCCATGATCACCCACACCTTCAACCTGGAAGAAATCAACAAAGGGTTTGATCTGATGCATGAAGGCAAATCGATCCGTTCGGTGGTGATCTTCTGATGAGCTTTGCGACGGTTTCCAGCAACAAGGCCTTTGGCGGCACACAGGGCGTCTACAGCCATCGTTCCGAGGAAACCGGCACCGACATGACCTTTTCGGTCTTCGTGCCGGACCACGCACCGGGGGAAAAGCTCCCGGTGCTGTGGTACCTTTCGGGCCTGACGTGCACCCATGCCAATGTCACCGAAAAGGGCGAATTTCGCGCGGCCTGTGCTCGCAACCGCGTGATCTTCGTCGCCCCGGACACCTCTCCGCGCGGTGACGGTGTCCCCGACGACCCTGAAGGGGCCTATGACTTTGGCCTCGGCGCCGGGTTCTATGTCGACGCCACCGAAGCCCCGTTTGACACGCATTATCGCATGCGCAGCTATATCGAGACCGAGTTACCCTCGCTGATTGCCGCGCATTTCCCGGCGGATATGCTGCGTCAGGGCATCACCGGCCATTCCATGGGCGGGCATGGCGCGCTGACCATTGCCTTGCGCAATCCCGACCGCTTTAAGTCGGTTTCGGCCTTTGCCCCCATTGTCAGCCCCCTGTCCTGCCCTTGGGGCGACAAGGCGCTGAGCGGCTATCTTGGCCCTCAAAGCGAGGCCTGGCGCCAATATGACGCCTGCGCGCTAATCCAGGACGGCGCCCGCCTGCCCGACCTTCTGGTCGATCAGGGCACCGCCGACAATTTTCTGGAAAGCCAGCTCAAACCCGAGCTGCTCGAACAGACCTGTGCCGCCGCCGGTCAGCCACTGAGCCTGCGCCGACAAGAAGGCTACGACCACAGCTATTACTTCATCTCGACCTTCATGGCCGATCACATCGACTGGCATGCAGCACGGCTGTAAAGCCCCCTGCAAGCCGCCGATGCGGAGCCCAAAAGGCTCCGCATTTTCCACAACAATCCGCTTGCACCAAAACCCATCTGCAATTAAATGAGCGCCAGTGCCCCTATAGCTCAGCTGGTAGAGCAACTGATTTGTAATCAGTAGGTCCGCGGTTCGAGTCCGTGTGGGGGCACCATTTTTTCCATTAAAATCAGAAGTTTGGGCGTCTTTCTGCACTTTCAGGTTTGACTTATTTTCTCCACCGGAAGCTATATGGAAGCATGCAAGTGCCCGCTCCGGGCCACCCCACGATCGTGCAATCGACCGCGCCTCACGACGCATGGCATGGGACGACGCGGCCTCATGTTTCACACACTATCACTCGTTAGGGTATCTCAGTTTTTTTTGTTGTGATCTGCTGCGCCTCGAACACTTATGGAACTGGTCAGATACTGTTTTGCGCGAAGTTCTTTCGCCATCTAGTCTAAATATTTTTTATGGATTACTTCATTTGGCACCAATAACGTCACTCACAGGTTACGTACGTAAAATCACAGATCTCATGGAGATAAGAGGAAACGAAAAGCTCCTGTTCAGAGGGCACCGGAAGAGATCGTATGATGCAATTCCCTTGGTCCTAAGGCTTACCCCCTCTGATCTTCTCGACGTCTGGGAGGAACGCGCCGAGATCCTGCAATTTGACGCCGGGATGAGCCGGGAGCGGGTGGAAAGCGAGGCCGCAAGGCGACTTGGGCTGACATGCAGACATTGGTGTAGAGCGCGGCGAAAGCGAACTAAGAGCCCAAAGTGTCGGATGCTGCGGAGCGCACGAACGGCGGCTCTTGCGCGATGATGTCTACCACAGCAAAGTTGCTATGCAGTCTCCTCAAACGCACAGGATTTGGCCATGACAATTGAGCAGCTTCTCATCTTCCTTCCGGCCGCGCTGCTTCTGGGGGCATCGCCAGGAGCTAACAATCTGCTGGCCTTCACTTCGGCAACGAAAGCCGGATGGCTTCGAACTGCCAAAGGCATCTTCGGTCGGCTGGCGGCATGGGCAGTGCTTGTCTTCTTGGTCTCTTTGGGTCTCGACGTATTACTCCGTACGTCCGAGGTTGCCTTCATCGCTCTGAAGTGGATCGGCGTTTCGTATTTACTCTACCTCGCATGGCAATTCTGGACTGCGGATGTGTCCACGGAGATCGAAGTTCCAGAGGTATCGACACTGATGCGTCGGGAGTTTTTGACGCTGATGGGCAACCCCAAGGCCTATCTCTTGCTGACCGCCTTCCTTCCCCAATTCGTGAACGACGGTTCTGCCCTAATGCCGCAGCTCTTCGCGCTTGGTGCGCTTTACCTGCTGGTCGAAGGCGTAGCTGCGCTTTTGTGGGTTTCGGCAGGAACTCTCGTCGGAGCGCATGCCCTCACTCCTCTTCGACGCAAGATCATCAACCGCGCCTCGGCCGGATTGATGGGGACTGCTGCTCTCCTGCTCGCGCGAACCGAAAAGGCAGCATAGCGTCGACAAGCGGATGCTCACATCGTTCGAGTGGACGACAGCTTCGTCCCGCATAGCGAACGTCAGCAGGTCAGCGATTGACTGTCGGTCTAGCCCTGATCGGCAGTCTTTCAGTGTCATAGGACAAAACCAAACACTCAACGCGCCGTAGCGAAGCCCATGGTCGGCGCGTTGTTAGGGAGATCCAAACTTAGGGTATGAAATCCGCAAAAGGGGAACAGATTTCGAAGTTTTGAAAAAATTGTTTAAATAAAATCCCTTAATGCAAAAAACTTGGCGGAGGAGGTGGGCGTCACGAAGTTAACGCCTACCAATAAACAGTAATAAAAACAATACACTATAAATTATACGCGTTGCAATGCGTGTAGCAAAATGTGTAGCAAATCTCAAAGACCCAAGATACACTAACTGCTAACTGGGCTACTTATGGAGGGCAGTTTAGCCCCCATGATCGCTGTGTGACCCAGGCTGGGCTGTCCGCCCAGCCCCCAGCAACCTCGCCATGCTTGATCGCCGCGCTCTCGTCACGCTTGTTGCGGCTGACGGGCACCCGCACGATCGACGCGTCAAGAATATGCCCGCCCCGAGCGATGTAGCCCTGCCGCGCGAGATAGCCGCCGAACTGGCGGAACAGCGACTCGGTCACACCGGCCTGCTAAGTCGAGACCTGCCCGCCAGCAACCTGGGCTGCGGAGAAGTGGCAACCACGGCCCCTACCGGACTTTGGAAGGGACACTCAACGCTGTGATGCAGCTTCCCCGAAGCGGTCGTCCAAATCTTGGTGCAACATATGCTGGGAGGCCAAGGTCAACAGTGCGGGACAGAGCGGACTTCCAAGAAGCGTCTCTCAAGGTCCGCTTTAGCAGCGCGCGACACTCGTTGGTAAGCGACCCAACAATTTTCTAATTATCCACCCTTTGCCAAGCTGCTAATGCTATTTATGGAGATCGCTACGGCTTTGAGGTACACATGAAAACTGCACTTGATATCGACGGTGCGCTGCTGGACGCAGACGAAAGCAACTTCGTTGAAAACGTTCGTACACACGGCTGGTTCGGAACCCATGTTCTTGAAGACACCAATGGCCCAGGGTTTTCTTACACGACCGGCTTTTGGCACAAGTTTGGGTTTCCAGAATTGATACTTTTTTCGCTACCCAAAGAGGTATCACATGAAATTTTCTGGGGCTTCTTTCATGATCTACAGGCAAAAAAACTGTTTCCTCTAAATGAGCCGATACCCGAAATCCTGAACGGCTATGATGTCATCTTGAGAGATGTAAGGCTCGATCACTTCGCGGAGTATTTAGGGTGGAATCGCTGGTTCTACGGCGGTGACAACTTCAAAGCGAGCCAAGTTTTCTTCCCAGACAAAACTGGAAGCTTCCCGTGGTCAGAAGACGCATCACCAGAGTTTAACCGACTGCAACCAACTCTTGCAGGTTAATTGGGCTGAATTTCAACCAAACCAAGGGATCAATTATTTCGACCGACAACACGCAGCTGGTGGAGCATTATGCTAACAAAAGCCGCCTTTCGTGTGCGTTGCAGCATCCGTCATTGAGGGCTCGTTGCGGACCTCGGATGCATCGCAGCATTATGTGATATGATGTCTTGTCAACGTCGGGTTGTCGATGTGGGAGGGCGCGGCGGATCGGAGGATCCGTAATGGAAACACCAAACTTACCCGCCATCCGCGCGCTGCGCCCAGCCTGGAACAAAGGCCGGATCGTCGGCCAGAAACGACCGCTTAAGCCAAAGCACGTCTGGGCGATCAGAGTGCGGCTGGAGCTAGCCGAAAACCATCGTGATCTGGCCCTCTTCAATCTTGCCATCGACAGCAAGTTACGCGGCTGCGACTTGGTGAAGATGAAGGTGGTCGATATCATGGCGTCAGGCCAAATCAAAGAACGCGCGTCAGTTCTGCAAAGCAAGACCCAGAAACCTGTGCGTTTCGAGATTTCTGAAGGCACTCGAGCATCGTTGGCTCGGTGGATGCGGGAGCCGCTAATGATTGGATCCGAATACCTCTGGCCGGGGCGCTTTCACGAAAGGCTTCACATCTCG
Organism: uncultured Celeribacter sp.; assembly: GCF_963675965.1. Taxonomy (NCBI): domain Bacteria; kingdom Pseudomonadati; phylum Pseudomonadota; class Alphaproteobacteria; order Rhodobacterales; family Roseobacteraceae; genus Celeribacter; species uncultured Celeribacter sp. Next base: position 3,451,725 of record NZ_OY780935.1, on the reverse strand, counting down.
ACCCGCCAGTACGCGCGAATTGTGCGTGACTGGGTGACATCCATCGGTCTGGAGGCCAGCGCCTATGGCACGCACTCGATGCGGCGCACGAAGGTGACGCAGATTTACAAGAAGACTGGCAACCTCAGGGCAGTCCAGCTTCTTGTCTGTCGTCAGCACCTGTGGGACAGATTTGAGGATTTGAACAACGGAGGGTTTCTGGTTCATCGTAGCCTTTAAGGAGCGAAGATGAACAAGAAGCCCGGAACATCGAAAGACGCAGCTGACAAGCTGGTCAAAAACATCCGCCGCAAGACTCGCCAGACCTATTCAGCGGAGGAGAAAATCCGAATTGTATTGGCCGGATTGCGCGGGGAGGAAAGCATCTCGGCGTTATGTCGCCGCGAGGGTATCTCTGACAGCCTGTATTACACTTGGTCGAAGGAATTCCTTGAGGCTGGAAAGCGTCGTCTTTCCGGCGACACAGCGCGTCAGGCGACATCGCATGAGGTGAAGGATCTGCGATCCGAGGCCATGGCTCTGAAAGAATGCGTGGCTGACCTCACCTTGGAAAACCCTCTGCTCAAAAAAAGCATGACAGGGGCTGGGGAGTTCGAGGAATGAGGTATTCAGCAACCGAGAAGTTGGAGATCATTCGCGCAGTTGAAGGGTCGCATCTGCCAACCAAGAAGACCCTTGATACGCTGGGCATCCCGCGCACCACATTTTACCGATGGTATGACCGATATGTCGAAGGTGGCTTTGATGCCCTCGCGGATCGCGCGCCTCGGCCAAAGTCGGTCTGGAACCGTATTCCGCAGGATCGGCGGGATGATCTGATCGAGTTTGCGCTGGAACATGAGGCGCTGACCACACGCGAGCTGGCCGTCAAATATACCGATGAGAAGCGGTATTTTGTCTCTGAATCATCGGCTTATCGTATCTTGAAAGCCGCTGATCTGATCACAGCACCAGACTATGTGGTGATCAAGGCTGCCGATGAGTTCACGGACAAGACCACCGCCATCAACCAGATGTGGCAGACCGACTTTACCTACTTCAAGATCATCGGGTGGGGCTGGTATTATCTCAGCACCATCCTCGACGACTACAGCCGCTACATCATTGCCTGGAAACTCTGCACAAACATGCGTGCTGAGGATGTCACCAACACGATCGAGTTAGCCCTGACGGCATCAGGCTGCGACCAGGCCGTGGTCCGGCACAAACCTCGTCTGCTCAGCGAGCGAGCTATTGAGGCGCCATTGGTTCGAGCCCAATGGCGAGCGGTTCCTGCTACATCTCTGGCGATCTGGCCAAATGGCTGGAGGGTCAGAAGATGCATCATGTCCGCGGTGCGCCATTCCACCCGCAAACTCAGGGCAAGATCGAGCGCTGGCATCAGACCATGAAGAACCGAGTTATGCTGGAAAATTACTACCTGCCCGGTGATCTTGAGCGCCAGATCGGGGCCTTCGTCGAATATTACAACAACCAGCGATACCACGAGAGCTTGAACAACGTCACACCCGCCGACGTCTACTTCGGCCGAGACAAAGCCATTCTGAGAGAAAGAGAAAAGATCAAGAAACAGACAATCCAACAACGCCGCTTGCAACATCAAAAGCAAGCAGCATAATTAATCACACAACCGAACCAGAGCCTCCAATGTTCAAGCCGCTCTGATGTCCCATTTTATATGACGACAGACACCAAGTTTGCTAGGCTTTGCAAAGGAGATTGCGATGTTTGTTCGGCTTGAAAAGATCAACCCCGCGGAACACCAAAGACGGTTCTACGTGATGGACGTGTCACGGTTTGATGCCGCTCCTTTGATAGCCTTTACTGGAACAAAGGAGACTGACTATGGGACTGAAACGGACGGACGAATTTCGCCAAGATGCAGTGCGTATTGCGCTGACCAGCGGGTTGACGCGCAAGCAGGTGGCTGATGATCTGGGCGTTGGCATGTCGACGCTGAACAAATGGATCACAGCACACCGAGACACGAAGGTGGTTTCACAAGAGGATTTAGACCTCGCCAAAGAGAATGAGCGGCTTCGACGAGAGATCCGGCTTCTCAAGGAGGAGAGGGAAATCCTAAAAAAGGCCACCCAGTTCTTCGCGGGCCTAAAGCAATGAGATTTAGGTTTGTCGAGGAACACAGGAACCATTTTCCAGCCAACCGTTTATGCAGTGTCGTTGGCGTCAGCACACGTGGCTTGCGGGCCTTACGTAGTCGCCCTGCCAGTCGCAGACAACGATCTGATATGGTCACGCTTGCACACATCAAAGAACAGTCCCGCCTGAGCCTTGGTAGCTACGGCAGGCCGCGAATGACCGAAGAGTTGAAGGAGATCGGTCTGGACGTCGGTCATCGCCGTGTGGGCCGCTTGATGCGCGAGAACGGCATCCGGGTCGAAAGATCGAAGAAATACAAGGTCACGACGGACAGCAACCATGCGTTCAACATCGGGCCAAACCTGCTGAACCGGGACTTCCACGCCGATCAACCGAACCAGAAGTGGGCGGGCGACATCAGCTATGTCTGGACGCGAGAAGGATGGCTCTACCTGGCTGTTATTCTTGACCTGCATTCTCGGCGGGTGATCGGCTGGGCAGTCAGCAATCGCATGAAACGCGACTTAGCGATCCGAGCATTGAACATGGCCATAGCTTTCCGGGCGCCGCCCAAAGGCTGCATTCATCATACGGATCGCGGGTCGCAATATTGTTCACATGACTATCAGAAGCTTCTGTGCCAGCATGGCTTCAAGGTGTCGATGAGCGGCAAGGGCAATTGCTACGACAATGCTGCTGTCGAAACGTTCTTCAAAACCATCAAAGCCGAACTGATCTGGCGCAAGTCATGGGAAACGCGGCGGCAAGCTGAAGTGGCGATCTTTGAATACATCAACGGGTTTTACAATCCGCGACGACGCCACTCAGCACTCGGCTGGAAAAGCCCCGTCGCATTCGAACGGAAAGTGGCTTAAACGAGCACATGGGGCGGCACGAAAACGGGACAGGTCCAACGAGCTTGCTCCACCATTTTATTCCTCCCTGAATGCCAGCATCAGCTGTTCCTGCAGTGGCTTCAGAAGATAATTCAACACACTTCTCTCGCCGGTTTGCAGGTAAGCCTCGACCGGCATACCCGGCACAAGTTCCCGCTCTTCCAAGCGTGCAAGTTCTCCATCACTGGCCGTCACGGACACCCGGAAAAAATACAGTCCGGTCATTTCATCTAAAACCGATGTCGGCGAGACCTCCACAACACGCCCCGTCAATTCAGGCGTTGTGCGGGAATTAAAGGCCGGGAATCTCAGCTTCGCATCCTGCCCCACATGCACCTGATCCACGGCACTCGGATCGACACGCACCTGAAACGACACCCCCTGATCTGAGGGAATGATCTGCAAAATCGTTGCTCCGGGGGCAATGACACCGCCCAATGTGGTCACCTGCATCTCATGAATTCGCCCTGCGGAAGGCGCGCGCACGATCGTTCGGCTTAACTGCCGCTCGGTGGAGAAAATCTGTTGGCGTAACTCATGGATTTGCGTGGTTTCCTCTTGCAACTGCGTCACCACCTCTTCTTTCTTCTCGCGCTGCCCTTGCAGCACCTCAAGTTCCGTATCGCGGATCGAATTGCGAATCCGAGCAAGCTCTGAGCGATGCTCTGCAATCTGTCCCAAGAGATCGGCTTGATTGCGCTTGAGTTCAGAGAGTTGCGGCGCGCGGGCAAGTCCGCTGCTCGCCAGACGCTCTGTGGTCTCGACATCTGCAACCAAGAGATCGAGCTGTTGCTCTTTAGCGGCGATCAGCGCCTCAACCCCTTCGATCTGATTGTTGTATTGCGCAACTTTCTCCGCAAGCTGTTCGCGCCGGCCCTTTTCAAGCTCCCGACGCGCCTGAAACACCTCACGCTGACCTATGCGATGCAACTCATAGTTTGTGTTGGCAACCATCGGCTCAACATCCTCGAAAAGGATGTCACTGTCATCTCTCTGTTCAGACAGCAACCGATCCCGCTGGGCCAATGCCTCGGACAGACGGGTGCGATAGATGACAAGGTTTGCCTTCAACAGCGTGTCATCCAGTCGCATCAACTCGTCGCCGTCTTCGACATGCTGACCATCGACGACAAAAATTTCCTCGACCACGCCCCCATCCAGATGCTGGATGGTTTTCGGCTTGCCAGAGACTTCGACCATACCCTGCGCGATCACAGCACCAGAAATATCGGTCAGACTTGCCCATACGAGAAGGCCGAAAAAGAGCACGAGAAACCCACCAATACCGATTGTCACTGCGGAGCGAAACCCAGTTTTGACCTCAGGCTTATCCATCACTTGCGCCCTCCTGTGCCGCCAACGCGGGTTTGCGCGGGGTCGGACGTGTCGCTTTTTGCAATACAGTGTCCTTATCGCCAAACTCGCCAACCTGCCCGGAATGCAACACCATAACCTTGTTCACAGCAGCAATCGCGCTTGGCCGATGGGCCATCACCACAACCGTGGATCCTTGTTTGCGCAAATAGAGAATAGCCCGCCCCAAAGCCTCGTCCCCATCGACATCAAGGTTGGAATTGGGTTCGTCCAAAATCACGTAACGCGGCGTGCCGTAAAGTGCGCGGGCCAGGCCCAGACGTTGCATCTGACCGCCAGACAGCGGCTGAAGGCCATATCCCAGCTCGGTCATATAGCCTTTCGGCAATTGCAGGATCATATCATGCACCCCGGCGATTTTCGCCGCCTTAATCACCGCCTCATCTTCCGCGCCGGGATCGAAGCGCGCGATGTTGTCCTTGATGGTCCCCGCGAGAAGCTCAAGATGTTGCGGCAGGTAACCGATATGTTGACCAAGGGCCGTACTGTTCCACTGATCCAAGGCGGCCCCGTCCAGACGGACCTCCCCGGCATCGGCCCTCCAGGCCCCCACGAGCAATCGCGCAAGCGTCGATTTGCCCGAAGCACTCGGACCGATCACACCCATGGCGTCGCCTGGCTCGAGACGGAAAGAGACGTTGTTCAAAATGGGCGGGCGATCCCCAATCCGTGCACCGGGCGAATATTTCGTCAGCCCCTGAACCAGAAGTTCCCCTTCGGGAGCCGGCAAGTCCGCTTTGCGGAGCTCTTGTTCTTCCTCTGTGGCAAAGAGGGTTTTAAGCCGCGCATGTGCCTCGCGCGCCCGGACAATCGCTTTCCATTGGCCAAGCACCTGATCGACCGGCGCCAGAGCACGGCCCGCGATGATCGAGGTCGCGACGATCATGCCCGCCGAAATTTCCTGTTGCAATGCGAGATAGCCACCAAGCGCCAAAAGAGAGCTTTGCAGCAACATGCGAAACGCCTTGACCGCAGCCGCAAACCCTTCGCCGCGATCAGCACCGATCTGACCTGTCGCCAAACCGACTTTATGCATATCGCTCCACAACCCCCGCACCCGTGGCCCCATGCCTTGCGGCAGAATACTCTCCGCATTGCGACGGGATTGTTCTACGAAAAAGCTCTCTTGCGCATCCATCGCAATGGCGGATTTCAAAGATTTGCGTGTCACGAACTGGTTCAGTAGGGTGAGAGACAAAACAACAGCCACCCCGAACAACGTCAACATCCCCAACCACGGATGCACCAAGAAAACGATCAGCATATAGAGCGGTATCCAAGGCAGATCGAACATGCCGAGAATGGCTGGACTGGTGAGAAATCCGCGTGCAGCCGCCAGATCATTCAGGGGGCGCGCCACGGCACCGCCCGAGCGCAGTCCGGAGCGCAACCAGATGTCGAAAGCCTGAGGCCCCGTGTCCCGGTCAAGCCGGTAAGCCGCCCGCGACAAAAGTCTCACGCGCAGAAAATCGTAGAGGCCAAGGAATGTAAACAGAACCACGACGATGATGAACAGACCCTGCAGGGTCGGCACAGAACCAGAAGACAGAACACGGTCGTAAATCTGCAACATGAACATCGGGCCGGTTAACATCAGAATGTTCACCAAAGCACTGAAGACACCCACAAACCAAAAAGATTTTTTCACCCGCTGCAAAGCGGTTGTGTAACTATTTTTATCGCTGCCCATGTGCCCCCCGCACAGCTCGGATAATTCAAATATGCCCTATTCCAAATGTCCATGAGGGCGAACGTATCGCCCCATGGATGGAGGATTTAGTAGAACGAGAATTGATCGCCGTCGAGGGCCGCAAGCTGGGTCCCTGCCAGGAAAAGTTCATCTCCGTTGCCGAAATCAAACAGAACGCCACCGTTTTCCTCTGAGGCATAGGTCAGCAGGTCGTCGAAACTGTCGATCTCGTCGATGGAAAGCTGAAGTTCATCCCCTTCAATATAAGACAGACGCGTCGCAAGAGAGCCCTGGAAACCATAGATCGTATCCTTCCCACTTCCGGCCTGATAGCGGAACTGATCAGAGCCTGTGCCGCCGAAGAGCCGGTCATTGCCCGTCCCTCCTGTCAGCACATTGATGCCTTCGCCACCGATCACGATGTCGTCGCCATCGCCACCCGACAAGGTGTCATTGCCCGCGCCGCCCGTCAGAACATCATCGCCGGAACTGCCCGTCAAGTCGTAAGTCGTCGCAGACGCACCCGAGGCTGCCGCCGCCGCAACAGCGTCTTCGTCAACCGTCCCATCTTCGTTCAGATAGGGGTTATCGACACTCACTAGGACAGTCCCCGTCGCCGTGTCAAAGCCATCACTTACCGTATAGGTAAAGCTGTCCTCCCCCTCGAAGTCATAATCGGCAAGATAGCTGATGACCCCATTTTCAAAGCCGATCTGCGCATTGTCGCTGGTGCCCACGGCAATCACGGAAAGCGCGTCGCCATCCAGATCCGTGTCATTCGCCAAAAGCGCCGAGGCCTCAACAAAGACAGGTGTCGGAACCGTCACATCAAAGGCGTCCGCCACAGCAACCGGAAGGGTATTGCCTTCTTCAAAAGTCATGGTGAAGACATCCGAAATCTCGAACGTGCCATCAGAGGCAAGCAATTCGATTTCCCAGACACCCGCCGCCTGACGCGGCGCCGTTCCTGACCATGTCGCCCCATCGAAACTCAGCCAATCCGGCAGATCATCACCGTTGGCAAGACGCGCCGCAAAGGCGAGGTCATCACCATCGGGATCGTCAAAGGCCGAGGTCTGAACGTCGATGGTAAAGACCTGCCCGGAGGTCAGGGTTGCGCCATCATTGTCGCTCGTCACATCGAGCAGCGGCGTCAGCAAAACTGGTGCGTCGTTGACCGGAGAGACATGCAGCGAGAAGTCATCAGAAATCACCACCGTGCCATCACTGATGCTCAGGCGAAGCGCGACCTCCTCGGCAAAGTCCTGCGGCGGCTGCCCGGTCAGTGCAAACCGCACCTCATCAAACACCAGCCACTCTGGCAGAGGATCGCCATTCTCCAGCGTCAGGCTGAAGGTCAGATCATCCCCGTCCACATCGCTCAAAAGACCGCTTTGCAGGCTCAAATCGAACGGTTCGTCCTCATCCACATAACGGTCAGAGAAAGGCGCCAACAGGACAGGCGCATCGTTTACAGGCGTGATTTCAAGCATGAAAGCATCGACAAGCTCCGTCACACCGTCAGAAACAGCAAGCTGCAAGGCGAGCACGCCGTTAAAGTTTGCTGGCGGCTGACCGCTCAGGCGCAATGTCTCTGCGTCAAAGCTCAACCACTCTGGCAAGGCCGTACCGCCCTCACGGGTGAGAACCATGCTGAGCGTCTCGGAATCGAGCGCAGTGATAGCCTCTGTCGGAAGCGTGATGTCGACAAAATTATCCTCTACGCCCTGCTGTGCGTCGATGCTCAAAGCAGTCAGGTTTCCGACGGCATGAGTTTTGATCGCGGCTTCATCCAGCGTGGCATCGGAGAACAGGATCGTCTCAATGTTCGAGCGATCCGCCCCAAGCTCATACCACAGCTGATAATGCAGCGTCACCGAGCCATCCGGCACCGTGATGACAACATTATGTCCATCGACGGCAAAGCTCACCTCATCTGCCGCATATTGGCTCAGGTCAAGCGTATCGAGCCCTGTGTTCTCCTGATCGCCCATGATCGTGTCATGACCCGACGTGTAGACAATCACATCGTCGCCACCACCAGCAGAGATCAAGTCATCGCCCGCCAGTGAGGACAGCGCATCGTCCTTGGTGGAGCCGTAGAGAACATCATCGCCATCGCTCGCCTGATCCGAAAGCGCCCGCGCCTTGATCCCCGCCTCGTCCAGAACACTGTCAGAGAACTGGATCGTCTCGATGTTCGAGCGCACGTTTCCGACGTCATAGCGCAGCTGGTAGTGCAGCGTCACAGACCCGTCCGGCACCGTGATGACAACATTATAGCCATCAATGGCAAAGCTGACATCCGCCGCTGCGTACTGGCTCAGATCAAGCGTATCCGCGCCCATATTGTATTTGCTGCCCATGATCGTATCGTAACCAGAGGTGTAGATGATCGTGTCAGCGCCATCGCCGGCCCGAATTTCATCATCTCCCGCCAAGGAAGACAAAACATCCCCCTGAATGGAACCAACCACAAGATCATCGCCATCGCTCGCCTGATCCGAAAGCGCCCGCGCCTTGATCGCGGCTTCATCCAGCGTGGCATCGGAGAACAGGATCGTCTCAATGTTCGAGCGATCCGCCCCAAGCTCATACCACAGCTGATAATGCAGCGTCACCGAGCCATCCGGCACCGTGATGACAACATTATGTCCATCGACGGCAAAGCTCACCTCATCTGCCGCATATTGGCTCAGGTCAAGCGTATCGAGCCCTGTGTTCTCCTGATCGCCCATGATCGTGTCATGACCCGACGTGTAGACAATCACATCGTCGCCACCACCAGCAGAGATCAAGTCATCGCCCGCCAGTGAGGACAGCGCATCGTCCTTGGGGGAGCCGTAGAGAACATCATCGCCATCGCTCGCCTGATCCGAAAGCGCCCGCGCCTTGATCCCCGCCTCGTCCAGAACACTGTCAGAGAACTGGATCGTCTCGATGTTCGAGCGCACGTTTCCGACGTCATAGCGCAGCTGGTAGTGCAGCGTCACAGACCCGTCCGGCACCGTGATGACAACATTATTGCCATCAATGGCAAAGCTGACATCCGCCGCTGCGTACTGGCTCAGATCAAGCGTATCCGCGCCCATATTGTATTTGCTGCCCATGATCGTATCGTAACCAGAGGTGTAGATGATCGTGTCAGCGCCATCGCCGGCCCGAATTTCATCATCTCCCGCCAAGGAAGACAAAACATCCCCCTGAATGGAACCAACCACAAGATCATCGCCATCGCTCGCCTGATCCGAAAGCGCCCGCGCCTTGATCGCGGCTTCATCCAGCGTGGCATCGGAGAACAGGATCGTCTCAATGTTCGAGCGATCCGCCCCAAGCTCATACCACAGCTGATAATGCAGCGTCACCGAGCCATCCGGCACCGTGATGACAACATTATGTCCATCGACGGCAAAGCTCACCTCATCTGCCGCATATTGGCTCAGGTCAAGCGTATCGAGCCCTGTGTTCTCCTGATCGCCCATGATCGTGTCATGACCCGACGTGTAGACAATCACATCGTCGCCACCACCAGCAGAGATCAAGTCATCGCCCGCCAGTGAGGACAGCGCATCGTCCTTGGGGGAGCCGTAGAGAACATCATCGCCATCGCTCGCCTGATCCGAAAGCGCCCGCGCCTTGATCCCCGCCTCGTCCAGAACACTGTCAGAGAACTGGATCGTCTCGATGTTCGAGCGCACGTTTCCGACGTCATAGCGCAGCTGGTAGTGCAGCGTCACAGACCCGTCCGGCACCGTGATGACAACATTATAGCCATCAATGGCAAAGCTGACATCCGCCGCTGCGTACTGGCTCAGATCAAGCGTATCCGCGCCCATATTGTATTTGAAGCCCATGATCGTATCGTAACCAGAGGTGTAGATGATCGTGTCAGCGCCATCGCCGGCCCGAATTTCATCATCTCCCGCCAAGGAAGACAAAACATCCCCCTGAATGGAACCAACCACAAGATCATCGCCATCGCTCGCCTGATCCGAAAGCGCCCGCGCCTTGATCGCGGCTTCATCCAGCGTGGCATCGGAGAACAGGATCGTCTCAATGTTCGAGCGATCCGCCCCAAGCTCATACCACAGCTGATAATGCAGCGTCACCGAGCCATCCGGCACCGTGATGACAACATTATGTCCATCGACGGCAAAGCTCACCTCATCTGCCGCATATTGGCTCAGGTCAAGCGTATCGAGCCCTGTGTTCTCCTGATCGCCCATGATCGTGTCATGACCCGACGTGTAGACAATCACATCGTCGCCACCACCAGCAGAGATCAAGTCATCGCCCGCCAGTGAGGACAGCGCATCGTCCTTGGTGGAGCCGTAGAGAACATCATCGCCATCGCTCGCCTGATCCGAAAGCGCCCGCGCCTTGATCCCCGCCTCGTCCAGAACACTGTCAGAGAACTGGATCGTCTCGATGTTCGAGCGCACGTTTCCGACGTCATAGCGCAGCTGGTAGTGCAGCGTCACAGACCCGTCCGGCACCGTGATGACAACATTATAGCCATCAATGGCAAAGCTGACATCCGCCGCTGCGTACTGGCTCAGATCAAGCGTATCCGCGCCCATATTGTATTTGAAGCCCATGATCGTATCGTCACCAGAGGTGTAGATGATCGTGTCAGCGCCATCGCCGGCCCGAATTTCATCATCTCCCGCCAAGGAAGACAAAACATCCCCCTGAATGGAACCAACCACAAGATCATCGCCATCGCTCGCCTGATCCGAAAGCGCCCGCGCCTTGATCGCGGCTTCATCCAGCGTGGCATCGGAGAACAGGATCGTCTCAATGTTCGAGCGATCCGCCCCAAGCTCATACCACAGCTGATAATGCAGCGTCACCGAGCCATCCGGCACCGTGATGACAACATTATGTCCATCGACGGCAAAGCTCACCTCATCTGCCGCATATTGGCTCAGGTCAAGCGTATCGAGCCCTGTGTTCTCCTGATCGCCCATGATCGTGTCATGACCCGACGTGTAGACAATCACATCGTCGCCACCACCAGCAGAGATCAAGTCATCGTCTGCCGTGTCGAACAGGACATTTGCCGCACCAAAGGACAGGCTGAGCACATCGGAAACCGAAGCCTGGCCATCTGAGGCCGTCAGTTCGATTTCCCATTCGTTCGCCGCGTCATGCGGGACAACGCCTGTCAACATACCGTTCTGCAGCGACATCCAATAGGGCAGTGTCGTTCCATCCGAAAGCTGTGCGGAATAGCTCAGGCTGTCACCATCGGCGTCATAAAACGCGAAACCCGTCACATCAATGGTGAAAGGCACGCCTTTCACGAGCGCTTGACCAGAGCTGTCCTCGGTCATATCCGGCAAGGCCGACAAGAGCTCCGGTGCCGCGTTTTCAATATCCAGATAAACGGTCGCACTGTCCGTACGCCCAGTTGTATCTGCCATCGTGTAGGTGAACTGTGCCGCCCCGCTCACGCCCGCATTCGGCGTCACGACGACACGGTTGAACGCGTCCAAAGACACGGTCACCCCGATGGCCTCTGAGACCTCCGTCACGGTGAGGACATCACCGTCCACATCGCCATCGTTGCCGAGCAGCGCCGCAAACGGAATGAGCAAATCGTTGCCACCGCTCATGCTCAGATAATCATCCGCAGCCACAGGGGTATCAGGCGTGTTCTCTACCTCGATATCGAGATAAGCGCGATCCGTCCCACCTACCCCATCTTCGATCGTGTACCAAAGACGCGCGACACCATAGAAATCAGCCTCAGGCACAAAGGTGAACGTACCATCGCCATTCTCGCTGAGACGCGGGTCGGCATCGAAGCCGACAAAGCTCAACACATCACCGTCCGCGTCCACATCATTGGCCAAAAGCACCGCCGGATCGACCAGAAGCGTCCCGTCTTCCTCCATCTGCATGACATCGTTGACCGCAAACGGCGTGTCGTTACCGGGCATGACTGTCAACGTGACATAGCCTTCGCTCTCTGCGCCATGCACATCACGCACCGTGTAGTGGAAACCCGCATTGCCAAAATAGTTTTCACGCGGCGTAAAGGTGATCACGCCATCCACCATTTCGACGGCCCCATTGTCGCCATCGAACACGGCAACGAGGCTAAAATCATCCCCTTCCACATCCGTGTCATTGGCCAGAAGGTCAGCCGCCGTCATCGTGAATGGAGTGTCCTCCAACGCTTCGAAACCACTGTCGTCGCGCACGGTCGGCGCATCGTTCACAGGCGCGAAATCAATCTCGATCTGCCCGGTGGTCTGTCGGCGCCCATCGGTAATGATATAATCGAAGATTACAACACCGTTCACATCGCCATTCGGCGTCAGCAGCCAGGTGCCATCCGGACGTTCAAAGGCATTGCCATCCGTTCCGGCCGCCAAGATACGCACGAAACTGACCGTATCCTCGGCATTCGGATCACTGTCATTGGCCAAAAGCGTTGCCGGATCAATCACGATAGACTGGTCTTCCGTGCCTTCGAACAGATCGGTGAGCGCAACAGGTGCATCATTGTTATCGACAACATTGACGGAAACCACTCCGGTGTCGGAGCCGTCAATGCCATCCGTGACCTCGTATTCAAACTGAGCCGTCCCGGTGAAATTGACGTCAGGCGTAAAGAGGATCGCGCCATCAACGAGATCAACCGTGCCATTCAAAGCGTTGAACACACGCAGCAATGTCAGATCATCACCGTCAACATCCGTGTCATTTGCCAACAAAAGCTCCGGCGAAATCGTAATTGCCTGATCTTCAATCGTGTTGACCACATCGCCCACCGCAACCGGAGGATCGCTGACCGGCGCGATGTCGAGGTAAATCTGCCCGACAGAAGAGCCTTCCGCATCGTCCGTGAGCGTATAATCAAGCGAGAAACGCCCGTTTTGCTCAGCGGGAGGCGTATAAGTCAGCATCACACCCACATTGCCGTCGAAGGTCACAAACTGCGTCACGCTGGCACTTTCGTCGTCATTGGCAATTGTCCAGACGACATCAAGATCATCCAGCACATCCAAAGGCACGATGGCTATGATGGCCCCTGTCAGCGCATCGACGGATTGCACATAATCGGGCAGAGGATCGCCATTGGCGAGCGTCGCAGTCACAACACCGCCCTCCAGCGCCGGCAAATCTACCGGGGCGGAGATCACCTGTTCGGACAGGATCACCTCTATCTCGCCCTCCGACGGTGTGCCGATCGACAGGACACGCACGGGATCGCGATCATCGTCCACATCGTTGGCCAGAACCTCCGCAAGCGTAAAGCTCAGAGGGGTATCTTCGACACCGGCAAAGACATCGGTCCCCGCATCGGGCAATTCGCGCTGCGGCAGAACATTGACCACCACAACGGCAGGGTCTTCGGAGATCCCGTCCTTGCCATCATTCGCCCAGTATTTCAGGGCAAATGCGCCATTGAAATCTTCGGGACGGGTCAGCGTGATGGTTTCATCGGTATATCCGCCGCCAAAACCGCCGCCTGACGTGATCTCGAAGGCCGTGTCAATCACCTGATCGCTGATGATCGAATAGGCTGGCCACGTGCCATCTGCGGCAACATCCACACGGGTTTGCACCGCGCCGACATATTGCGCGGGGGCCGTGCCTTCGAATTGCATCGTCTCAGTGTCAAAGGACAACCAATCCGGCAGATCAGCAAGGTTGGCTTTCGTCGCAACAAGGCTTTCCGCACCCACCTCCGGCAGGGCGAACAGTCCTTGTTCGGTGAAGAAGGCGGCGTTTTGCAGCAGCGTATTGATCATCGGATCAATGCCAACTGCCGGATCAATGACGAATTCAAGCGAGAAGCCCAGATCGCTGGACAGATGCATGTTTTCCGGCACAACCATGCCCTCAGGCATCGTTGGGGTAAAGCTGATCTGAAGCCGCAACAGACCTTCGTCTTCCGCAGGCGCGATGTCTGTTGCCACCAGCGCCATGTTGTCGGCATCGAAATCAATCCACGACGGCAGCGGATGCCCGTTCGCACCCGCGGCGCTGACGGTATAGTCCGCAGAGCCGATCACCGCGACCGGCTGGCTATCGGCAAACTGCATCCCTTGCGCCAGCTCTGTCGCATCGGTGATGCTCAGGCTCTCAGGGTGAACCAACTCTCCCTCTTCAGTCGGCAAGCTCAGGCTCAGCGTCAGATGAAGGGGCAGGGTTGTGCCCTCCGGCATTTCCCCCGAAACCGAAAGGGTTTCAGCATCGAAGATCAACCACTCCGGCACATCGGAGCCATCGGTCATCGTCAAGCTCACCGTCACCTCGTCGGACAGGTTGTCCGCCAGGTTCAGGCTACTGCTGTGGGTGTCGCGAACGAACCCCTGCTCCGCGAAGAGTTCATCCAGATCAATGCCGCGCGCCAGCGTGTCTGCATCCGCAGCCGTAAAGGTGAGGATCGGAGAGACAGATGTCACCTCGGTCGCCAGCCCTAGAACGTCACGGACATAGGCCTCGACGCCCTCCCTGTAGATCGGCTCTCCGCTCGCATCGGTGCCAATAACATTTGCCGCAAGAATGGCCGAAGCCATACCTTCGTAACGCGTCATCGTCGCACTGGCGGTGACGGTAACGGTCTCGTCTTCGCCGAAATCTTCCGGCATCTCCCCGCTCAAAAGCTTTATTGCCGCATCATAGCTGAGCCAATCCGGGAGATCGCCCGTATCGAGCGAAATCCCACTGGCGACCGCCATATAGCTTGGCGCCAGAACGCCCATGATTTCAGAGCTTTCGATAAACAGAACATCGCCATCGGCATCGTAATCATTGCCGAAAATCTCGCCCGGAATGATCGTGATGGGCTCGTCTTCGAGGCCATAGGTGACATCATCGCGCAGCACCGGCGCATCATTCATAGGAATGACGGTGATACTGACAAAGGCCGTCGCGGTGTATTCGCCATCGGTGATGGTATATTCAAAGCCCGCCTCGCCATTGTAATCACTGCGCGGCGTGAAGGCGATGCGTCCGTCTTCGAGCATTTCGACTTTACCGTTCAGCGGGAAGCGTTCCACCTCACTCACCACGATCATATCACCGTTCGGGTCGCTGTCATTGGCCAGAAGATTGGCCGGATCAATGATCAGAACCTGATCTTCATAGGTCTCAAACCCGCCATCGTTGCTGGCATGTGGCGGATCGTTCAGCGGGATGACGGTGATCTCCACCGTATGTGTGCTGCGTGCGCCGTGCTCATCCTCGAGATCGTATTGGAAACTCGCCTCGCCGAGTGCGTCCGCGACGAATTCGTAATAGGAGCCCTCGGCATCCACGACCTCAACAAGCGTACCGCCGACCACGGAATGCACCCCTTCGAAGGAGAACGCATCCCCTTCTGGATCACTGTCATTGCCAAGGAAGTCATTCAGAGCAATCACATTGGTCTTGTCCATCCGCAAAGTCAGCGAGTCGCCGCCACTGCGCGGAGCATCATTGACCGGTGTGAAATAAAGCTCGACCTCGGCCTTGGACATTGCCCCGTCGGGGTCGGCGACCGTGTAGGTGAACCCCGCAAAGCCGAAGTGATCGGGGATCGCCTCAAACAGCCAGCCCCCCTCGGTCGGGCCCATGTCGCCATTCGTCAGGGGCGTTTTGTAGCTGGTATTAAGCGGATTGCCCTCACTGTCATAGAGCGGCTCAAAGGCCACAACCGTCAATGTATCCCCGTCAATGTCAAAGTCGTTGCCCAAGAGGTCTTCGTAGCTGATGAACAGAGGCTCATCTTCGACGCCATAGAACACCCCGTCATTGGCAGCTTCGGGCGCATCGTTGACCGGCGCCAGATTGACCTCGACCCGTGCCGTGCTTTCGCGCCCGTAAGGATCGCGCACCACATAGTCGAAGAAGGCATCCCCGTTGAAGTTCTCATCGCCAAGGAAGGTCAGAACACCCTCTGCCGATAGGCTGGGCGTACCGCCGGAGACGGAAAGAACACGCACGATTTCAAGCTGATCGACACCTTCGGACGCGTCGTTTTCGAGAAGGCGTGCAACATCGAAGGTAAAGACTTCGTCTTCCACCGCGAAGAGTTCAAGGTCATCCGCCGCATTGAACCGGCCAAGCCGGGCAAGCGTTTCGATTTGATCGCGATCCCAGATCGTGCCATCGGCAAAAACGATCTGTTCGACGCCACTTTCCTCTGCGAGGAAATGATCTGTGATGCGCAGCGTGTCCGTTACAATGCCGACCTCGCGTTCCAGTTCGATCAAGAGATCGTCGCCTTCCTGCACCAAAGACACATCGCGCGGTTCCACCGCCATCTCGAACAAGACCTGATCGAGATCGGAGGCCAGCCCGGCTTCGGTCACGACATCCGTGCCGAACCCAAACCCGAAGCGATAGCTGTCAGAGCCGGCCCGGCCCGCAAGCGTATCATTCCCGATCCCGCCGGAGATTACGTCATCGCTATCGCTACCAAGGATCGTATCGTCCCAGTTGGTGCCGACCACAGCTTCGAAATTGCTCACTTGATCGCCATCTGCGGCCCCGGCAGAGCCGAGCCCGGATTGCAAGTCGATGGTGATGGCTTCATCCTCGCCGGAATAATCCAGCGTGTCGAACCCGTCCCCGCCATCAAGCAGGTCTGCGCCCTGCCCGCCTTGCAGGGTGTTATCCGCTTCGTCTCCGATGATCGTATCGTCATGATAGGAGCCGCGAATGATCTCGATCCCGTCGAAGGTATCTCCGAGCGCTTCGCCGCCACCGGCAGAGCCATCAAGCATATTGACCACGACACCTTCCGCAGACTGTGTGTAGCTCGCCGTGTCGATCCCGGCGCCGCCAGACATAGTATCCGCGCCGCGCCCGCCGATCAATGTATCGTCGCCATCAAGTCCGCGCAGGATATCGTCGCCACGTCCGCCATAGAGCGTGTTGGCGTCGTCAGACCCTTCGAGAACATCCGCCTCGATCGTGCCGATCAGGTTTTCGATGCCCTCAAGCGTATCACCCTCTGCCTCACCGCCGATCGCCGTGCCGTTTTGCAGCGAAATTTCAACGCCGAGCTCAGAGTTGGTGTAATCGGCGGTATCCGTGCCGTCACCACCAATCAGCACATCCGCTCCAAGCCCACCTTCGAGCGTATCGTTACCCAGACCACCCACAAGAGTGTCATCGCCTGCGTTGCCAGAAAGCAGGTCATTGCCCGCCTCACCGCGCAGAGTGTCTGCATTCGCAGAGCCATAGAGCTGATCCCCATAGGCTGACCCGCGCAGTTCTTCGACATTATCATAGGTATCGCCCTGGGCATGTCCGCCCTGTCCGAGACGCGACGACAGATCGGCACGCACGCCGACGTTTGAACCCTCAAAGCTTACCGCGTCATGGCCGTCGCCACCGTCGATCTCATCCGCACCGTCACCGCCGATGATCACATCATCGCCGTCGCCGCCCATGATCAGATCATCACCCTCGCCGCCGGACAGGACATCCGCGCCTGCTTCGCCGAAGATGTCATCATCGCCGAGCCCGCCGGAAATCTGCTCGTCCAGAGCGTTGCCGATCATCAGATCCCGCAGATCCGTCCCGGTCTGGATGCCATCATAGGCTGGAGCCACGAGCGCTTCGATCCCGGCCTCATCGGCGAGGCCCCCGGCATCGCGGATTTCGTAGCTCAGATCGACCTGACCGCTGAACCCGGTATCGAAACGAACGATGGCGAACTCATCGCTATATTGCTCGATCACACCTGCGGAGCTGCTCAACAGCTGCGAGAAAATGACGGGTTCTTCATCCACGTCAAAGTCATTCTCGATCAAATCCGAGATGCGGATAATCAGCGGCACGTCCAGCGGTGTTGCAGAGAGCGTATCACCGACCGCCGTCGGATCATCTTGTACGGGCGTGATCCGCAAATCGACCAACCCCAAAGAGGTGCCATCGGCATCATCGGTGACAGCATACAAGAACCCATCCGAGGAGGTTACGTTCAAATTCGGGGTGAAAATAAACCCGGTGCCATCCTCCGTAAAGGTGACCTCCCCGTTCAGATCAAAATACACCCCACGGCTTTGCCAGCCCACAACGCGCAACTCATCGCGGTCGATGTCCGTGTCATTGCCCAGCAGGACCGAGAAGGGAATGACGATCGGCGTATCTTCATAAAGTTCAATCACATCGGTGTTTGCAACCGGCGGCGCGTCTCCGACATTTTCGAACCAAAGCGAGACAGTCGCCGAATTCACTGCGCCATCCGTATCGCGCACACTGTAGGAGAACGAGGTTGCGCCCCAGAAATCCTGATCCGGCGTAAAGACGAGGTCGCCATCGTCATTATAGGTGATATCGCCATTGATCCCGGCGGAGACATCGACGAATTGCACGCCGCCGTCCTCAATGTCGGTATCATTCGCCAAAAGCAGCGAGATCGGAATGATGATCGGCTCATCCTCGAACCCGTTGAGGGCGGAGATATTGACATAAATGTCGTTATTTGGCGTCGGAATGTCGTTGACCGGGTTGACGGTAACCGTCACCACGGCATCGCCCTGCCCGCCCTGTCCGTCATCAACGCGGTAGGTAAAGCGCGCCTCCCCATTGAAGTTGCCGCCTGCACGGAACTCGATCGTGCCATTGTCGAGCAAGGTGGCGGTGCCATTCTGGGCGCCGAAGACCTGCGTGACGGTCAGAGGGTCACCATCCCATTCCAAGTCATTGGCGATAAGATCAGTCGCCGAAATCAGGATGATATCGTCTTCATCCATGCTGTAGCTATCGCCTTGCGGCTCCGGCGCGTTGTTCACCGGCTCAACATAGAAACTGACCGTTGCAGTGCTTTCCAACCCATCGGGATCGGCCACTGTATAGGTGAAGCTCGCAGTGCCAAAGAAATACGCGGCGGGCGTGACCAGCACATAACCGTCATCCGTCAGCTCGACCGCGACATTTTCATTGCCCGCGACAGAGACCAGGGTGAGCGAGTCGCCGTCCAGATCGCTGTCATTGGCCAAAAGATCACCTGACCAGATTTGGAACGGTGTTTCTTCGAGTGTCTGATAGCCACTGTCATTGGCGGCCTCCGGCGCATCGTTGACCGCCGTCACGTTGAGCGTCACGATGGCATCTGCGCGACCGCCTTCCGGGGTATTCGCACCGTAGCTGAAACGCGCGACACCATTGAAATCGGCGAAAGGTGTAAAGACGATATTGCCATCACTGTTGAGGCTGACCGTGCCATTCACCGCATCATAGACCTGCCCGATGATCATACGATCGCCATCGGCATCGTTGGACAGCAGCCGCTCTGAGGAGATGTTGATGGAGCCATCTTCTTCAAGCGTAAAGCCCTCGTCATCGCGCGCTTCGGCCTGTGGTCGGATGCGCAAAGAAACGGAGGCGGTGGAAATGCCGTTTTGCCCATCACTGACCGTATAGGTCAGACTGGTGGCCCCCGTGAAACCCTCCGTGCCAGTAAAGACGACATCGCCATCGGCATTCAGCTCAGCGACACCATGCTCACCGCCATTCACGGCGATGATCTGGAGCGCTTGACCATCTGGGTCGTAGTCGTTTTTCAAAAGGTCCGTCGCGTCAATGGTCAGGCTGCTGCCTTCAGTCGCGGTAAAATAGCCATCGTCGACTGCCACAGGGGCGACATTGTCGATTTTCTCAAGAATGTCTTCGCGGGTCCAAGTCACGGCATCGGAGAAGACGATCTCCTCAATCCCTGTGCCATCAAGGGCCAGTGCATTGAACACGGTAACAACATCGCCCGAAGAGGTCGCAAACTCAAAGACAACCGTGTCGCTACCTTTAAACAAGCGTTTCACCGAGGTTTCCGATGACACGAAATTGACGAATTCAATGCGGTCGGTCGCGCCGTCGGTTCCGCTGTCCTGAATCTCATCGAGGCCATTTCCGCGGGACATGACATAGGTATCTGCGCCGTCCAGCCCCCTGAGCGTGTCGTCACCCGTTCCTCCGTAGAGGGTATCATCGCCATCAAAGCCAACAATCAAATCGTCGCTGACAGATTGCGCCCCATAAAGCGTGACCATGCGAAGGGTGTCACGGCCCCATTCGGAGCCATCGGCAAAGACGATGGTATCAACACCATCCGTTCCGCTCGCAAGGGCGCCTTCCAGCGTGACACGGTCCGTCTCGCCGGTGAATTTCAGCACCATATCTGTGCCATTCACGCCCGTGCGGGCCACCCAGACAAGGTCTTCCTGATTGTAGTCAAGAAGCACGAGGCGGTCATCGCTGTCGCCACCGGTGTCATGAATGCGATCATCCCCGTCCCCTGCGGCATAGAGATACGCGTCATCGCCCCCTTGGCCGCTGAGGCGATCAGCCCCTGCACCACCTTGGATCGTGTTGTCAGACGCAGTGCCCGTGATGGTATCTGCCCCCTCGGTCGCGGTGCCCAAAAAGATGGTTTCGCGCACATCGGCCAGCAAAATCGACGTATCGCTGTCCACAAGATAGAGCGTTTCGATCAGGCTTGTCGTACCAGAATAGCCGTTGACGATCGTGATCTGGTCGCCAGCGTCGCCCAGCGTCAAGATCAGATCTGTGCCATCGCGGCCGTTGCGGGAATAACGAATATCGTCACTCTCATAGCCTGTGATTTCGATGCGATCGGTTCCGCCATTTTCGACGATCACATCGCGCCCGTCACCTGCCGCATAGACATAGGTGTCATTGCCGGCGCCACCCGTCAGCGTGTCGTCGCCAGTCAGGCCGGTCAACAGATCGCCCGCATCGGTGCCGGTCAACACGTCCGCATTTTCAGTACCCGTGATGACATTGAGCGCAGGGACAACTGCGACAAGAATTTCCGTCGGCGTCCAAACCGTGCCGTCCGAGAATTCCACCTCTTCGAGACGATAGTCGTTATCGCTATCAAAATAGTTCACAATGGTGACCATCTCACCATTGGACAGGGTGAAGATGAGGTTGGCCCCATCCTGCGTCAGGTTCACCTCATCCGCATCAACATCCGTGAAGACAAGGCGGTCCGTCCGATCATTGTTATCGAAATTGCTGATCGTGTAGGAGCCATCGCCCAGTGTGTGATTGAAGGTCTCGATGTAGTGATCGCCGATCACCGCACCGCTGGCCTTCATATCCGAGACGACGCGGTCACGCAGTGTTTGCTCCGACAGGATGACCCCATCTGCAAATTCGACCTCTTCGAGACGATAGACCAAATTCTCATCGAAATGGCTGACGACAGTGATCACCTCACCATTCGACAGGGTGAAGGTCAGATTGGTGCCAACATGAGACAGCGTAACGTCTTCGGAATTCACATCCGTGAAGACAAGGCGGTCCGTCCGATCATTGTTATCGAAATTGCTGATCGTGTAGGAGCCATCGCCCAGTGTGTGATTGAAGGTCTCGATGTAGTGATCGCCGATCACCGCACCGCTGGCCTTCATATCCGAGACAACGCGGTCACGCAGTGTTTGCTCCGACAGGATGACCCCATCTGCAAATTCGACCTCTTCGAGACGATAGACCAAATTCTCATCGAAATGGCTGACGACAGTGATCACCTCACCATTCGACAGGGTGAAGGTCAGATTGGTGCCAACATGAGACAGCGTAACGTCTTCGGAATTCACATCCGTGAAGACAAGGCGGTCCGTCCGATCATTGTTATCGAAATTGCTGATCGTGTAGGAGCCATCGCCCAGTGTGTGATTGAAGGTCTCGATGTAGTGATCGCCGATCACCGCGCCGCTGGCCTTCATGTCCGACACGACGCGGTCACGCAGTGTTTGCTCCGACAGGATGACCCCATCTGCAAATTCGACCTCTTCGAGACGATAGTCCAAATCCTCATCGAAATGGCTGACGACAGTGATCACCTCGCCATTCGACAGGGTGAAGGTCAGATTGGTGCCGACATGCGACAGCGTAACGTCTTCGGAATTCACATCGGTGAAGACCAGGCGATCCGCGCGATCATTGTCGTCGAAGTTGGTGATCGTATAGGAGCCATCGCCCAGCGTGTGGCTGAAGGTCTCGGTGTAGTGATCGCCGATCACCGCGCCGCTGGCCTTCATATCCGAGACGACGCGGTCACGCAGGTCCTGTCCCGAGAGCGATACATCATCTGAGAAAGACACCATGCCCAGCCGGGCGGCTTCGTTTTCGACAAAGAAATTGACGACGGTCAGCACCTCGCCATTCTCGAGCGACAGTTGCAAATCACTCCCGACATGAGACAGCGACACAGCATCCGAAGCCACATCGGCAAAGAACAAGCCTTCCGCCGAAGTGGCCCCCTCGATGACATAACTGCCATTTCCGGCGACATGAGACAGAACATCAGCATAGTTGATGTAGTGAACGCTCCCGGCCGCCTGCATATGCTCATAGATGAGATCTTTGATCTCGTCTTGCGTCAAAACCGTTCCGCCAGAGAATTCGATCGCCTCAATCGCACGCGAGCCGTTCTCTTCGGCGATCAGGAATTGTTCCTCAATGGTGATCTCTTCGCCATTGTCCAAAGTGATGCGCAAATCGTAATCATTGACGACACTGAACGTGATCTGATCGAAGGTCACATCATTCAAGATCAGCACATCGTCGGTCGTGTTGACCTCTTCGACATAGGAGAAGCCCGTCAGGCTCTCGATCATCATTTGATCGCTGTAGCTTTGCCCACCGATGATAAATTCCGCAACCGAGAGCGTGCCATCGGCGCGTCCGAAATAGTCAAAGATATACAGGCTGTCTTCGATGTAGACCTTAAGGTGATTGCCGTATTGGACAAACTCTACGCTGTCCAATGTCCAGTCGCCAAAGTCGAAGCTCTCAATTTGACGTCCCTCTGCCGCAAAGTGAAGTTCGACCGGCTGGAAGAACGGGAAATCATCGGTCTGTTCCGCATTCGGCGGAAGCAGCGTATCGGCGTCGGAAACGAGACGCGCGGCAACGTCTGTCTGATCATAGACAACAGTGGCTTCTGTCGCGAAATCCCAGAGCAGGAATTCTGGAACACTCACACCGCCATCAGCAAGGAAATAGCCGTGGATTTCGTAGAACTCAAAAAGCTCGACAGTGCTGTAATAGAGGACAAGGTTGTCGCCCTCTTGTTTAAAAATGACCTCGTCAGTCCCATAGAAGCTCAGATCAAGCGCGGTGTTTGTCTCCGAGAGGACGACCTCATCCCCGTCGCTATATGTCAGCGCCTCGCTGATCGTGTAAAACCCGTCACCTTTTGTGTGTTCGAAGACGTCTCCGGCCTCGGAACCATACACGACCTCATCGCCATACCCCGCGGCAACCACTGCCGCGATCTTTGCCTCGTCCCATTCGGTGCCGTCCTTGAACACAAGCATTTCGATCTGTTGTGCCGGATCGTCAGAGAATTGGTTTCGTACGGAGATCAACCCACCCCGCAGGGTATGAATTTCAAGATCGAGCCCGTTTTGGATCAGCTTCACCTGACCATAAAGCGTGTCGGTCAATTCCAGACGGTCGATATCCGCGAGATCACCCACCTCAAGGATCACATCCTGAGAGGTCAGCCCGGACACGCGGTATATGTCTGACCCCGTGCCCCCCATAAGTTGGTCCGTACCGCCTCCGCCGGACAGGATATCGTCCCCGGATGTGCCATAGATCAACTCGTCCGCATCGCTACCTTGGAAGCTATTGCCCTGATACACGGGGGCGGTTGAGGCCACAAAAGTGGCACCGTTTGGCACGGCTACATCGGCACTTTTTCCGGTGCCGTCTGAAATCAAGGCATCCATGCCGTCAAAGCTGTAGGAGCGCAACAGATCGACATCGCTCAGATCAACATTGCCTGACATGCCTTGTTGAAGGTCGCTTTCGCTCAGATCCGTGGACCAGATGCGCATATCGTCGAACTGCGCGTAAGACATGCCAGCAGAGGTTTCCCCAAGCAAGCCGACGATGAAATCTTCTGTAAAGGCCGTCTCAGCTGTCACATCTAGGACACCATTGACGTAAATTTTCAGAATACCGTCGACATCGCGCGTAACCGCATAATGTGTCCAAACACCCGTCTGAGCGGTCTCAGATGCGCTGATTTTGTCATAACCGGAACTGGCACCATCAACATTGGAATAAAGACGCAGCTTGCCATAGGCGAAGTTCAGATCCTGTGGCACGTCAGAGCCCGCACTCACCAAGCCGTCATTGTTGTTCAACGTCGAACCAGCGGGAAAATACACCCAGCTCTCGATCGTGAAAGCACCACTCAAAGTGATGTCTTCGATATCGACGCCACTGCCGCTGCCATCGAACGACAAAGCGCGGTACTCGCCAGCCTCAAGCACAGCGAATTCGAGCTCATCGGCAGCCGTTTTGTCATGGATCCCCTGCTCATCAAGCGTGGTTTCATCAGCAAAAATGATCGTTTCCAACCCGCTGGTGTTGTAGCCCGCTGTATACCCTCGCACGAACTGATTGGTGATCGTGATCACCTCTCCATTCGCAAGGGTCATCACCAAATCACCACCGGAGTTCTGCGAAAAACTCACGTCCTCAGCATTCACATCCGTGAAAGTAAACGTGTCGCTCGCCGACCTCCCGGAACCGTCGTAATCATAAATCGTGTAGGATCCATCGCCCAGACTATGGCTGTAGTTCTCTTTGTACTCCGACCCTAAAACGTAGCCGGAAACTTTCATGTCCGACATGGCTTTGTCACGGATCCCTTGCTCATCAAGCGTGGTTTCATCAGCAAAAATGATCGTTTCCAACCCGCTGGTGTTGTAGCCCGCATACCCTCGCACGAACTGATTGGTGATCGTGATCACCTCTCCATTCGCAAGGGTCATCACCAAATCACCACCGGAGTTCTGCGAAAAACTCACGTCCTCAGCATTCACATCCGTGAAAGTAAACGTGTCGCTCGCCGACCTCCCGGAACCGTCGTAATCATAAATCGTGTAGGATCCATCGCCCAGACTATGGCTGTAGTTCTCTTTGTACTCCGACCCTAAAACGTAGCCGGAAACTTTCATGTCCGACATGGCTTTGTCACGGATCCCTTGCTCATCAAGCGTGGTTTCATCAGCAAAAATGATCGTTTCCAACCCGCTGGTGTTGTAGCCCGCATACCCTCGCACGAACTGATTGGTGATCGTGATCACCTCTCCATTCGCAAGGGTCATCACCAAATCACCACCGGAGTTCTGCGAAAAACTCACGTCCTCAGCATTCACATCCGTGAAAGTAAACGTGTCGCTCGCCGACCTCCCGGAACCGTCGTAATCATAAATCGTGTAGGATCCATCGCCCAGACTATGGCTGTAATTCTCTTTGTCCTCCGACCCTAAAACGTAGCCGGAAACTTTCATGTCCGACATGGCTTTGTCATGGATCCCCTGCTCATCAAGCGTGGTTTCATCAGCAAAAATGATCGTTTCCAACCCGCTGGTGTTGTAGCCCGCTGTATACCCTCGCACGAACTGATTGGTGATCGTGATCACCTCTCCATTCGCAAGGGTCATCACCAAATCACCACCGGAGTTCTGCGAAAAACTCACGTCCTCAGCATTCACATCCGTGAAAGTAAACGTGTCGCTCGCCGACCTCCCGGAACCGTCGTAATCATAAATCGTGTAGAAGCCGTCCCCGGACGTATGCACATAGTCGTTCTGCCCCGAAGAGCCATAAATCGTACCGCCCGTGGCCTTGGCCTGTGCGATTGCGGCCATCAGGATTGCGTCCGTATCCCAGACTTCGCCATTGGAGAATTCAAGATATTCGATCCGGTTTGACGTATTTGAGAAATGGTTCTGAACGGTGACAGAGCCGCCACCCGGCACCTCGATATAGAGATGGTTCAGATCGCGGCTGATTGTCACCTGATCTGGCAAAGCGCCCTGCAACACGATGCGATCCGCATCCCCGCCACTGTCGATGACGAGGTCGTCACCATGGCCGTAGGAGATCACATAAGTGTCACTCCCGGTCGCGCCCTCCAACTGGTCATCCCCGGCCAGTCCGTTGAGCACATCGTCCGCGTCAGAGCCCACAAGCGTATCATCGAAAGGTGTCGCTTCCGTTATGCTCATCGTGAACAGATCGCTGCGGCTCCATATGGTGCCATCGGAAAACTGAACAGACTCCACGCCTTGATCGCCGGCCTCCCCGGTATAGCGCAACGTGATTTGGTCCATCGTGTCCGCGAATTGCAGCACGATCTCGGTCCGATCCTGTTCGAGACGCATCACCGTGACGTCATCGGGCGTATAGCCTTTGATCGTCAAAACATCCGCATCCCCGGCACTGTCAGCGATAACATCTCGGCCGTCACCACGAGTGAAGATATAGCTGTCATCTCCGCCACCGCCTTGAATATCGTCATCGCCCGTACCAGCTTCGATGGTCTCATTGGCGCTGCTTCCGGTGATGAGATCGTCAAAATCGCTGATCTCCCCGGCCGTGATCGCAACCATCAGATCGGCCTTTTGCCATTCGGTTGAATCGCCAAAAACAATCGTCGGAATGTCAGAGAGGCTCCGCGCATTGCCCAGAATGATCTGGTCGCCGGTTTCCGGCACTTCAATCAACAGATCATTCGAGCCGCTGTAGCGAATACGCACCTGCGTCGGCGTGAAATCGGGCAATAGAATCCGGGCGTCGCCAAGGCTTTCGGGCAGGACGAGTGTGTCCATACCATCCCCCTGAGACAGCGAAACAACCGTATCGGCTCCCATGATGACCTGATCCGTTCCCGTGCCGGGCATGATCGTCCAGATCGGATCCACCGAGGTTGCGTCAATATAGTTGACGCCGCTCATATCCTGCGCGTTGAAAAGCTGTTCTCGAATGTCGGCCATGCTCAGTTCGAGCCCGCT
The DNA here is from genome assembly GCF_963675965.1 of uncultured Celeribacter sp. Lineage (NCBI taxonomy): Bacteria > Pseudomonadati > Pseudomonadota > Alphaproteobacteria > Rhodobacterales > Roseobacteraceae > Celeribacter > uncultured Celeribacter sp. The sequence continues at coordinate 3,424,870 of NZ_OY780935.1, read as the reverse complement.
TTCAAATGCGAAAACCTCGATCACATCGGCGCTGGTGCCCTCGATGATGACAACACTGTCGCCACTTTCCGTCAGCTCAATCAAAAGATCGCCATCGGCATCGCGGAAGGTCAGATGCCCCGGCTCAATGCCCGTGCCAAATTGAAGCCGGTCGACGCCGCCCGTGTCGATGATCTCATCTTGTCCGCCGGTATAGCCGAAATGATAGGTGTCATCCCCCGTGCCCCCGATCAGAGCGTCCGAGCCTTCGCCGCCATCAAGCACATCGGCCCGGTCGTCGAAGCCGATGAGCTGATCATTTCCAGAGGTGCCTTCGGTCAGCCTGTTACGGACGTCCTCGACGGTCATATCAGGATCTTCGGCAAAGGAAATCCGTTCCACCGTCGTCGTCGCCAAACCGCCGACGATGGTCAAAACGTCCTGCCCGTTGCCGAGGTCAATCAAAAGATCGTCACCGTCACGTCGCAAGATCAGATCGGCCGCGCGCACCCCTTGTCCCATGACGATGGTGTCGACAATGCCTTCGACGTCAGCGGCTTCCTCGATACGGTCGAAATCATAGGCAATCCCGAACGCATAGGTGTCAGCGGCGGAGCCCCCAATCAAAACATCATCGCCCTGACGACCGTCCAGCACGTTTGGCTGGTCGCTGATGCCGGTGATCACATTGTCTCCGCGGTTGCCGCCGACAATGTCGAGAAGTTCCTCGACATCGGAGATGCTCATGGTGCCGTCACCGACGAAATCGAAATACTCGACACCTTCCGTGACATCGCCGAACTGGTTGCGAATGCGCAAACTGTCGGAGTAGCCCACCAAGGTAATCAGCAGATCGTCACCATCCTGAGCAAAGCTCACCATATCGCGGGTGATTTCGGCACCAAAGGCCACACGGTCCTGCGTCTCAACCTCGCGCCCTGCCCGACCGGCCCAGGACGACGCCACCTGTTTGTCGATCACGACATCCTGACCGTAACCGATACCAAAACGATAGGTGTCCCCATCGCTCCCGCCGATCAGCGTGTCGTCGCCACCAAGGCCATCGAGGATTTCCGCAAAGTCGCTGCCTTCAAGTGTTTCTCCGGCCGACGTGCCAATGCGGTCGATGTCCTCGGGATTGATTTCGCGCCAGTCGACGACACGATCTGTGAACTCGAAGGTTTCAATCGCCAGTCCCTGCGCCCCGCTTCGGACATACTGACCTTCAAAGGTGATCACCTGGCCGGTGGTCCTGTGGGTGAAAATCAGATCAAGCCCTGTGCGGGAGATGTCCAAATCGGCAAGTGCGATGCCTTCAAGCTGAACCTTGTCGGCCCCTCCGCCTGCGTCAAAGATGGTATCGCTGCCTTCATCAAGACGGATGATATAGGTGTCGCTGCCGCCAAGGCCTTCAAGCCGATCATCGCCCAGTCCGCCGTCGAGCGTATCCGCCGTCTGGAAACCGTAGATCGTATCGTCGCCATCTGTTTTGGCCGTATCAACAAAGTGCTGCAGCAGCTGGGTATAATGCCAAACTGTGCCGTCACCGAAGGCGATTTGCTCAATCAGGTTGATGTAGCCTTGGAAGGGCGCGGTTTCGAGATAATCGGTTAGGACCACCCCGTCTTCCGTACCTTTGACCTGAAGCGTCAGGTCATCGCTTGCGCCTTCCCGCAGGTAATCGAAATCGCTCCAGCGCAGATCGTCGGTGAATTCCAGAATGTCGTCCGGGGAGCCAAAGAGCTTGACGGAATAATCACCGTCTTTGATTTCATCGAGGCCATAATCCGCCCCGTAAATATAGGTATCACCGCCTTCTCGTCCAACGAGATAGTCGTTGCCCGCGCCCCCATCGAGCGTGTTGTCGTTGATAAAGCCGTAGATGCCATCCTCTTCCTCTGTCTTGGCTTCGTCGAGAACACGCTGAGTGATCTGTTCAAAATCAAGCGAGGAGCCGTCTTCGAAAATAAACCGCTCGATGATGTTCGGCGCGATGTAATCGAGTTCAAGCGACTGATCGACATTCTGAGACAGGAAACCGGAAAGGTTCAGGCGCAGTCCGTCGAACATATCCACGATCTGGATCGTGTCCTCGGTCAGATTTCCGTCTTCGTCTTTCAAGATGATATAAAGATCGTCCCCCTCGCCATAGCGGCGCAGCGAAATATCTTCTGAGGACAAATCCTCGCCCAGGAATTGCAGAAAATCGAGACCGGCGCTCAAGGGGTTGGACGCCGAAGAATTGTCCTCGCGGATCGTGTCCTGCCCATCACCGCGGCGAAACACATAGTAGTCTCCGCCAGCACCGCCGGCGAGCACATCGTTGCCTGCCCCGCCATCCATGACATCCATGTCACCAGAGCCAACGATGATCTGATCGCTGTCTTGTGGATCGGACACAGCCAAAGCAATCTTGGCCCGGTCCCAGATCACCCCGTCGGCGAACACGATGGAACTCATCCGTGTGTTTTGTGTGGAATTTCCGAAGGACGGGTTCAGTTCCCCAAGGAACTGGTTGCGCACGGTCAGCACATTGTCGCTGCCTTCCACCGTCAGGATCAGGTCCTGCCCGTCCCGTGTCGCAACGACATCCGTCGATTTGATCGAGGTAAACCGCAATTCGTCGGCTTCGCCATAATCGACATCCTCGATAACATCGACGCCAAAATTGCCGCCGACCACATAGGTGTCGGCCCCGCGCCCGCCATAATAGGTCTGATCGCCTTCGGACAGGTAGAACAGATCGGTGCCTCGGATCCCGATCACCTCACTGTCCGCCTCAACATGCTGAACCAACAGCGTCTCATCCATCGAGAGCGCATTCATGATCGCCGGAAGATCGATATCCAAAGGATAGGCCTCATAGGCCGGGATCACCATCTGAAGAATGAAACGCTGATCAACAGACACGGTTGTGCCGAAGAAATTGTCACTGCCGTCCAGTTCGTAATCCGGGTAGATCTGCCAGAGGATTTCGTTCCAGTCCGACAGGTAATCATAGGCCGCATCATAGCCATCAGGCGCTTCGGCGAAGATTGCCTCAAACGTCGGCGCCAGCTCGCGGTCGCCCGTCGCCTTATAGGTGTCGGTGTCGACATCGTAGATCAGCTCGGATGCGAAGCGGGAAAGACCGCCCTGAAGCGCCATGCGCACCGCAAATGCACGGCTCGCGACGACATAGTGGTCCATCATCTGACCCACCAGGTCGATCATATCCGGAATGCCACTGTCGAAACTGCCATCCGTGGCAAAATTGACTGTACCTTCGTCATTCACCGCATAGGTGATGACACCCGTCTCAGCGTCGATATCGCCCGCAAGCAGTGCCGGCTCGAAGGTCACACCAATCAGGCTGGTCGCGAAATTAAATTGCCCTGGCGTCATCAGCTCGACACGCACTTGGCTGTCGTCGGTCGAGCCGACCTCATCCAGATTGTCGAAGTCGATCTCATAATTACGCAGGTTGAAATCCTGCGGTGTCCCGAATTTATTCTGAAGTTCCAGCGCCCGGTCGAGATTTCGCGCCCAGACATGGAAGCTGCCGTCGCGATCGGTCATTTCGACCGTGTAATCCACGGCGACACCGTCGATGAAGCGCACGCCAATCTCTTCAACCTCGATCGCAGCCTGCGGGTTGTAGCCTAGCTCTTCCTGACGCCACTCGACCCCGTCCGCCACAGTTTGCGCGAGAATATCTGCCACGGTCGGCGCCGCTATAGCCACCCCGTCCGCATCCAGAACATCGGCCCCGCTCGCCAGTGTCCAGCTGCCATCCTCTTGCGCGATACCGTAATCTTCGATCACAAACCGTCCATCGACGATCTGCCCCAAATAAGGAGCGGCCTCACGGTACGCCACCGCCTCAGCGCGGGTCGAAGGCGACCACATTTGCTCCAGAGACCAGCTTTGGTTGGCGCCAGCAAGCTGCGCGAGGATATCCGTCATCGTGGGACGGGCGATCACCTGCCCTTCACTGTCCAACACGTCAGTGCCGGAGTTCAGCATCCAATAGCCGCCAAGCGCATCTTCGACATAGACGCCGCGATCCACAAGAACCGTTTCACCATCGAAGGTCTCGGTCAGGACCGGCGCCAGCTCCCGCGTCAGGGATAGCCCGTAGCCCCATTGCCCAAGCGCATCCCCGGCCAGTGCTCTCAGCTGTTTCAAGTTCGGCGTCGTCATCGCCGCAGCGGCGGAGATCGCCATCTCAGCAATGTCAAAATCATTTGCCATCGCAATGGAGAAATCGGTCACTTCCCCCATACCATTGCTGTCGATGATCCGCCCTTCGAGCCAGGCAGGCGTGCCGCTTTCGCCCCGGTATTCAGTCTCGATATCGTCCATCTCGAAGATGGCCTCGAATGCATGCGTCACGGAGCCATCGTCGAAAATCACTTCGCCATATTCGCGCAGATAGGCGCCCTGCGGCGTGGTGTGATCCAATGTGGTGCCGTTCACGGAAATCGACACGATGCCCAGCTCTTCGAGCGAGAACAATTCGCCCTCGTCCGTCTCCGTATCCTCGTCGATGTCGCGCCAGACCTGCAATTCGGAATAGACCAAATCGGAGATGTCGATTTTGCCATCCCCGTTCAGATCGTAATCGGCCAATTCCTCAAAGCCGAACTGTTCACGGTTGCCGAACATCTCGTTGATGTCGTCAATGAGCCCGTTGGCGTTCTTGTCCAACACAAGGAACCCGTCGTCGCCAGCCAGCCAGCCGGTCTGCTCGGCAAAGAAATCGCCGTCGACGTCGAAGTAGAGATCGTCGGAAATCTCAATGGTTTCAATACCGTCGCCATCGAGGTCGATGACGAGGGGGTCTTCGCCAGAGGACCAGGCGAGGGCTTTGCTCACGCGTTGTATTGCCCCGGCGATCGTAAGCATTTCGTCGATCATAGGTAGCATGCGCACAACGCCCCCAATGACAGGCATTGGAATCAAGGTAAGTAGCGCCAGAAAAGGGTTAGCCTGTTTAAAAATCATTCCAAGGTCGCCGCCTTGGAATTCTTCATTTAAAAGATTTGCCCCCCAAATTGTATTCTGAACGTCATTGTAATTATCAATCAGCATAGCCCCTTTTATGCTGATTTCTTGGCCGTCAATCAGAACGGTATCGTAATATCTGCCACCAAAAAGGCTAGAGAAAGTATTGGCGATCAAAAGCTTATCGCCGGCCCTGTAGTAAATTATATTAGGCAGCAAGTAATCGAAATAAATTGGGCTCATATAAAGCCCGAGCCCTAAAGCACTCAGCCCTAGAATTGGTGCTCCCCCGATTAAAGGTATGTTGTTGTTTCCTCCAACCAAAGGATAACCAAAAAAACGCATCTGATCGCTGAGAGATGGGTCCTTCACAACAACGCTTGGCCAAAACCAAAAAACATCTGACTCAGCATTCGAATCCGGACTGTTACCGCTTCCGAGAAGCCCACTGTAGGTGTCGCCGTAGATTTCGGCCCCACGGTTCGCAACAAAAATTACATCTCTTCCAGAACCACCTTCAAATCGCCCACCTTCTCCCGAAGATGCAACAATCCAGTCATCACCAGCACCGCCGTCAATTGATGCACCGTTAGACTGGTAAACCAATATTGTATCATTGCCTCCTTCGCCTTTAACAGTACCTGAGCCCGTCTGAATTAGGAGGTCGTCACCCGCGCCACCATATATGGAAGCGCCAGTAAGAGCATGTAATCTATCATTTCCATCTGTACCAACAATCGTTTCTGGTGCTAGCCCTGAAGTATCGTCAGCAGCGACGGCCACACTCGGCAAATCTCCGGCACTAAACTCAAAAATCTCTGTCAGGTCATCCAGCGAATTAAAGAGTGCCCGAGCTGTCATATTAAGCTCTGTCGCCTGAAGAGCATCGGCAAGATCCGTCACAATCTTTTCAAGCAGCTCAGTTCCGTTTTTGATACCATCCAGTAGTCCATAAATCGTCCAGCCTGCAGCAACGAAATATGCACCGGCGCTGCCCGCTACAGCCGCCGCAACAGCAACAGAGCCCGTTATCATCGCCGCGCTTGCAACTACGGACCATCCATACTCCTCAACAACAGTCCAAAAATCAGACCAGTCTCCTTCATTCACAATCTTTTTGAGTGAATCATAAGCCACGTTCAAAAATTCAAACGTATCACCAATAAAGCCTGCACCCAGCGGAACACGAATGTTAGCCGCAGCCATGTCATTCATGGTGCGCGTCATGCGTTCCTTAACTTCAGGCGACAAATCATTCAGCGAGGGTGCACCATCTTGATTTTTCTGAAACTCTATGATGAAGTCCAGAAATGATTGAGCCGTTGTTTTGTTTTGTGCTTCGGCTTGTACATTTCCGGGGATTGTAGCGACGTCCAATGCGACAACTTCTGCGACTGCCGCAGAGTTATTGGTCGTAAAGCCAGAATAGGAACCGTGGAGATCAAAGAGCGTTTTGAACACTGTATTTGAGACCTGCCCCATATTTTTTGAGGTCTCGGCATCGGCCGAAGCGATAAGCTCTTTCCTGGCAAGGTAGTTCTCATACGAAATGCTCAGGTCAGGGTCGTTATTATGAGAAGCATACTCATTAAGCTTTGTCGCAATTTCGATCCGCATGTAATTGTTGTTTTTGCCTGCGCTATAGGCGTCCGGACCACCGTCGACAATTGCGCTCTGCTCGTCGCTGATAACACTCTGCGCGGCCGCTTGCGCGGTTGCATTGTCCATCACAGGCAGAGGATCACCTTCCACATGTGGTTTTAATAAAAAATCATCAACCTGAAGTTGAGAATAAGCGTTTTCAATAGCGCTCTGACTAAAGTTTTGCGCATCAAGATACACGCCATCGACTTTGCCAAGAGCAACGTCTTTGGCAAAATTTACGGCCACTTTTAAGGCTGCATCTCTTTGTGACTGCGTCGCAACACCATTTTCTAAAATTGCTAAATATTGGTCTTGCATAAACGCCGTGAACCTGGCGTGATTGTCTGGGTGGGCCACAAAGCCAAACCCAACCTGTTCCAGACCCAATTTCAAATTTTCAGGCAAACTATTAAGACGCTCTACAGTCGCAACATCTGAAATCAGAGCGACCTTATTAAAACGCGATTCCTCATAAATGCCTATCCGTGCCAAAGCTGCAGCCAATCCAGGAACTTTATCGAAATCGGTATGGGCAACGACGTGATGGATTGCATAGGTCCACTTGGAGTCTGTCTGTGTTGTGACAATCGGAGCGACTTCTTCGACCATAGGAAATCTCTTAAATAGAATTTAGTTTAAATTTTGAACGGCAAAAGCCGTCACACCGTCTTCGTGCGGACCAATTCGAATGCGTCCTTGAGACCTGCCGCGATCAGGGCCTGCGCCAAACGATCCGACATGAACCAGGCGTTGACAATCTTCGGATCGCACCAGAGATCGACACCGGGCACGGCATCCGCGCGCGTCACGATGACGTCGTCGTCAGGCATCGTCGGCAAGCGCTTCTCCCCCTCATGCCCAACAAGCCGCAGACGCTCCGTCATATCTTGGCGCACGGTCTCTTTCGTATTGCCGATGCAAATCGTCGCCACATCCATATCGATCGGCGTTTCCCGATCATTTTGATAGAGCTTCACCGGCAGGAAATAGGCATTGCCAAGATCGAACAGCTGCATCAAGGCGATGGCCGAAGGTTGGAACAAAAGATAAGGCGTCCCAAAGGCCGCAGGCATTTTGGCATCGAAATGTCGGCGTCTGGCCGAGTGATAAAATTTTGTCGGCATCTCAGAGGGGGGCACATAGGCTCCGGTTCCAAGCCGAAACAGGCATTTGGCACTTACGCTCGTTTGTTCTGCCGCATCAAAACCTGCCGCAATCTCCTCGGGCGTCCGCGGCATTTCGAAATCGGGGAAAAAGTTTTCCTCATGCTCCGCCCCCCGGCGTGTACCTGAAAGCCAAATCTGTGTGCTCATTGCAGAACCTCCTTCGCCGCGCTGTCTTTCGCGGTGGACCTTGCCCCCATCTTTTCCAGCAATTCCTTATCCACCAGCCGCGCGATAATGGGATGCAGGCGCAGATCGCCGTCTTTCACCACCTGTTTGAAATTGCCGAGAACGGAAGCGGTCGTCTTGTGGTCCGGCGCGATGACGTCGATCAGCCAGTTGATCTCGCCCGAGGTCCAGTCCTCGGATTTCAGACGCAGCGGCCAGGTGCCGGATTTGATCTGGTCGCGGATTTTGGCGTCGACCTCTTCGGAGACAGAGGCCCAGATCGCCAGCCCGGAAATATCGCTGACCGCCGAGCGCTCCTTGTCCGCCGGATAGGCAATCGCCACGCGGTCGCGAATCAGTGGATCGAGCGCAAGGTGCTGCAAATCCATCAGGGACTGGTGCCGATAGCGCGGCAAAGCCATCATTGCCATGACCACTTTGCCAAAGCTCTCACGCACTTGTGAGCGCAGCATAGCTACCTTTTTGAGGACGTCAGGTTCGATTTCGGAAGGGGTGGTCTCAAGGCCTTTGGAGGCGGTTTTGTCAGTGGTCACGACAGGTCCTGAAATAGAAAATTTAAATTGGTAAATAGAAGGTTACCAATCTTTTCACATCCTGCAAGGGGACATTTTACCAACAGAGAGCACCGCTCTAAGAGGCCGCCATTACACATCGATTAGAATTTATCGCGCGGTTGCAGTTCGCGCACCAAGCCGGTGTCCAAGAATGGCAAAGCCCAGAGTTATTGATCACATAGGTCAGTAGAAGCAAACATTCTCATCATCGATCAAAACAAAGATGATTTTGAACCTTTTCGATATGGCCAAGACCCTTCTAAAGCTTTTTTCGTTTAATCTCTGTCGGGTCGGGTCGGGCCGAAACGCTGGAACATTTCTTTATACTGCTGCGCCTCCTAATAGGTGAGCGGCTCAAGTTTTGAGAAACGTTTCAAATAAACGGGTTAGCTAGCCTTTGAAATTCTTTGTCATCTTGATTTTTCTCGGCCTCTTGCGGCCCCAAATAGCTGTTTTGTGTCGATCAGAGCAAAGGTCATAGACATACCCAAAGATCCGTCAGTTCAAATATGACATTCGCAACCTTTTGCGAATTGGTTCAGTAGCTATGAAAATTTTTCTCATGAACGGGCCCAGCATCCGCGTCCTGATCAATCGCTCCGAATGTAGCATATATTGCGTGGCTATATTTCACTCATCATGTCCGTTTCGCGAACATGAACTTACGCGACCGTGTAGCATTAAACATTCAGGATCTGAGGCGCGCGCGTGATCTCAGTCAGGAGGAACTTGCACATCGTGCCGACGTAAGCCGCGGCTATCTCGGTAAGGTCGAGAATGCAAAATTTGCCGCCTCTCTGGATCTTCTGGAACGCATAGCAAATGCACTGGAAATCGATCCGGTTCAATTGTTCACCGAGCGCTAGGCAGGCTGCTTGCATTTGAACCATACCTAGATGTGCACCTATTTTTAGCAAGCAGTGTTTATGAGTAAGAAGAAAACCGGTTGGCCTTTTCAAGAAGGCTATATTGTTTCAGAGCAGATCAAGAGATCAGTTTTTACGGACTACCGTTGGAACGATGGATCTGTGAGCCGCCTCTGGCACGTTGATCCTGACCAATATGACCCGCTGGCCATTTGTATCCGCCCTTTTTCCCTCAGCGAATCTGATGAAAGCGATCAATAAGCAAACCACTCCGAGTGGTCCATATGGCCTTCATAGTCGCCGTATTCGACCATAATGCTGCGAAGAGTGGACCTGTCCCGTTTTCGTGCCGCCCCATGTGCTCGTTTAAGCCACTTTCCGTTCGAATGCGACGGGGCTTTTCCAGCCGAGTGCTGAGTGGCGTCGTCGCGGATTGTAAAACCCGTTGATGTATTCAAAGATCGCCACTTCAGCTTGCCGCCGCGTTTCCCATGACTTGCGCCAGATCAGTTCGGCTTTGATGGTTTTGAAGAACGTTTCGACAGCAGCATTGTCGTAGCAATTGCCCTTGCCGCTCATCGACACCTTGAAGCCATGCTGGCACAGAAGCTTCTGATAGTCATGTGAACAATATTGCGACCCGCGATCCGTATGATGAATGCAGCCTTTGGGCAGACTGGACCCAGCCATCACGCGACCCGGTCGTTTCGACCAAATCCTGCGGATGCCACTTCCGTCGTTCGCGGATATCCGGCGCATCATGGCCAAGGTGCTGGCGGATAAGCTGCCCGCCAGCGAGATCGATATCCTGGCCCGCGCCGCTGTCGGCAAGACCCCCGCCGAACTCGACGCCGCATTGCGTGCCGCCACCGCCGACGCGCGGCGGAAACGACTGCCGATGTCATCCGACCTGATGCGCCGACACCTCGGGATCGATCGGCCCGACCCGGCGCTTCTGCGTCGTATCGCCGTCCACGAATCCGGTCACGCGCTTGCCGCAGAGCTTCTCGCGCCAGGATCTGTCGTGAAGCTCAGCCTCTCTGACCGCGACGGTCGGACCGAACGCCGTTCGACCTTCGTCGAACTGACAGTCCAGGAGATCGAGAATGAGCTTCTGATCCTGATGAGCGGGCGCACGGCCGAGAGGCTGGTGCTCGGCACAATCTCCGGCGGCGCAGGTGGAGACAGTGAGAGCGATCTTGCCCTGGCCACTGGGCTGGTTCTGCAAATGGACCGAGAGCTGGGCCTTGGCCGCAATGGCGATGGCTGGCTGGGGCCTGCCAACATGCACCGGCTGACCGACGAGGAGAAACAGCGGATCAGTGCGAAATTGGGTCAGGCGGACCGCAAGGCATATGCGCTGCTCGGATCGAGAAAGGACACGCTTGTGAAGATCTCGAACGATCTGGTGCAGCGGCGCGAAATGAACGCTCGGGCCCTTGGGCAATGGCTTGGCGAAAAGCCGCCTTACAGAGAAACTAACTCGCCGACGGACAGCGCTTTACAGTCCTAGCGGTATGGCATGTACCAATCCGTAGTACCGCTAATCCGTGCTGAACATCGCAAAAAAAGCCGCCCTGTCAAACCGGTCCTCGAAAATCCGTAATTTCGAGGGCCGGTTTCTTGGTGACAACGTTTCTGCCGCGATAGCCGTCGCCAAGTGCCACCTCTGAAAGCGTCAATATTTTTCCAGAAGAGACTTATCAGGATAACCGGCGCGGTTATCCACATAGTTCATCGCTTAGACAAGAATATAAGCTCTGGCAGGGTCTTTGCGACTGCTAGGATGGGCGCATGATGCCGACTGCCACGCCATACCTCACCCTGATGATCCGACACGACACATGCGCCGCGCCCGGGCGACACAAACCAAAGCGGGCCCTCCTACTTTAGGTTCTGACGCGCGCGACGCTCAACCCATCCGATAAACATCCTTGTCCACCGCCAGTCGGCCGAAACGCAGGTTCTCTGCGAACGGAGAAGATCACCCTGATGAGTAACATGCCTGACCATATCAACGCAGTGGAACACCGCACGATCGTTGCCAAGGTGCGCCTGACTGTAGCTGAGGCCCGGGAGCTCGACCGTCGGATCAAGGTCGCAGGCGGAGGAACCCGGGCACGGTATCTGCGCGAAGCCGCTCTGAAAGATCAATGCAGTGAAGACTTGGCGGAGTTGGTTGGGCGCATCGGCCTTGCCCTCAACCAGCTTGATCACGACCCCGCACGACGCCTCGGTCACATCGCCCGACAGATCGACGAGATCATTTTCCTGATGCGTGGGGAGGACCGCTGATGCGCGCCTATACTGTCCGCCACGACACCGCAGATTTCATCGACGGCTATGACCTGCGTGACGGCTCAGAGCTGATCGGCGGCACCGTCCCCGGGACAGGGCGCCATGATTTGCGACAACGGTTCGAGCGCATCGCGGCTGGTGCGGGTTACCTGCATATCACGCTGTCTCTGCCTGAAGGAATCCAGGCAAGCCGTACCCAGTGGCACATGATCGCGGCCTTCCAGTTGCAGCTGATGGATATCGATCCACTCAGAACCGCGTGGATCGCCGTGCGCCACCGCGACGGAAATTGCGACCACATCCATATCGCCGTGTCGCGCCGGTCCTTCAGCGGCGGGATGCTGATCCCGCATTTGTCCAGCGGACGTACCGAGCGCAATCACATCGCGATGGCCGCGCGCCTCGGCCTGCCTCAACCGGACTATTTCAACCCGGCGGTCCCGACGCTTACCCCGCCGGTTCCAATGCGGCGTCTGCACGACCCGCGCGCCGCCAGACTGGCCGCAGAACTCAGGAATGTCATCCATCAGGCATGGCCGCGCGACGTGGACGAGTTCGACGCTGCTCTCGCACGTGCCGATCCCCCGATCAAACGCCATGTTGGCCTGAACCGTCATGACTGTGCGTCCTGGATCTTTGAACAGGAAGAGTTTGCCACGCGCGGCGGGGCACTCGCGCCGGCTTATGAGCCACGCCACATCAAGGCCCGACTTGCGCTCTGCGCTGCCCTCGATCGCACGCGCCTGGCTTTGGAACTCATGCACTGCCTGTCTGCCCTCACTCCCTATCATGCAAAACTGAAAGGCCTTCCCGATGCCCCCCAATCCCGACGCGCTGATCCTGCCCGACGAGATCGAAATCCTGCTCACAGCACTTGGCACGACAGACAACAAGGTGGACCAGCTCCTGCCGCTCCTGGCGCTTCTTCAGACAGAAACCGGGGAGCGCTCGGAGTTGGGCGAAGCACTCCTGAATGCGCTGCGCCTGATCCAGAGCGAACTCCACGCCTTCCAGATCCTTCGCCAGGACCTCGAGGCCCACATCGCCACCCTGACTGGAACGTTGAACGCCCTTCAAAGCGAGACCCGAGAAAGCGCATTGATGATCCGAGAGATGCACGACGTCCTGATGCTGCCGCTGGAGGCCTGACCTGGGGCAACTGGCTCGGAAACCTTCTGCGCCAGCTGCGACGTGACCTCCGGGGGTGGAACTGGACCCGCATGCCCGGGAACGCGATCCAAGTGCGCTTTGCAGATCAAAGCGCGGTGCTGTGCGCCCCCCGAGCATTCACAGAGTTGGTTCCCGGAAACGATGCGGACCGCTTCCTGAGTCTGGCTTCGTCTCTCAGTCCCGAGTCCAAGCCTGTCCCGGAAAACCCTGAGCCCGGCTTCTGACCTATTCCCTTGGACTTCCAACCCCAAACCATGACCATCGACCCGCGCATAAACAGGCCCTCGACCCGGAATTCCGGGAACGACCTCAGCCGTCTCCAGGCGGCATTGCAGGTCGTGGCCCGTTTGCTGGTAGATGATCCGGTTTACGCGCCACTTTTTGAGCGGCTCGAGGACGAAATCCGCCAGGAAGAAGATACCATTGCCAACGGGGCACAAGCTCGTGCGCGCGCGCTACTTGCCCGAACGGGCACAGGCACGGGCACGGGCCTCAAAACGAAATCGGCGCGAGGCGGGATGCCACGTCGTTCAGCGAACCACCCCGACCATAGCGTACACTACGCCAGATCCTCTCCAGTGATCGGAGAATAGCTCAAAGAAGTCCAACGGCTCGGGCTGAATGAAGACGCTGAGAGTGCAAAAGCTCAGCGCTTCCTTCGTGACGATATTAGGCGATTGCCTTTTCGAATGCGTCTTCGATCATTCCGTATGCGACCCCGACAACTTTAAACGTGCGGGTATCAGCGGCCTCCTGTGCAGAGATGACGGCGGCTTCGAACTCTTCGAGAGTCATATCAGGGCGGTGGAGAGCGATGAGCTCGTCCTCTGTCCAGAAGTCTTCAGTATCCATAAGTTCTACCGAAGCATCCTTCCATTCTTCGCTCTCGATGAAGCTCTCGAACAAACTTGTCAGCTCATCCACGACGTCTTCCGCATACTCGGTCAGATGTCGGATGAAGACTCCGTTGCGTTCGTCAAAGATGAACTCGCTGTGGAGATTGATGTCTACGCAGAGAGCCTCGGTTTCCCGAGCGAAGGCTTCCACCCGAGGGATGTCGACCACGAAGGCTACACCGGGCGCATCGCTCTGAATGGTGTAGCGCAACTGGAGAACCGGTGGCGCCTGATAAACAGCGTAAGCATGCTCGGATGTAAAAAACTCGATCCGCGGGAGCAGCGAATGCCTATCGACGTTAAGCGTTACCAAGGCAGAAAAATCATGCCCTTCGACAAGCCCGTATTTGGTAACATTGGTAATTTCGCTATGCGCCACTTTCTTTCCTTTCGGCTGCTGAAAACAAAGCAAACCCGAGCGCATAATTATGCACTGTGATGCTTTATAATCGACGCCTCAGCCTTTTCGGCCAAAGCTAACAGCCGCGCGGATTGCGGCGAACAGGCTAAGCCGCGCAATCGGCGGCAGGAACAGCATTTTTAACTGCTGCCAATAATTATAGGCGTAATTCTGTGGAGATGCAACCTTCGAACTTCTTTTTTGACCGCACCCGCCAAGCCTGATCTGTCGCTTACGTTTCATCAACATGCCGCGAGACCAGAAGATTTGCATACGCGAACAAGACGCTTGCTCAGCTATGGGTAACTTTGGCTAATTGACCACCGAGAAATCAAGTGATGCCCTGATCCTCGCCAACGGAGCGCAGGCGCGTGCCCGTGCGCTGCCTGCCCGCCCTGCCGCGGGCCTTAAAACGATATCGGCGCAAGGCGATCAGCCACATCGGCCAATGCCCCCCCTTGACCGTAGCGCACCCGATCAAGCGCGTGTCCCATGAGGTCACGACGGATCCGGTCGTCGATACGTGCCTCGAGCATGCGATCTTCGAACGCGTGACGCAGCCCGTACATCGTATGACCGTCGGTTTCCTTGAGACCATTTTCCTTCAGGAACTTGTTGACGGTCGCACTCAGGGATGCGGAATTCGCGCGATACCGATCAAAGCCCTCCGGGAAGTCTCGAAGCGCATCCAGGGACACTCCCAGAACTGGGATCTTTCGTTCTGCATTCACGCTCTTGAGTTGCCGGTTTTCGCCGATGATCTCGATGTAGGGTGTATTTGCCTGAAGGTGGATCGCACCAGCACTCAACGCGGCCAGTTCACTCGGGCGCGCGCCGGTATTGATCATGAGCAGAAAAATCGCCCGAGCCTGGGCGTTGAGCCCATCCAGCGCTCCTGGAGCAAGAAGACGATCCCTGATCCAGGCAGACGAGAAAGGCAATCGCGGACGCGCCTTGCCTTCCTTTAAGGCAAGGTCCCCAAGTGGCAGAACCAGTCCAAGACGCTTCATTTTGTTGACGGTCTTGAGGATGTCTCCCAAATGGGTCAGATCCTTGTTGGCGGAATTCGCAGTGAGCCCCTCATCGTCTATGCGGTCAAGCCACCAGCCCCGAAAGGCCAGCATATCCTCCCCGGAGATCTCCGAAATGGGTTTGTCGCCAAGCAGGGTGATGAAGTTCCTTGCGGCCTTGATGCGAGGGTTGCGCCAGCGACGCAGCTGATCAGGGCTTTTGTCGGCCACCCGGTCACGCGTAAGATCCCAGTAGTGCTCAACTGCCCGCGACACCGTGATCTCGGGTGCAGACATGGCGCCGAGGATCGCAGCAGCCTCTTGGCGGTTCGGCTGCTGGCTATGAGCAGGGATGGCCTCAATCCGCTTCAGCAGATCTGCGCGCGGCAAGTGCGTGACCTCCGCCAGGGACAACCAGGAAAAACCTCGCTTCCCAGCCAGATCCTGAGCTGCCTGAAACCGCCTCTCGGCGTCGTCCGATGCACCTGCCAGGCGCGCTTCCCAAGCCTCGATCTGCGCGCGCCAGATCGCAGGCGCCTTGGCTTCGGCTTCAGCTTTCGAATCTGTATGAAGGCTCAGCCAAAGCTCCTTGCGAGGTTCAACAGCAGCATATCGGGCTGGAACACGCTTGCGCAAATTCCAGGTGGTTCCACGCAACATCACCGACATCAGCCCCTCCACATCAGCCCATCAATGGAGCAAAATGTGGGGCAAATTGTGTAGCAAGACAAGGATCCAAAAGGCGGCCTGAGGCAGATTCACCTCACAATGCCTTGATATCATTAGAGGAATAATTTTTCCACACGCAGCATTGTGGCGGAGGAGGTGGGATTCGAACCCACGGTACGCTTTCACGTACGCCGGTTTTCAAGACCGGTGCATTCAACCGCTCTGCCACTCCTCCTGAGCTCCACAGCGGGTCCGCAGAGGCTTACAGAGGGTTTTTCGATTCTGAAAGCCATCTCTGACAGGAATGTGACGATTTCGCCCCCAGCCAACAGCCTGCAGGTTTTCGCGCAGGTCAAATGTGGGGCTTTCCTGTTGTCTGGCTTGCAGCTAGAGTGTCAGCAAAATGGCGCCCGATTGCCCCGGTTTTCTTGAAAGTCTTCTTGAAAAGCCTCGGGGATCGTTGCGTCGCGCAAAGACCGTGAAAAAGCAAATCACGCGCAAAAGAGCAGAGCACGAGCCCCTGTTGCCACGACCCCACGGGATGGGGGTCGGGCGGACCGAAGAACCGGAAACGGCGGGCCTCGGGAAACACAGAATGGGACCGCGGGCAATCGCCTGTGGCGTTGAGGGCGAACCATGCACCAGACAGGACACCAGGCAGGACAACCGGCAGGGCACCAGGCGGGCAAAGAAAGACCGGGCACGCACTGCAGGAGCAAAGCACGCCACGGGGGCAAAACACCCCGCCACCTCCTTTTGCTGTTCAGTTCCTTTCTCGCGCTTGGCGCCTGTCAGGACGGCAACTCGTTTCTCAGCGCCCTGAAGCCTGGCCCCAAATCCGAAACCGTCACCCCCTCGACCTCGACCAAGCTGGTCGAGCGCGACGTCGAAGCGCCGGAAGTGTTTCAGGTGACCGACAATGGCCTTTGGGATGGCCGCCCCTCTCTGGGCGGGGTCTGGGTGGCACATGCCGATGTCAGCGATCCGGAACGGGTCATCATCCGCAACACCGAAAACGGAAAGTTTGTCATTGGTGCGCTGTTCAAACGCGAAGTCACCTCGCCCGGTCCGGGCGTGCAGGTCTCATCCGACGCGGCCGAAGCCCTTGGCATGCTGGCCGGGGCACCTGCCAAGCTGAACGTGACGGCCCTGCGCCGCGAAGAAGTGTCACAGACCCCCGAAACCGTCGAGACGATTGCGGCGGCGGAAACCATCGCCTCCGCCCCGCTCGACGATCCGATTGCGGATGCGGCGGCGACACTGGACGCGCTGGATACGCCTGCGAGCACCGCCGCTCCCGCGCCGAAGCCCGCAGCCCCGACCGCCCCCAAAGCCGCAGCCTCCGGGCTGGACAAACCGTTCCTGCAGATCGGGATCTTTTCGGTGGAAGCCAATGCCAAACGCACTGTGGATATGCTCGGGTCGCAAGGCCTCGTGGCCACGATTGATCCCGGCACGTCCAATGGCAAGGCGTTCTGGCGGGTCGTCGTAGGCCCCGCCGGAAGCCGGAGCGAACGCAGCAGCCTTCTCGAAAAAGTGAAACAAGCGGGCTTCACGGATGCCTATGCTGTCACCCATTAATAGAGCACTGACACCAAACCGGCGGTCCGCGCCGGTTTGCTCTGCCAAAGCCGTTTCCCTGACCAAGGATAAAAGACCCTTTCCCATGTTCCGCCTTATCGCTCAAAGCTTCGCCCTCTGCCTGTTCCTGCTGTCTCTCGCCCTGCCCGCTTCCGCGTTCGAAACGCGGGCCCGTGCGGCTTGGGTCTATGATGTGACCACCGGCACGGTTCTGATGGACAAGGATGCACAGACGCCGCTGCCGCCCGCATCGATGTCGAAACTGATGACCATCAATATGCTGTTTGAGGCGCTGCGCGACGGGCGTGTCACACTGGACACGCGGTTCTCGGTCTCGACCCGGGCCAAGAACATGGGCGGGTCCACCATGTTCCTCAATGAAACCGACCGTCCGACGGTCGAAGAGCTGATTCAGGGCATCGTGGTGCTGTCGGGCAATGACGCCTGTGTCGTGGTGGCCGAAGGGCTGGCCGGAACAGAGGACAATTTCGCCCGCCTGATGAATGAACGCGCCAAGGATCTTGGCATGGAGAATTCCACCTTCGCCAATGCCTCTGGCTGGCCGAACCCCGGTCAGCGCATGTCGATGGAAGATCTCGGGCATCTTGCCGTGCGCCTGATCACCGAATTCCCGGAATACTACGGCTATTTCGGCGAAAAGGAATTTCCCTTCGACAACCGCGCCCCGCAGAACCGTCACAACCGCAATCCGTTGCTGAAACTGGGCATCGGGGCGGACGGGCTGAAAACCGGCCACACTCAGGAAGCCGGCTATGGTCTGGTTGGCTCGGCCACACAGGGCACGCGCCGGGTGGTCTTCGTGATCTCGGGTCTCGACAGCGAGGCCGACCGTGCCCAAGAAGGCGAACGCATCGTCAACTGGGCTTTCCGCCAGTTCGTTGAAAAATCCGTAGCCGAAAAAGGCCATGAATTTGCCCGCGCTCAGGTCTGGATGGGCAATGACACCGAGGTCGGGCTGATCGCAGGCGAGGACATGAATGTGCTGCTGCCGGGATCGCAGCTGGACGGTGTCGAAGGCGAGATCGTTTACACCGGCCCTTTTGAGGCACCGATCCAGCAGGGCGACGTTCTGGCCGAGCTGGTCATCAACCGTGACGACCTGCCCGAAGCCCGTGTCCCACTGGTCGCAGATCGCAGCATTGAGCGGGGCGGCCTGGGTCCGAGGTTGCGCACCGCCTTCATGGTGCTTAAGGACAGACTGGAAGGACAAGCGGGGATTTCCGTGTCCAACTAACGCTGCACAGGCCACAGGGGCGCCATGTTCATCAGTTTCGAAGGCATTGACGGATCCGGAAAATCGACACAGGCGCGCCTTTTGGCCGAAGCGCTGCGTGAGGCCAGCTTTGATGTTGTCCACACACGTGAACCCGGCGGCTCTCCCGGGGCCGAGGAAATACGGTCTCTGGTGCTTGAAGGCGATCCCGACCGCTGGTCGGCAGAAACAGAAATCCTGCTGTTCACCGCAGCCCGCCGCGACCATCTGGAAAAGACCATTCGCCCTGCACTGGCGCAGGGTAAGGTGGTGATCTGCGACCGTTTTGCCGACAGCACGCGGGTGTTTCAGGGGGCGACCCGCGGTGATCTGCGCGATAAGATCAACCGCCTGCATGAGGAAATGATCGGTGTCGAACCCGATTTGACGCTGCTGTTCGACATGGATCCGGCCGTGGGTCTGAAACGGGCCAAGGGCCGTCAGACTTCTGAGGAACGGTTTGAAGATTTCGGACAGGGATTTCAGGAAAAATGCCGCGCGGCCTTTCTAGAATTGGCGCGCGCCTCTGCCCGGTTTCAGATCATCGACGCGGCCCGCGATATTGATGTGATTGCCCAAGACGTTGCCACACTCGTCACCGCACGGCTGCGCTCCAGGACCCCGGTATGAGCACGGCGCTTGGCGAAATGGACATGGCCCCGGAGGCCGATTGCGCCCCCGGCGCGCCGCACCCCCGCAAAACCGCGCAGCTTTTCGGGCAGGCACAGGCCGAGGCGAATTTCCTGGAGGCATTTCGCTCAAACCGCCTGCACCACGCCTGGCTGATTACCGGACCGCGCGGGGTCGGCAAAGCCACTCTGGCCTGGCGCATTGCCCGCTTTCTGCTGTCGCAGCCGGTGGACGACGGCACAGGCGGCGGCCTCTTTGGCGAAACACCCCCGCCCCCCGACACATTGGAGATCGGACATGACAGCCCGGTCTATCGTCGCTCGGCCCAACTGGCGGAACCGCGCCTCTGTCTGATCCGGCGCGAGTGGGATGCCAAAAAAGGCCGCCATGGCGCGGGGATTTCCGTCGAAGAGGTGCGCAAGCTTAACGGTTTTTTCCATATGTCCGCAGCCGATGGCGGGCGGCGTGTCGTCATTGTGGACAGCGCCGACGAAATGAATATCTCCGCCGCCAATGCCTTGCTCAAGACCCTTGAGGAACCTCCGAAACACGCGACCCTGCTGCTGGTGTCGCATCAGCCCTCAAGGCTGCTGCCGACGATCAGGTCGCGCTGTCGCGAGTTGCGCCTCGGTCCGCTGGAGCCCGAAGATCTGGCCCGCGCTCTTGACGCGGCGGGCTTTGATGCCGCAGATCAATCTGACGCTCTGGCCGAATTGTCGTCCGGATCCGTGGGGGAGGCGCTGCGTTTGACAAATCTGAACGGGCTGGAGGCCTATGCCGATCTGATCGCCCTGTTTGACGGGCTGCCACGCCTTGACCGCGCCCGGGCGCTGAAACTCGCAGAAAGCTGCGTCGGCGCGGCCAATCTGGATCATTTTGAGTTGATTCTGGGGCTCATAGACCGGTTTCTGGTGCGTCTGGCACGTGCCGGGGCCGGACGCCCGCCGGTGGTGGAGGCCGCCCCGGGCGAAGCCGCCCTGCTCTCGCGGCTGGCGCCCGACAGCTATGCCGCTCGCGACTGGGCCAGCTTGCAGCAGGAGTTGTCCGCCCGCGCGGCCCATGCCAAGGCCGTCAACCTTGACCCTGCCGCACTGATCCTAGATATGGTATTCAAGATCAACGACACGGCCTCCCGCGTGACGCGATGACGTTGCGGCCCAGGGCGCCCATCCAGACGTTAGAGCAGCCCCTTATGACCACGCTTCCGCGCATCACCGACAGCCATTGCCACCTTGATTTCCCCGATTTTTCCGACGAACTCCCCGATGTGATCGCCCGGGCTGCTGAGGCTGGCGTGCACCGGATGGTGACGATCTGCACACGGTTGCGTCAGGCCGATCAGGTGCGCGCCATATCCGAACGCTATGATCCCGTATACTGGGCTGCGGGCACCCATCCGATGTCAGCGGCCGAAGAACCGATGGCCAGCATCGCCGAACTGGTCTCGCTCTCCGAACACCCGAAATTCGTCGGCATCGGCGAAACCGGTCTGGATTACCACTACAGCGCCGACAGCGCCGAGGTGCAAAAACAAAGCCTGCGCCTTCATATTGCAGCGGCCCGCGAAACCCAATTGCCGCTGATCATCCACGCACGTTCCGCCGATGACGATATGGCCCAAATCCTGACCGAGGAGTACCGCAACGGCGCCTACCCCTGTGTCATGCACTGCTTTTCTTCCTCGCGCGCGCTGGCCGAGGCGGCTCTGGAACTGGGCTTTTATCTGTCGATGTCCGGCATCACCGCCTTTCCGAAATCCGAAGAGCTGCGCGACATTTTCCGGGATGTACCCAAGGATCGCCTGCTTGTGGAGACCGACAGCCCCTATCTTGCGCCGCCGCCGCACCGTGGCAAACGCAACGAACCGGCCTATTCGGCGAAAACCGCGATGAAAGCGGCGGAAACCTTTGGCATGGACTATGCCGAGTTTGCCGCCCTCACTGAGGCGAATTTCGAGCGCCTTTTTACAAAGACTGTCCAATGAGTGCGCGCCTGACTATATTGGGCTGCGGCTCTTCTGGCGGGGTGCCGCGGATCGGCGGCCTTTGGGGTGTCTGCGATCCCGACAACCCGAAAAACCGCCGCCTGCGCTGTTCGGCGCTGGTCGAACGCGACGGCCCCGAAGGCACAACCTCCGTTTTGATAGACACCGGCCCTGACATGCGCGAGCAGCTGTTGCGGGCGGGCGTTACCCGGCTTGACGGCGTGATCTACACCCACCCCCATGCCGATCATGTCCATGGCCTGGACGACCTGCGGCAGGTGGTCTTCATGATGCGGGAGCGGATCAAGGTCTGGGCCGACAGCGAAACCGAAAACGATCTGATTTCGCGCTTTGGCTATGCGTTCATCCAACCAGAAGGGTCGAACTACCCGCCGATCTTGGATCTGCACGCCATTCGCGGGCCGGTCACGGTCGAAGGCCCCGGCGGCCCCATCACCTTTACCCCCATTCAGGTGAACCACGGCCAGATCGAGGCCAAGGGCTTTCGCATCGGCGATCTGGCCTATATCCCCGATGTGCTGGCGATCCATGACAGCAGCTGGCCCCTGCTGGAGGGACTGGACACATTCGTGATCGATGCGCTGCGCTACAAGCCACACCCGAGCCATGCCCATCTGGAACTGGCGCTGGAGTGGATCGATCGCGTCGCCCCGCGCCGCGCGGTGCTGACCAATATGCATATCGACATCGACTATGACACGGTGAACCGCGAAACCCCGGATCATGTCATCCCGGCGCATGACGGTCTGGTGCTCGACATCACCGGCACGCTGTAAGCCATGGGGGCGCTGTTCAACGTCATCCTGCCGGTCTTTCTGGTGATTGGCTTTGGCTATGTCGCCGCCTGGCGCAACTGGATTTCGGACAGTGCCGTCGACAGTGTTATGAAATTCGCGCAGAATTTCGCGGTGCCAACCCTGTTGTTTGCTGGCATTGCGCGCATTGATCTGGGCGAAAACTTTCACCCGCCGATCCTCATGTCTTTCTATGCCGGGGCGCTCTCTGGCGGCCTGTTCGGCTTTCTGGGCGCACGGTTTCTGTTCAAACGCGACCTGACGGACTCGGTGGCGATTGGCTTTATCGGGATGTTTTCCAACTCGCTATTGCTGGGCATTCCGATCACGGAGCGCGCCTATGGCGAGGCGGCGCTGAGCTGGAACTTTGCGATCATTTCGATCCATGCGCCGCTGCTCTACGCCCTGGGCATTTCCGCCATGGAACTGGCGCGCACTGCAGGTCAGGGCCTGTCCACGCTGCGTCTTCTGCGCCAGATCGGCACAGCGATCCTGCGCAATCCGCTGGTGCTGGGGATCGCGGCGGGCTGGGTGGTGAACATCAGCCAGCTGTCTTTGCCCTCCCCGGTCTGGGAGGCGGTGCTGATGATGAACCGTGCCGCCATCCCCGCCGCGCTTTTCGGCCTTGGCGGGGTTCTGTTGCGCTATCGCCCCGAAGGCGACATGCGCGTCATCGCTTGGGCAGTCTTCGCCTCGCTCATCCTTCACCCGGCGATCACCTATGCGATTGCGCATTTTGGCTTTGGCCTGAACGTCGGCCCGCTGCGCTCGGCCACGATCACCGCCGCAATGGCGCCCGGCGTGAATGCCTATCTCTTTGCCAATATGTATGGCGTGGCGAAACGCGTGGCCGCCTCATCGGTACTGATCGCAACCGCCCTGTCGATCCTGACGGTGTCCTTCTGGCTGACCGTCCTGCCTTAGACCCCAGCCCGTTTTTACCCAGACAAAATAAAAGCCCCCGGAAATCCGGAGGCTTTCTCAAAGACGTTCAGCCGCTTCAGACCATCTGGTCAGCCAGCCGCCTGATCCACCGGGCGCGGTTTGCCCGCATCATCCACCGCAACCATGGTGAAGCGGGCCTCGGTCACCTGTTCGCGCTGCGCGGAATAGGCGCGGCGCGCCCAGACCTCGATCCGGACCACCATGGAGGTCCGCCCGACCTGATCAACCTCCGTGTAGACACAGAGCGTATCGCCGACTTTCACGGGTTTCTTGAAAACAATCTCATTGGCGGCAATCGTTACGGTGCGCCCGTTGCAACGCTCATTGGCGCGAATGGCCGCGGCAAGGTCCATCTGGGACATCACCCATCCACCGAAGATATCGCCAGCCGCATTGGTGTCAGCGGGCATCGCCAGCGTACGCAGTGTGAGTTCCATTCCATTGGGAGAGTCTTGTGCCATGGGCCTTGGTTTCCGTATCTGTTGCCCTCCCCGCGCGAGAAATTGCACAGCGCCGTGGAAAGCTCAACACCAACCCATTGAAACCAAAGACAAAGCCGCGTCCCGCTCAACGCAAGGCTTGCTACACAGGCACAAGGAACAGACCGGAGAGCTATGCCGGAGAGTTCAGATCAACCCTGGGGCATTTGCCAAGCACCTGACATGGATGGCTTTTGGGATACCGGATCTTCGTCCGGAGAAGAATGATGCGTCCAAGATCGCCCATAACCATGTTCGGTTGCAGATTTCACGATTTCCGCGCCAGATCAGCCGAGCATTTCTCGCAACGCGTTCAATAGAAACTCGTCCTGATAGTGACCCGCGACGAAGGACAGACCGACCGGACAATCATCCACTGTCATCAACGGTGCGGAGAGTTCCGGCAAGCGTGCCACGCCGGAAAACGCGGTGATGGTCATCGTCGGATCATAGAAATCCATCACCGCTTCGAGCGTGTTCAGGGTGCCCTTCCGGGGAGCGATTTTCGGCGTCGTAGGGAAACAGATCACCGTTTCCGGGGTGAAGAAGGCATTGATCTGCCGGAAGAGGCTTTCACACCTCGCCATATTGTCCAGCGCCGCGATGCGGTCGAACTTCTGGACATTTCCGTAGGCCATCGCGAACGTGAAGCCGAGTTCGGGCCTACAAGCTTCGATCCAGTTGCCGACCGTGCTCTGAAATTCGGCAGTCTGCAGATCACGTAATCCATTCAGGTTGCAGACCTTCAACTCGGACGCCTCCCCGACGATTTCGGAAAACCTTACCGGCTCGGCCACAATGCCGGTGTGTTCTGTTATTCGATCCAATGCGCCGGCAACTGCATCGCGAACGGCGGCATCCGCGATCTCCAACGCGTCTTGCAAAACGAAGATGCGCGTCGGGGACGGCGTTGGCGAAGCGGGGCCGTTCAGCAAGACGCGCATCGCCGCATCGAGCATCTCAAACCGATCCGCCAGCACGCCTACGGTACTGACACTTGGCTGGAACGGCAAAACACCAGCCTCGGAAATCCGATGAAGGGAGGGACGCATCCCCCAAAGACCGCAAAGGCTTGCTGGAACACGGATAGAACCTCCCGCGTCCGTGCAAAGCGAAAAATCCGCAAGACCATTGGCGACAGACGCAGCAGAGCCGCTGGACGATCCGCCGGGAACGCGATCTGGAGCTTGCGCGTTGCGGGGGGTACCAAAATAGAAGCTTTCTCCGTCGAGGCTATACGTGAACTCATCCGCCACGGCCTTACCCACACACCGTGCGCCAGCGGCAAGCAGTTGATCGACACAAAGGGCGTTGTGAACCGGAGTTGGGTGTGCGTCCCGCCAAGCAGGGCTTCCGTAGGACGTCTTATGTCCCGCGATGTCGATGTTATCTTTCACCGTAAACCGAAGCCCATCCAGCGGGCCATTACGTAGTGGTGCGAGGTCAAGTTGCTCGACTAGTGCTCCAGACGGGTCGATTGTGGCGTTAAGCATACGGTCTTCTTTCTTGCGCGAATCTGAACGAAATCTTGCGTTGCTTCATATAAGCACGCTCATCTGTCGCGAAAGTCCCGAAACCTGCGAACAGCGCGCTCGCGTACTTCCGGAGAATATTTGTTCGCGTCTTGCTCATGATGCTCCATCTTCCTCAAGAGTTAGAGCCTCCGGCAAACCCGGCGCGGTTCAATGCGACGATGAAGCTCTCTACGACACCCACCCTGAAATCGACCCATTCTGCATCGCTTTTCACATTGTGCATTGGGTGGTTGATTGCGTTTATATCGCTTCACGCTCCCAGAAAGGCAGTTTCAGTTCAGTGACAATTGGGGGCTTGTCATAGGCCATGCGCGCATGACCGTCACGAACTCACACAACAAGAAAACCTGCCTGCAAACCACAGGCAGGTTCTTATTTGCGCGAACCAAATCGCAGCTTGTCTGCGGTTACTCGGCAAGTTCATGCATCCGGGCGGAGAAACTCCTTGGGTCGTAGTCATATACCCAATCCGTATTGATCCCCGTGGTGCGTGGATCCTCCTTGGCGCGGCGGGCATATTCCGCGTCACGTGCGGCCATCTCCTCCTCTGTCGGCAGATGATAGGTCCGGCCACGTTCGCGGGCTTCGAGCTGAACCTTCGAGGTCCGCGGACGCCGCTCGGCCTCATATGCCGCAAGGGCCTTTGACAAATTATCTGGATGAAGCCCAAGTGCTTCGCCCAGGATATATCCGTCCTCGATGGCCATCGCCGCGCCCTGCGACAAGAATGGCAGCATCGGATGGCAGGCGTCACCCAGCAATGTGACGGCCCCTTTTGTCCAGCTTTCCATCGGATCGCGGTCGAAAAGACCCCAGTTGTAGACCTCATCCACTTTCGAAAACAGCTCTGCCAGGTCCGGGTGCCAGCCCTCAAAATCAGCGAGCATATCCTCATGGGAGGCCCGCGTGCTCCAGCTTTCCTCGACCCACTCTGAGGCCTCGGTCACGGCGACGATGTTCACCATCTCGCCACCCTTGACATAATAGGTCACCACATGGGCGTTTGGCCCCATCCAGAAGGTGCTGTCGGGGTTAACGTAATCCACCACACCGCCCGTGGGCACGAGGGCGCGATAGCATTGATGCCCGGTCCAGCGCAGGTCCCCCGTGCCAAACAGCGATCCGCGCACGGCAGAACGCACCCCATCGGCGCCAACGATCAGATCTGCCTCAAACGTGCTGCCATCATCGAACAACGCCCGCGCGCCTGTCTCGGTCAATTCAACCCCTGTGCATTTGACACCAAAGCGACAGCATTCCGGCGGCAATTGCGTGGCAAATAAATCGAGCAGATCCGCGCGGTGGATGTGAATATAGGGCGCATCGTAATGGGTCTGGAACTCTGCCCCGAGGTCAATGCGGAAATTCTCCCGAGCAGTTTGCCAGTTGCGCCCGACAATGGCCTTCGGAAAAAAGCCGCTCTCAAGGAAGGTTTCATAGAGCCCAAGCCCCTTGATCGCTTTCACAGCATTGGGGGTCATCTGCACCCCGGCGCCCACTTCACCGAAGGCCGGAGCCTGTTCGAAAATGGTGACGTCATGACCTTTCGACAGCAAAGCATAAGCCGCTGCGGTGCCACCAATGCCACCGCCGATAATACCGATCTTCATGGTTTTTCCTTTTCTTATATTAGTTTGCGGGCGCTCAATCGCGCCAGCGCAAGAGTTTCTTCTCAACCCGACCCAGAACGCCGCGTTCCAAAATCTGCATTGCGATGATGAAGATGATCGCCACTGCGGCCACTTCGCGCATACGCAACAAGCGGAAGCTGTTGAAAATCGAGGCGCCAATTCCGTCGGGCTGGCCGATGGCTTCGACCACAACGACGAGTTTCCAAGACAAGGCGAAGGAAAAGCGCATCGCGGTCAAAAGCGCAGGCATGAGTTGCGGGATCAGAACCGCCCGCAGCCGGACATTGCGCGGCAGATGATAGATCTGCGCCATCTCGTCGAGGCTCTTGTCTCGCGCATGTACATTAGAACGCACGATATTGGTGACAAAAGGGGCAACAGCGATGGTGAGCGCGAGAAATCCTGCCATCTCTCCGGTGCCGACGGCCAGAATGGCGAAGATGATGTAAACAGGGTCCGGCACCGCCAGAGCGAGCGCCAGAATCGGTTGGAAAAACGCTTCGGCCTTTTCATTGAGCCCGATCACCAGTCCGAGAATGGCACCGACAATCGAGGCGGCGACAAATGAGGCCAGAACGCGTCCGAGAGTAAGAAAGAAATCATCCCAGAAATTCGGGTTCTGCAACGCGCGCCCCATAGCCATGAGCGTGGCGTCGATCGTCGGCACCCAGGGCCGGAAGGCAATCGACATGACATACCAGATCAGAAGAATGGAGATCAGGGCAATTGCGCCACTGAGGACACGCGCGGGAACCATCGCGATCCAGTCCCGCTTGCGCACAAACGCGATGGGGTTGGAGAGAGGCAAATCAGGCAACGGAAATCTCCTCTCGCACTGTGAGCCCCCAAGGAGCCTGCACCCGACGAATGATGTCGGCTTCGACCTCTGCGATGCGGGCATCGTCATAATCGCGCGGGCGTTCAAGCGGGACCTTGTAATCCTCGAAAACCCGCGCCGGGCCCTTGGTCAGGATTAGGATGCGATCTGCGAGATACACAGCCTCGCGAATGGAGTGCGTCACGAAAACGACGGTGGCGTTCGTGCGCTGACAAATCCCGGTTAACTCCTGACGCAGCGAGCGTGCCGTCACCTCGTCGAGTGTGGAAAGCGGCTCGTCCATCAGGATGTAAGACGGATCCACCAAAAGAGCACGGGCGATGGAGACGCGCTGGCGCTGACCGCCTGAAAGGCGCATTGGCCAGGCATCCTTGAACTGAGAAATGTGCAGGATCGAGAGGATCTCGTCGATCCGCGCCGCCCATGTATTGCGCGGCACCTGAGACGCGGCCAGCGCGATCTCGAGGTTCTGACGCACAGTGCGCCAGGGCAAAAGTCTGTGCGATTGAAACACATAGCCAAGGCGTGGTGGCTTGGATTGTGCGGTGAACAATTCGTTTTCTTCTACCAGCACACGTCCCTTCGAGGGTGCACGCAGGCCGGAAATAACATTCAGCATAGAAGATTTTCCACAGCCGGACGGGCCGAGAATGGCGACGAATTCACCGCGTTTGATGTCGAAGTCAAGCTGAGCGACAGCTTCGCTTTGTCCATAGGACACGCCAAGATTGACGGCCTTAAGCACCGAGGGGCGGATTTCTTGGGTCATGGTCTTTCCTTGAAAGTCTATGGTCACACGGGCGCCTTTCAGCGCCAGCGGAAGACATATTTTTCGGCGGTGCGGATCAGGCCGTATTCGGCGAACAACACGATGGCCATGAAGACGAGCAGCCACAGATGGACCTCGATCATGATCATGTAGCTCCACGCATGTTCGAACTTCGCGCCAAACCCGGTTTTCGCCGCACCGAAAATCTCGGCCACGACAATCACCTTCCACGCCAATGCATGGGCATTGCGAAGCGCGGAGAAAATGTAAGGGGCCACAAAAGGTGCCCAGACATGATGGATCTTGGTCAAAAGCCCGAGGTGATACACCTGCGCCATTTCATCAAGATCGTGATCGGCGCTGGCCAAGCCGTCCCGCAGGCCGACAGCCATATAGGGAAAAGTGATGAAGGCCACGACAAGGACATAGCCCGCCTCGGAACCTTTGAAGATTGCCAAAGCCAGAATTGCAGCAATTGCACTTGGCGTGCGCAGCGCGGCGGTCACATAGTAACTCAGAACATCGCCCAACAGGCGCGAACGGGTCATAGCGAAGGCGGCCACGAACCCCGCGGCAACCCCCATAAGCAAGCCGAATACGACACGCGCGAGCGTAATGCCGATATTCGTCCAGGTCGCCGGATCAGACAAGAAATGCGGCAATGCCTTAGCGACAGTGACGGGGCTTTCGATAAATGTGGTATTCTGGTGCGCCAGAAACCATGCGGGGATGAGGAGCAGGAGGGCCAAATAGGCCCAAACCTGCTTTTGAAGAGCGGTCATGTCTCACACCCTGCTTACGGCCGCGGACCGACATAGTCTTCGAGCGTGACCATCATGCCATCAGGCACATTTGTCAGCACTTCGCCATCTTCCGCCAGCTTCTCAAGGAAATCCATCGCAGCTGCGCGTTTGTCCTCGGACCAGTCGGTGGTGAAATACTCGTGGTTGGCACCGTTTTCGATCAGCACATCAAGCACAGCATCGCTGGTGATCCCGAGTTTTTCGCGGATATAGGGCTTGCGCAGGATTTCGTAATTCGTTTCTTCGAGCAGAACGACGGCTTCGTCATAGGCATCACGCACGCCGTAGGCCAGCTCCGGGTTGTCTTTCAGCCAATCTCCATGCGCCACCATATTGGTGATCCAGGGCGCAAACCCGCCAGTGAAGTCAGCGTAGTCGGAATAGGCCTGAAGCAGGTAATGTCCGTCAGTGGCGACAATGGCCTCTGAGACGAAGCTTTCGAAGTCAAAGATGGCATCGACTTCGCCTTCTTTCAGCAGCGAAACGAGAGCTGCAGGCCCGACTTGCGACAGGTCATACTCTTCAAGGACGTCGAAACCGTACATCTCCTCGACGATCAAACGAATGAACATGGTGGTGCCGCTGTCTGCACCAAAATGGCCGACCTTTTTACCTTTCAGGTCTTCAGGTGTCTGCGCCTCAGAGCCACCCGGCACGACAATACCAAGATAAAGGTTGCCGACCGGATAGAAGGAGGTGATGTCAAAACCCTCTTCCCGGGCAAAAGCGACGCCAAGAAGATCATTGTCCATAGAAACATCGGCATTGCCGATCAGGAAGTTCTGGAAAATGCCTTCATGCGGCAAATATTCGAACGTGCCGTCAAAGCCATACTTCTCATCGAGGCCCTCCCCTTCGATGATCATCATTGGCACGCCACCGAGACTTCCGGCGACAGCCTGAAGGGTTACTTCAGGCAAATCTTGAGCAGAGACCTGCGCAGAGAGGCAGGTCATGGCGGTCGCAGTCAGACCGCCAAGGATAAAGCGTTTCATTGGGCGTTTCCCTGTTGTTGTGTTTATGAGACGACCATAGGAGCACTTCAATTAATTAATCAAGTAATTAATTTTTATCTTGCTCATTTTTATGGAAAAACCAAACGCACCATAATAAAAGAGACGCATTATAAGGCATTGTACGCGTTGAGATGATCAGGCTTTAAGCCGATTGAGAGAGACCTTTCACGTAGCATTGCCCAACAGGCACGAACGGGATAACGACTCTGCATGGCACACATAAAACAAAAGCGCGTTGGACGCCCGGAAGGCCAGAGAAATCTGGCCGACAAAATCCTCGACAAGGCAGAGATTCTGTTCGCTGAACAGGGCTATTCCGGCACGACACTGCGCCAGGTTGCTGACGCCGCCGACGTCACCTCCGCGATGACGGCCTATTATTTCAAGAACAAGGAAAACCTGTTTCGCGAAGTCTTCACACGTCGTGGGCTCAATATTGCAAAGCAGCGGATGGAACGGCTGGACATACTGCAGAAAGCGGGCAACCTGTCCCTAGAGGCACTTGTGCGCGCCTTTCTTCAGCCCTCTTCCGATCTGCGTCACACCGATCAAGGACGTGCATTTTTACGGCTGCATGGACGGCTGCACATGGAGCCTGAGCCCCTGTCTTTCTCATTGCGCCGAGAGGTATATGATGCCTCGACCCGCGCCTATGTAGAAGCGCTCGTGGCCTTGCTTCCTGAACAACCGGAAAAACTGATCTACCAGAAGATGTCTCTGATGGTCGGCGCGTATCTCTATGCGTTCTCTGACACGAACCGGCTCAAGGAACTGGCCATGTCGGAGGATGCAACCGATGATCTTTTGGAAACGACGGTCGCCTTTTCGGTGGGTGGATTTCTGGCAACCTGATCCCGTTCAGAGCTTCGGTCGCCGCATCTGGAACAGTGTCTCTATGCTGGCGAAATCCTGATGGCCGAGCCCCGTCTACCCCACGGCCCATTCGCCAATGATCGCCGGTGCGGGCAAACGCATGTGGTACATATTCGCGCCGAGCATCCGACCAGCGGCCATGAAGGCATCGGCATAATCGAGACGCTCGTTGCCTTGGGTCAGAACGATGAGACGTTCGTCTTTCTGAACGCCCGACATCTTCAGCTGATGCAGACATATGTCGGTGAAACTTGCGTGATCCATTTCTGTTTTCCCTGTTGTTGTACGTATTCGGCCTCGGCCAAGTTTTAGACCGCGAAATCCATGACAGCGTCCAGAAAGCCCTCAAGGTCATCCCATGGAATCATGTGCCCAGCACCTTCCACCGTGCGGACCTCCATGGAGGGCAAAAGCGCCTTCAGTTCAGCTTCGTCTTCGTCCTGAATGACCGGCGCCCCACCCGCGATCACCAGCCGGGTCGGCACAGTGAGTTTCGGAATATCTGCGTGGATGTCGTCGGTGTGAAACCCGTCATAAGCGGTGCGGATCGCGCCCCAGTGGCAGGTGTGCAACCATTCGGCCCGCAAGGCAAATTGTTCGTCGGTCCGGAGCGTTGTGTGACAGGATCCTTGGGAAGGTCAGAACATAGCCCAGTCACATACTTTTGCGTCAACCTGAAAAGATTGCCCCTCACGCTCCCTTTCAAGTCGGGGAGCATGAGGGGCAAACCCAAATAGCCGCGAGAAAAGCGAAAGAAGCCGCCGCCTAATCGGCGACGTCTGTATCTGGTGCGAACTCACCAAGGTTGTAGGCCTCGAGACGGGGAGGAGCGGCATCCCGCACATCTTCAAAGTCGAAAATAGTCAGGTGGCCGGGCGTCACGGGCAACAGATGCGCAGGCTTGAGCCCCAGGAACCCGAAACAGGCAACCCTCACAACACCACTGTGGACAATCGCCAGCAAATCCCCCTGACCAGAATAAAGCCAGTCTGTCAGGGCAGAGGTGATACGTGAGACGAAGTCGTCCCACGTCTCGCCGCCCTCAGGGGTGTACTGGCCTGCACGCCAAGCTGTGTAAAGGTCCCCCTGTTCGGCAATCAGCACATCTTTGCGCAATCCGGTCCATTCCCCCATGTTCAACTCGCGCAGCTCTTCGTCTGATGGTGCGTCTGCATATCCTACGATTTCAGCCGTCTGGCGCACACGCCCGAGATCCGAGGTCACGACCCGCGCCGGCGCGAGAGATCGCAGGCGGGGAACGATGGCGCGCGCCTGTTCAATGCCACGTGGCGACAGGGGTGAATTGTCATGTCCCTGCAGTCGCTTTTCGGTGTTCCAGAGGGTTTCTCCATGTCGCAAAAGGATCAGTCTCATGATCTTTCTCTCTCTTCCAATATCGTCAGATAGCTCATGCAGAGGCCCTTAGAGGCTGTAGCCCAGCAGTTTGAACCAGGTGAACACCGCGGCTGAGATGACCCCACCGCCGATCAGGCAGGTGACAATCCCGTATTTCAACTGTTCCAAGACGGTGAAATATCCGGTCGCGAAATAGAGCGTGTTGACCTTGGAATGCGGCGGCAGGGTAATCGTGTAAGTCAGCGTGAAAGAGGCCGCGAGCGCAAGCGTCACAGGATTCAATCCCAGCGTCTGCGCCAGAGCGATGATCGACGGGATCAAAATGGTCGTCCGCACCGTTTTCGAGGTGAAGACCATGTGGCTGAACATGCTGAGGAAGATTACAACGACGTAAACAGCCGCAGGGCTCATACGTTCGATACCGAGGCCGTAGACGAGACCGCCGATCATCCATTCAGCCCCACCGGTCGATTCCAATGCATTCCCTGCAGCATAGGCCCCGGCAGCAAAGATCATCAGATCCCACTTAATATTGGCCTCTTTCCATTCCAAAAGGCCGATCCGAGGCATCAGGCAGAGTACAGCCGCAATGACAGCCGTCACATAAATCGAAATCGAGAAACCGTTAAACCAGATTTCCTGATAATCGGCTGTTGCCCAGAGCGTCACAGTAAGCGCAAAAATCCCCATCGCCTTTTTTTCGTCCAGCGAAATCGGCCCGAGGTTGCGGTGCTGTTCTTCAAGTTTCGACATGCCATGACCGAAATTGATCTCATCGCCAAACCGAAACAGGCGCAGTCCGACCAAGAAGGTGAGGAACATCGACACCATGGCCATCGGCATACCGGCAAGCAGCCAGTCCATGTAACCGATCTCACCACCGGCCTGATCATAGATGAACTGCACTGCGATCATGTTCGCCGCAGTGCCCGTCAACACACCAGAGGTTGCCAGCGCGTCGGCCTGAACGCCCAGCAGCATCATCAGCTTACCAAAATTGCTTTTTCCGGGAATTGCCTGGTAGATCTCAAGCAGGATAATACAGATCGGGACCATCAGGCTGGCCCGCGCGGTCGTCGACGGGATAAAGAACACGATCACGAAGTTGATAAGTACCAAAATCGCCAGCGTGCGCGTCGGTGTCCCGCCAAATCTGGTAACCATCCAGAGCGCGAAACGGCGGGCAAGATCCGATTTGACCATCGCCGAGGTCAGAACGAACGCTGAAACCATAAGCCAAATGACGTTGAAACCAAGCGTCCCGAAGGCCGTCTTTTCGCCCACCGTACCGGTCAGTGCGAGAGCGATGATCGCAATCATCGAGGTCAAGAAAATCGGGATCGTTCCCGCAACCCAGAGGGTCAAAGCCCCGCAGAAGATGGCGAGCGCTTTCTGTCCCTGCGGCGCCAGTCCTTCAGGGTTCGGCATCAGGTACAACCCCAAGAAGACGGCGAGGGCCAGAAAGATGCCGTATCGACGCAACAGCGTGTCCTTTTTGCCTTTTTGCGGCCCCTGCTGAAACGGGGCAGCTTCGGTTCGGTTGTCGGCCATGGATAGTCCCTCCTCCTTTATCGAGCGGTCGAGGTCTGAAACCATCGACATTCCGCTCTTTCGTTTGCTTGCTTTCTCCGAGGCTGCGCACAAGGCGTACACAGGACGTGTATCTCGGAGCGGCATCGGCATCGCTTAATCTCTGCCCGATTTTATGAGTTGTCTAATTTATAGTTTTTCAGATATTGATAAATAAATTTTATTTATTCAGAAACGGGCTCAGGATGAACATCACGCAACTCGAAACCTTTCTGACACTTTCCGACTGCCTGAACGTGACCGAGACAGCTGCACGGATGAACATCACTCAGCCCGCCGTCAGCGCCCGGATCCGCGGACTGGAAGAAAGCCTTGATGTCATCCTGTTCGACCGGATCGGGAAACGCATGCATCTGACTGCAAATGGCGCACTGTTTCTCGACTACGCGCGCAAGGCAGTGGGGGCCATGAAAGACGCTGGAGAGCATCTGCGGCAAATGGACGATCCGTTTTCCGGCACAATCCGATTTGGGGCGTCGAATTTCATTGGCATCTACCTGATCCCAGCATTTCTGGGACAGTATCGCCGGGATGCACCAAATCTTGAATTCGAACTCGAAATCGCGAGCTCCACCCAATTGCTCACCCATCTTGATATGGCGAAACTCGAGTTCCTCATTCTTTCCGACCATCTCCCGCTGGACGCACAGCACTATCAGTGCCAGCACGTTTGCGAGGACGAAATGGTTCTGGTTGTCCCGCCGGGGCATTGGCTGACAAAAGTGAAGATTGCGACCTTTGATGATCTGTCACGGGACGTTTTCCTGATGAAATCACCGCCCTCCTCCACGCGCAGCTTTCTGCTCACACAGTTACAAGGCGACGAAAGCTGTCTGGGTAGGGTGATGCATATTTCGTCGACCGAGGCGATCAAACAGGGGGTGCTTCACGGCTTGGGAATATCAGTATTGTCGCGCTTCGTGGTGGCCCAGGAACTGGCTGACGGACGATTGATCGAGATCCCATTCGAACCCTCTCCTTTTCGACGCGGAATTCGAGTGGTCAGCCTGCGCGACAAGCTGCTGACCCCCGCAGCCACGACATTCATCCAGCGTCTTACTGACAGCAGGAACTGGGTGAATATGCCAGCCTAGAAAGGGAAAAGGCGCAGGGATCTCCGTCTGGGAGCGCGTGCAATGAGCCGAACAGCCGATAAGAACGCCCCGCAGCTGGAGACCGAGGCCAGGCACGAGCGGCTGACGCTGCATCTGAGCCACGACCCCCACGCCCTCCCGGCGCTGCGCGCTTATGCGCAGGCCTGCCGTGTTCTCCGTCCGGATCTGGCAAGCGAGCTGCGGACCACTGTCGCGCGGCTGGAAGAACGCGAGCGCTGTCTGCGGATCATCGAAGCCGCCAAGCCCAACGCCAACGGCCACCCGCTCATGGGAACAGACGAGCAAATCGTCAGCGCAATGGACAAGCTCAGGATCGAAATTTTGACAGGAGGGAAATGAGAGTGATCACACCAATGCCTATACTCGTAGGCGAGTAAGACGCAGCCGCTCTACTTGGAATCAGCCGACCGACATTTCGGAAATGGATTGCCGCTGGACGTCTAGGCAAGGGCTTCATGATCGACGGCTGCAGGCTATGGCGATATGCCGATCTGCAAAAATTTGCCGAAAGTCTGGCGGGCCAGATGGCGGGCCAGATCATCAAAATGATGAAATATTCAATATTTTTAATGGGTGTTGGTGCGGTCGAGAAGACTCGAACTTCCACGGGAGTTACCCCACAGCGACCTCAACGCTGCGCGTCTACCAATTCCGCCACGACCGCACTATCTTGGCTTGGTGAGGGGCTATCTAACGAAGCGCTTGGGGGATGTGAAGAGAAAAATGACCCGAAGCATGCTTTTTTTTGAGGGGGCATTCCAAGGGCTGGCGGCCCTATGGAGGAACAGCAGATATGTGGGCCCGTGATCCGCCTGTGGCAACGCCATCGGAACGTTGCACCGGGGGGGGCTGAGAAGACCGCCTTTCACGCGGTTTTGCGTCGCGCCTCTCTTTCCTGACGCGGCGCGGCGCGCTAAAGCAAGACCGAAACAAGCGCAAAGAGGGCAGTCTCATGGTGGAATGGCGGATTTCCGAAGGTCTGACAGATTACGAGACGGCAGCCTCAGAAATGGAAGCGCGGGCCGAGGCGATTGCCGCTGGTGAGGCCGAAGAACTGATCTGGTTGCTCGAACACCCCCCGCTTTACACCGCAGGCTCATCTGCGAAACGCGAAGATCTGGTCGATCCTGACCGTTTTCCGGTCTACGAAACCCGGCGCGGCGGGCAATATACCTACCACGGGCCGGGGCAGCGCGTGGCCTATGCCATGCTGGATCTGAACAAACGCGGCAAGGACGTGCGCAAATTCGTCGCTGATATGGAGGCCTGGGTCATCGCCGCGCTGGATCGTTTCAATGTCAAAGGCGAGATTCGCGAAGGCCGCGTGGGGGTCTGGGTGGTGCGCGAGGACAAACCGCTGACGATCACCGGGGCCATGGCCGAAGACAAGATCGCCGCCATCGGCCTGCGCATCCGCAAATGGGTGTCCTTTCACGGTCTGTCGATCAACGTGGATCCGGATCTATCCCATTTTGAAGGCATCGTGCCGTGCGGCATCCGAGATCACGGCGTGACTTCGCTCGTTGATCTGGGGCTGCCGGTGACCATGGAAGACGTGGATGTGGCGCTGAAAGATGCGTTTTCCGAGGTCTTTGGCGACACATAGCCGCCCTGCGCAGACCGCAGATGCGCGGCATCTTAGCACAGATGGGCAAATCCGCCTTGATTTCATGCCGGACCTAGCAGGATATCGCCCGCAGGACGCGCATTCGCCTGACGCGACAAGACTGGGCTGGCATGTCGAGCCATACGCGCTATTGTCGTTTCGGACACATGAAACTTCACCGGGGAGACACAACCCAATGACAAAACTCTTTGCCCTCACAGCTGCCGCCCTGATGGCAACCTCCACCCTCGCCTATGCCGAAGGTGATGCACACAAGGGTGCGAAAGAATTCAACAAGTGCAAAGCCTGCCACACCATCGCCAGCGCGGATGAGATTATCGTGCGCGGTGGCAAGACCGGCCCGAACCTTTATGGGGTCGTTGGTCGCCCGGTGGCTTCGGTCGAAGATTTCAAATATGGCGACGGCATTCTCGCAGTCGGCGAAACCGGCATGGTCTGGACGCCCGAACTGATCATCGAATACGCGCAGGATCCGACGAAGTTCATCGATACGCACGGTGGCTCCGGTCGGTCCAAAATGACCTTCAAGATCAAAGACGCCTCCAACATCGTCGCCTACCTCGCCTCTGTCGCCCCGGCGCCCGAGGCCATGGAAGACGGTGCAGAAGAGGCAGAGGCCCCGGCTGAATAAGCTCGCCCCCCCTGCGACGCAGGACAGAGACGTTTTCAGACGCCGCCCCTCCCGGGCGGCGTTTCGTTTATCCCGCCCCAAGATGATGCCACGCCAGAAGCCCCGGCCTCACACCGGGACAAGCAACATGTCCAGAGCGTTGCGCAACCGCGCGCACAAGGCATCCCGGCTTTCTCCGGTGATCATATAGCCGCAGCTTAGAGTGTAGGAATAGACGGAGATGGCGCGCATCTGCGCCGCATCGGCCCCAAAACCGCAGGCTTCGAACTGACGAGCGAAAAAGCCCAGCCGCTCTTCATCGACCTTGGCCAGACCTGCACGCACCGCTGCGTCGCTTTGCCCCCATTGGCGCATCGCCACTTCGGTTGCGACATCATAGGTGCCAAGGGTCACGAATTCGACCACATGCCAGATGCGGTCCTCCGGGCGTTCATAGTGCTGCTCGACATAGGAAATGAGACCGCTGGTCTCGCGGCGACGCCAAAAGTCGAACAGGCTGTCCAAAAAGTCGCGGCGGTCGCCAAAGTGCCAATAAAAGCTGCCTTTGGTCACCTTCATCGCCTGACAGACCTGATCAACGCGCAGCCCGCCCGGCCCGGCCTGCCCCAAAATGTGCAACCCGGCATCGAACCAGTCCTCCTTGGCGAGACGCTCTGCCTTTCGGCGACCGCTTTTGCGCGCTGTGGCGCGCGGGGCGATGTCGTTTTCTGGCTGCTTCATGCTGCGCGCTCCATTGGTCACCGATGGGTCCCGGCAAGAAAGGGTGAACTGTCACTTTTCTAATCAATTCTTCGCCCGACCACCATCCCGCAGCGCGTCCGCCCCCTGCGCGCACCGCAAATGCTTGACCTCCGGGCCGGAACCCTCAAAGTCCATACTATAAGGTATGGAGATTCGCACCAACCACCGTCCGCGCCGCACCCCGGCCAGGACACCCACGCACATGAAACGCATCAAGGAGATCTCATGAGCATCGTTTTGACCGAACCCCTCACCTCGGCCGCCGCCTGGACCGGAGCAGATTTCGCAACAGACACCAGCTGGGTTCATCCGCTGAGCATCGACAACATTGCCGCCATTGATACAGCACTGGCCGGACTTGAGGCGAAAGGACTGCGCTTTCCCAACTTTACCCGCGCCGATTTTCCGCTCGGCGCGCTTGAGGCCGAACTGGCGATCTGCTCAGAGGAACTGGAAAACGGACGGGGCTTTTGCGTGCTGCGGGGCCTGCCGGTCGACCGCTACAGCGAGGCTGAGATCGACACGCTGTATTATGGCATCGGTTTGCACCTCGGCCAGCCGGTCGGTCAAAATCCGCGCGGGGATCTGATCGGCAAGGTGATGGCCGTCGGCGATGCGTCCAAGAAAGACACCCGCGTCTATGAAACCAACAGCTATCTGCCCTATCATTCGGATCCCTCCGACGTGGTCGGCCTGCTGTCGGTGCGCAAGGCCAAACACGGCGGCCTCAGCAGCCTGATCAGCGTTGCCGCGATCTACAACGAAATCCTGAAGACCCACCCTGAATTTCTGGGGCTCTATTTCCGCCCGTGGTATTTCTCGC
Organism: uncultured Celeribacter sp.; assembly: GCF_963675965.1. Lineage (NCBI taxonomy): Bacteria > Pseudomonadati > Pseudomonadota > Alphaproteobacteria > Rhodobacterales > Roseobacteraceae > Celeribacter > uncultured Celeribacter sp. The sequence goes on along the minus strand of NZ_OY780935.1, from coordinate 3,385,991 downwards.
ATCTCTGCGAAGACAGGCCGAGCCTGTCGCCGATCTTCAGTGTGCACGAAGGCAAGCTGAGCTGCCGCTACCTGCGGCAATATCTCGAACTGGGCCATGAAATCATGCAGGCCCCTCTGTCAAAAGTCGAAGTCGAAGCGCTGGATCTGTTCGACGCCATCATCGCCCGCGGCGATCTGCGTCTGGATATGATGCTGGAACCGGGAGATCTGCAATTTGCCAACAACTATGCGGTTCTGCATTCGCGCAATGCATTCGAGGATCATGAAGAGGCCGGGAAAATGCGCAAACTTCTTCGTCTTTGGCTGAAAATGCCCAACGCGCGCACCCTTGCGCCGGAATTCCCCGGTCGAAACGGCTTTCCGATCCCTGAAGGCACCTACTGACCGCCATCACAGATCCCCGCCCGAACGCGTTTCGGGCGGGACAGCCGCGCCAGAAACAAGGCGCCGCAACCGCCTCCAGCCCGCAAATCCCCCATTGACAAAGCAACCTTTCGCAAATGCAAGGGCTGAGCCTGCATTTTTCTTGCGACATATTGTGCCTAAAGATTGCTCTCGAGTTCGTGAAGTTCTAGAACAGAAGTAATCTAGCAATATGACTCCCATAAGGGAGCACCGCATACACAACTCACTGTAGGTTTCTGACCACGCACTTAATTGGGAGGACCGCATGGCAGACGCAGCCATTCACGGCCACGAACACGAGGACAACCGCGGGTTCTTTACCCGGTGGTTCCTGTCCACCAATCACAAGGACATCGGGATACTTTATCTCTTCACGGCGGCAGTCGTGGGGTTCATTTCGGTGTGTTTCACGGTTTACATGCGCCTTGAGCTGATGGAACCGGGCGTTCAGTTCATGTGTCTGAACGACGCCGGGGAATCCGCCGCACGGCTGATTTCGGGCTTTGGCGCTGAAAGCTGTACCCCAAACGGGCACCTGTGGAACGTGATGATCACCTACCACGGCGTGCTGATGATGTTCTTCGTGGTCATTCCCGCGCTGTTTGGCGGCTTTGGCAACTATTTCATGCCGCTGCAGATCGGCGCCCCGGACATGGCCTTCCCGCGCCTTAACAACCTGTCCTACTGGCTCTTCGTCTGTGGTGTTGCGCTCGGGATCGCCTCGCTGTTTGCTCCGGGCGGCAACGGCCAAATGGGCTCGGGCATCGGCTGGGTACTCTATCCGCCGCTGTCGACGCTGGAAGGCGGCTATTCCACCGACCTTGCGATCTTTGCCGTACACGTGTCGGGTGCCTCTTCGATCCTCGGTGCGATCAACATGATCACCACGATGCTGAACATGCGCGCCCCGGGCATGACCCTGTTCAAAGTGCCGCTGTTTGCCTGGTCGATCTTCGTGACTTCCTGGCTGATCTTGCTGTCTCTGCCGGTTCTGGCGGGCGCGATCACCATGTTGCTCACCGACCGCAATTTCGGCACCTCCTTCTTTGAACCGGGCGGCGGTGGCGATCCGATCCTCTATCAGCACATCCTGTGGTTCTTCGGCCACCCGGAAGTCTACATCGTGATCCTGCCGGGCTTCGGTCTGGTATCCCACATCATCGCAACTTTCTCGAAAAAACCGGTCTTCGGCTACCTGCCGATGGTCTGGGCGCTGATTGCCATCGGGGTTCTGGGCTTTGTCGTCTGGGCGCACCACATGTACACCGTGGGCCTGTCGCTGACGCAGCAGTCCTACTTCATGATGGCGACCATGGTCATCGCGGTGCCAACCGGGGTGAAGATCTTCAGCTGGATTGCCACCATGTGGGGCGGTTCGATCGAATTCAAAACACCGATGCTCTTCGCCTTCGGCTTCCTGATCCTTTTCACCATCGGTGGTGTGACCGGGATCGTGCTGTCGCAAGCCGGTGTCGACCGCGCCTATCATGACACCTACTATGTCGTGGCCCACTTCCACTACACCATGTCCATGGGGGCGGCCTTTACCATCTTTGCCGGGATCTATTTCTACATCGGCAAGATGTCGGGACGCCAATACCCGGAATGGGCTGGCAAGCTGCATTTCTGGATGTTCTTCATCGGGGTCAACCTGACCTTCTTCCCGCAGCACTTCCTGGGCCGTCAGGGCATGCCGCGCCGCTACATCGACTATCCGGAGGCCTTTGCCTACTGGAACAAGATCTCCTCGATGGGCGCGCTGTTGTCCTTTGCTTCCTTCATCCTGTTCATTGGCATCGTCTTCTACACATTGCTCGCCGGTCGCCGCGTGACCGAGAACAACTACTGGAACGAATATGCCGACACGCTGGAATGGACCCTGCCCTCCCCGCCGCCGGAGCACACGTTTGAGACGCTCCCCAAGCAGGAAGACTGGGACAAAGGCCACGCACATTGATCGGCCTTTCAGCAGACTGAGACAGGAAAGGCCCCGCCCCGCGCGGGGCCTTTTCTTTTAGCCACCTGCGCGCCTACAGTGACTGGAACGCCAACAGGACCGCCGCCGCCATGCCCTACCGCTGGAGCCCTGATCCCACGACAACGCCTAACGACATCGCCAGAACGGCCCCCGAAGACGCGCCGCTTTGGACGCTCGACCTCTGGCCTCATCGCAGTCTCAAAGGCAAAGGTTTCTCGGCGACGATCTGGATCATGTTCATTGGCGGGCTGATCCCAATCGTGCCCTTCATCGGCACCATCGCCTTCTGGGTGTTGCTCATCTTCATGATGTGTGCGCTGGCCGCACTCTGGACTGCGATCCGATCGTCAGATCGCGACAAGCTGCGCGAGGAGCTGCGTATCTGGCCGGACCGCGTCACCCTCACGCACTGGTCCGCAAAGGGGGAACGACTGACGTGGGAAAGCAACCCCTATTGGCTGAAACTGACCCTGCATCCCAAATCCGGGCGCATTGAACACTATCTGACCCTGAAAGGCGCGGGCCCCGATGTCGGCTCCAATGGTGGGCGCGAAGTGGAACTGGGCGCCTTTCTGACCCCGAAGGAACGTCAGCGTCTGTATGGCGAACTGCAGCAGGTTCTGGCCCCGCTCAAAGCCTGAGCCCGAACGCAAACAACCGCCCCGAAGGGCGGCTGTTGGTGATCTGCATCACATCGCGCAGGACCTGCCGGGCAGTCCCCGGCACGATCACCCTAATTTGGCTTTGACCATCGGCCCGACAGAACCGAAATCCATCTGGCCGGTGTATTTGGATTTCAGCACCCCCATCACCTTGCCCATGTCCCGAATGCTCTCAGCACCGGTTTCCGAAATGGCGGTTTCGACAGCCTTCTCGGCCTCTGCCGGAGACAATTGGCGCGGCAGGAAGCCTTCGATCACACCGATCTCGGAGCGTTCCTTTTCAGCCAATTCAAGACGTCCGCCCTCTTCGAAGGCCTTCGCGCTTTCCTGGCGTTGCTTGACCATTTTGCCAAGGATACCAAGGATTTCCGCATCGGACACACCCTCTTCCTTGCCTTCCCCACGGGCCGCGATTTCGCGGTCTTTGATGGCGGCATTGATCAGGCGCAGGGTGGCCAGCCGAGCGCTGTCCTTTTCCTTCATCGCCGTCTTCAAAGCGGTATTGATCCGGTTTCGCATATCCATATGGGCCTCATCCCTCATGATGTCGCAAGTGGCCAACATAGCGAAACGGCGCCCCAATCTCAACCTCTGCCAACAAAAGACAACCCATTGAAATTTAATGCAAAAATATTCACCCCGAAAATATCAAACCTGTCCTTGACGCCGCGCGCCCTGTTCCTTAGGTTCCGGCCAATTTTGCCCTTACAGGAGAGTCGCGTCATGGCATCTGGTCAAATGTCCGGAAAACCAACAGCCTGCCTTGCTTTGGCCGATGGTACCATCTTCTACGGAAAGGGGTTCGGCGCGGTCGGAACCACCACCGCGGAACTGTGCTTCAACACCGCAATGACCGGCTATCAGGAGATCATGACGGATCCCTCCTACGCTGGCCAGATCGTCACCTTCACCTTCCCCCATGTCGGCAATGTTGGCGTGAACACCGAAGATGATGAAACTGCCGAGCCGGTTGCCGACGGGATGATCGTCAAATGGGATCCCACCGAAGCCTCCAATTGGCGCGCTCAGGAACAGCTTTGGACCTGGCTTGAAAAGCGCGGCCGCATTGGCATGGGCGGGGTTGACACCCGCCGCCTGACCCGCGCCATCCGCCAGCAAGGCGCCCCGCATGTCGCGATCGCCCACGATCCCGAGGGCAATTTCGACATTGAAGCTCTGGTCAAGAAAGCCCGCGAATTCTCCGGCCTGGTCGGGCTGGATCTGGCCAAGGATGTCACCTGCGCCCAATCCTATGTCTGGGACGAAATGCGGTGGGCCTGGCCTGACGGTTTCCCGAAACGCGAAGGCAAAGGACATAAGGTCGTCGCCATCGACTTCGGTGCGAAACGCAACATCCTGCGCTGCCTTGCCTCTGCGGGCTGCGATGTAACCGTGCTGCCGGCCACCGCCACCGCCGAAGAGGTGCTGGCCCATAACCCCGAGGGCGTCTTCCTCTCGAACGGCCCCGGCGATCCGGCCGCGACCGGTGAATATGCCGTGCCGATGATCAAGGGCGTTCTCGAAAAAGACCTGCCGGTCTTCGGAATCTGCCTTGGTCACCAGATGCTGGCACTGGCACTTGGCGCCAAGACCATCAAGATGAACCACGGCCACCATGGCGCCAACCACCCGGTCAAGGATCTGGACACGGGCAAGGTGGAAATCACCTCGATGAACCACGGCTTCACGGTCGACACGCAGTCGCTGCCCGCGGGCGTCAAGGAAACCCATGTGTCGCTCTTTGACGGGTCAAACTGCGGGATCGCGGTGGATGGCAAACCGATCTTTTCGGTCCAGTACCATCCCGAAGCCAGCCCGGGCCCGATGGACAGCTACTATCTGTTCGAACGGTTTGCAGAGGCCATGCGCCAGCGCGCCGAGGCCTGAGCCCAGCGCATTTTGCAATTCGAGATCGTTTAAAGGCGGGGATTTCTCCGCCTTTTTCATGCGATACAAGACTTTCTTTACACTTAATTCACGTCCGCTTAAGCCTCTGCGCGCACACTGCCCTGATGACAACACAGGGTGTGACCAATGTTCGATCAACCAGCCACCGACAGCCTGCCGAAAAACATGATGCTGCCCCGCAGAGCACCGTCAGATCCCGGTGCGGTCGGTGGTTTTCCACGTCGTAGGCTGCGCGTCAGACCACGTCACACCCCTTCCCGCGATGCGCTGGCTCTTGATCCCTGGCCTGCAGAGGCCCGCGTCAACCTGTCCCAAAACGGGGCGCTCGGTCGATTTCTGGTGCAAATGGGACTGGTGGCCTCCGACGACCTGTTCGGACTGCTGCGTGCGGCGCGCATCAGCGGTCTGTCCCTACGAAGCTACCTGTTGCGCTGGGACATCTTGGCAGAGGCAGACCTCTACCCGGCACTTTCCCGGCTCTACCACACCAGCCTGTCCGGGCCTGCGGATCCCCCCCCCGATGTGCGGCTGATCGATCTGCTCGGCCCAGGTCATTGCCGCCGCCAGGGCGTCCTGCCACTGCGCGATGTCGGCCCCTGCACGCTGATCGCCACCGCCGCCCCGGAAACATTTGCTGCGCTTCTGCCAACGCTTCAAAAGGTTTTCGGCCCGGTGCGCATGATCTTGTTAACGGAAAGCGACATCAACACCCATCTGAGTGCGCTGCGCCAGTTGCATCTGACAGACCGCGCCGAGGAGCGCCTGCCCGCCGACAGAAGTTGCCGCCGCCTTGCTCAACCCCCGCACCGTGGCAGACGCGCCGCACGGCTTGGCCTCATCGCTCTGCTGTGTCTGTGCGTCTGCGCTGCCCCCGCCGCGGTCTGGCTGGCGCTCACGCTCTGGACCGTGCTGTGCCTCTGTGTGACCACGGGATACAAACTGGCTGCCGCAGTTGCCCAATCCGGCGCCCGGTATCGGCTGCCTGCCGCGCCACCGACGCCCCGTGACAAGGATCTGCCGGTGATTTCGCTGCTGGTACCGCTGTTCGATGAAACCGACATCAGCCAAAAACTGATCGCCCGGCTGACACGGCTGGACTATCCCCATGACCGGATCGATCTGTGTCTTGTGGTTGAAGAGTGCGACCAGCGCACACAGGAGACCCTGCGCGACACGCTCCTGCCGCCTTGGATGCGGGTAATCACCGTTCCCCCTGGACGTGTCAGAACCAAGCCCCGCGCCATGAACTATGCGCTGGATTTCTGTCACGGATCGATCATTGGCATTTTCGACGCCGAAGACGCTCCGGAGAGGGATCAATTGCGCAAGGTCGCGGCGGGCTTTGCCCATGCACCGGAAGACGTGGCCTGCCTGCAGGGCGTTCTGGATTTCTACAATCCCCGCCGCAACTGGATGTCGCGCTGTTTCACCATCGAGTATGCCAGCTGGTGGCGCATCATCTTGCCCGGATATGAACGCATGGGGCTGACCGTTCCGCTGGGCGGCACCACGCTGTTTTTCCGGCGTGACATTCTGGAGACCCTTGGGGCCTGGGACGCCCATAACGTCACCGAGGACGCGGATCTGGGTGTGCGACTTGCGCGTCATGGTTACCGGACGGTGTTTTTGCCCTCGACCACGTTCGAAGAGGCCAATTGCCGCCCCTGGCCATGGATCAAACAGCGCAGCCGCTGGCTGAAAGGCTATGCGCTGACCTATCTTGTCCATATGCGCCACCCGCTGCAGTTACTCCGGGATCTCGGATTGCGGCGGTTTTGCGGTCTGCAGGTGCTGTTTTTGGGGGCGCTCACTCAGACCCTGTTCGCACCGTTGCTCTGGTCTTTCTGGGCTTTTCCACTTGGCCTGCCCCACCCGCTGCGCAGCGTGCTGCCCCCGTCTACGCTGATTGCAATCATCGCGGTCTTCCTGCTGTCTGAAGCGATCACCGTCGCCATCGGCCTGCTGGCCACCGCTGAGCCAGAACGGCGCTGGCTTTGGCCCTGGGTGCCGACCTTGCATCTCTATTATGCGCTCGCCAGCATCGCGCTGATGCGCGCGCTCTGGCAGGCCGTGGCGGCCCCCTATGTCTGGGAAAAGACTCGCCATGGCGTCGAAGGCCCCACGCCTGAACCAGCGGAGAACGTCGCACTGAACGCGCGGTGGCCACGCCTCTTCCGGACTGCACTCCGGGAATGACGGTCATATGGTGAAAGGGGAAGAGTCCTTTGCAGAACCGGCGCATCATGTTAGGAAAATGCGACCAAGGCAAAGGAATATATATGAAATTCGGCCTTCTGCTGTTTCCGGATCTGACACAGCTGGATCTGACCGGCCCTCTCGAAGTCTTCAATCGCATTGACGGCGTTGAGACCGCTTTGATCTGGAAAACCCTGGAACCGGTTTCGTCGGACCGGGGCATACGCATCCTGCCGACCCATACATTCGAACAGGCGCTGGATCTGGACCTGATTTGCGTGCCGGGCGGCCCCGGCCAGATCGATCTCATGGCGGATCAGGGCACGCTGGACTACCTCAGACGCGTCGCCAAAGACTGCAAATGGATCACATCCGTCTGCACGGGATCTCTGGTTCTTGCTGCCGCCGGCCTTCTCTCCGGGTATCGCGCGACATCACATTGGTCGTCGATTGATCAGTTGAACCTCTTTGGCGCAGAACCTGTCAGTGAGCGCGTGGTCAGAGACCGCAACCGGATCACCGGCGCCGGGGTCACCTCCGGCATTGATTTTGCCCTGACCATTGCAGCCGAACTGCTCGGAGATAAAGCCGCACGCAGAATCCAGCTTCAGATCGAATACGATCCGCAACCGCCGTTCACAGGCGGTTCGCCCCAAACTGCCGACCCCGAAATGGTTTCGTCCATTCGCGCGGACATCGCACCGTTCATTTCCAGACGACGGCAGGCCTCAGATGCGGCGGCGAAAGCGTTAAAGACTGCCCCCAGACGAACCCTTTGACGATCTGCACTGAAGTGCATGACGGACTAAGGGACAAACAGCCCTGCCCCCGAAAGATCAGCGCACCTTGTCGGCGTCGATTTTCAGTCGCGTGACGAAAGCCTTGGAAATATGCTCTGACAGGGCGGTATCGGCGGCATCGCCATCCCCGGCTTCGATCGCGCGCACAATGCGATCATGTTCGGCGATGGCCTCTTCACCGCGTCCTTCGGCCGCCAGTGAGGTCGAGGCCAGAAGCGCCATGGATCGGTGCACCAGATCGAGCTGCTGCACCAGATAACGGTTGTGCGAGGCCAGATGGATCTGTTTGTGAAACCGCCGGTTCGCCCGCGACATAGCTTCGGGATCGCCGATCAGCGCGCGATCCGCTTCGACCATGTCGCGCAGCACGCGTGCCTCTTCGGGGGTGGCATGGCGGGCGGCCAGCCGTGCGGCCAACCCCTCCAGCTCGGTGCGCACCACATAGAGATCGGCCATCTGATTGTGATCGAGCGAAGCAACGATCAGCGACCGCCCATCGCGCGTCAGCATTGATTGCGTCTCCAACCGCTGCAGCGCTTCCCGTATCGGCGTACGCGATACGCCAAAGCGTTCCGCCAGCTCGCTTTCCACAAGCCGATCCCCCGGGCGGTATAACCCGGTGTCAATCGCCTCGAGAATCAACTCATAGGCGTCCTTCTGGCTTGCGCGCGGATCTTTCATAACGGTCCTCTCTGCTCAACAGGGTCAAACCATAGACAGGCAGGCCCATGGCAATCAAGCGCTAACATGGGGGCAGAGCCCCCTTGCGTCCCGGCGGGCAGAGGCCTAACACAGGCCCATGGTTGCCGATCACTTTTCTCACGTCAAAACATGGGTCTTTGACCTCGACAATACCCTCTATCCGCCCGAAGCTGCGCTGTTTTCGCAGATCGAGGTGAAGATGACGGATTGGGTCGCCCGTGAACTCGATGTCAGTCCCGATGAGGCGGATCGTCTGCGCGGCGAATACTGGCGCGATTACGGCACCACCCTCTCGGGCATGATGGCCAAACACGGAACCGATCCGCTGCCCTATCTAAGCTACGTCCATGACATCGATTTCTCCGGTTTACGCCATGACACCGGGCTGAATGCCGCCATCACCGCGCTGCCGGGGCGCAAAATCGTCTACACCAATGGCTCTGCCCCCTACGCCGAGCGCGTGCTGGAGGCCCGTGGGCTGACCGGTATTTTCGACGCGATCTATGGCATCGAACATGCGAAATTTCACCCCAAACCATTGGCCGAAGCCTTTGACACGGTTCTGGGACTGGACGGTGTGCACCCGAAAGAGGCCGCCATGTTCGAAGACGATCCGCGCAATCTGGAGGTGCCCCATCAGTTGGGCATGAAAACCGTGCATGTGGCACCTTCGCCGCTCGATCCTCCAGCGCCACATATCCACCATCACACCAAAGATCTGGCCAGTTTCCTGCACAGCCTGATCCTGTAAGCGGTGCGTCGCCAGCGGCAATCCCCGCGACAATACGCCGCCGTGACCCGGCGCCTCCCCCTGCATACATCCCGGCAAAACAAATTGCTCAATGCATCCAAGCCGGAGATACGCACATGACCGACGCCACCGCCACCAGCCTGTCCCACGACACCAATCATGACTCCCATGAAGCCGGGATCGCCACCGCACGCGGCGTCGCCCTGTTCCTGCTCGTCGTCGCGGCCGTGATCGCGGCTGTCGTCTACGGCGCGTTCACCGTCGGCCCCTGGGTGCTGGGCGTCACCGCCGTGGCCACGGTGCCGGTGATCTATGTGGTCCTGATCCTGCTGACTATGGGGCGCTGAGCCGCTCCGCGCTCTGTCGCGACACCCCTGAGACAGCCTGTCCCTTGGACAAGTCCCCCCTTTGCGCCTATGTGTTGGGCATCGTCCCAATTCGGCGCAAAGGAGATACCGAATGACCGTCACGCCAGAGCGCTCCACCCATGATGTTGTCGTCTCCGGCGGGGGCATTGCCGGGATGATCGCAGCGGCAGCCTTTGCCGCCTCCGGGTTCCGCACCGTGATGATCGAACCGACCACACCGGTAATCACCGGCGATGAGGCCGGATCCGACCTGCGGTCCACCGCCTTTTTGCGCCCAGCCCGGGATCTTTTTGCCCGCATCGGCATCTGGGACAGACTTTCCCCGCATGCCACACCGCTTGAGGCGCTCAGGATCGTCGACACATTGGGCCGCCCCGCCGAGCTGCGCGGCGAACGCCAGTTCGAGGGCCGCGAAACCGGCGATGAACCCTTCGGCTGGAATTTTCTCAACTGGGTGATCCGCCGTGAACTGATGCAGGCCCTGCCCGGCATTCCCAATCTGGATCTGCGCTTTGGCGTCGGCTTCAAATCCCTGCTGACACGGTCCAATGAGGCGCTGGTCGGGCTGTCGGACGGATCGCAGCTGCGTGCCAAGCTGGTGGTCGCGGCGGATGGGCGCAATTCTGCCGTCCGCGAGGCCGCAGGAATTGACGTCAAAACGACCCGGTATGGTCAGAAATCGCTGGCCTTCACCGCCACCCACACGCTGCCGCACTACAATGTCTCGACCGAGATCTACCGCGAGGGCGGCCCCTTCACCATGGTGCCTCTGGCCGACATCGACGGCAAACCCGCCTCGGCCATCGTCTGGATGAACAAGGGTCCCTATGCGACCGAGCTTCTGAACATGCCCGAAGACGACTTCAATGCGGTGATGACCGAACGCTCCGCAGGTCTGTTCGGTCAACTGTCACTGGCCTCCGGGCGTGCCATTTTCCCCATCATCACGCAGGTCGCGCAATCGCTGGCCGCTGAACGGGTGGCGCTCATTGCCGAAGCGGCCCATGTCCTGCCGCCGATCGGCGCGCAGGGACTGAACACCTCGCTCAATGACCTGAGCGAGCTCCTGGCGCTTGCCGAAGCCAACCGTGCCGATCCCGGCGCCCAACCGCTTCTGGATCGTTACGCCAAGGCGCGGCATCGCGACATCAGCGCCCGTGCCCGCGTCGTGGATGTGTTCAACCGGGTCACCCGATCAGAAAGCGATGTGCTCCAAGCCGTGCGCCTTCTGGGGCTGAAGGCTGTACATGACATCAAACCCGTTCGCCGCGGGGTGATGCGCGCAGGTCTGGGCCCGATCTGACGCTGGCGTTTCCTTTGCCGCCCAAATACTCGAAACGGCGCGCAGGATATCTCCCGCGCGCCGTTTGCCTGCCTCACCCCCGCCTGAAACACCTTCAGTCGGACAGCACCTGCTCCAAAGCCGCCTCGAACCGGGCCACAGTGGCATCGACATCATAAAGCTTGTCGAGACCGAACAGGCCCAGCCGGAAGGATCTGAACTCCGGCCCTTCGTCGCATTGCAGCGGCACGCCCGCCGCAATCTGCACCCCGAGGTTGGCAAAGGCCCTGCCCGTCTGGATCTCGGGATCATCGGTATAGCAGACCACCACGCCCGGGGCCTCCACACCTTCTGCAGCAACGGATTTGAACCCTTTCGCGGCCAGAAGTGCCCGCACCCGACGCCCCAGTTCCCATTGCGCTTCCGACAGTTTGGCAAAGCCATAGGCCTTGGTTTCCAGCATCGCATCCCGGAAGGCACGCAGCGCATCCGTGGGCATGGTCGCGTGATAGGCATGACCACCGGCAGTATAGGCTTCCATGATCGTCAGCCATTTGCCCAGATCGATGGCAAAAGATGACGAACTGCGCGATTTCACCACCTCAAGCGCGCGTTCAGACAGCATGACAAGCCCGGCAGAAGGCTGCGCCGACCAGCCCTTTTGCGGGGCGGAGATCAGGATGTCGACACCAGCGGATTTCATGTCGACCCAGGCACAACCCGATGCGATGCAATCCAGCACCATCAGACCGCCTTCGGCATGCACCGCATCAGAGAGCGCGCGAATATAGGCCTCAGGCAGGATCATGCCGGAAGCGGTTTCCACATGCGGCGCGAACACGGCGGCGGGTTTGATCTCATGGATCTTGGCCACGGCCTCTTCCAACGGGGCGGGCAGGAAGGGGGCCGTGACCTCATTGCCGTTGCGCCGTGCTTTCAGAACCGTTTCAGATGCCGGAATGCCGCCCATCTCGAAAATCTGGCTCCAGCGGAAGGAAAAGAAGCCGTTGCGAATGACCATCACGTCCTCGCCCCCGGCAATCTGGCGGGCCACCGCCTCCATCCCATAGGTGCCACCGCCCGGAACGACGACAGCGGCGTCCGCATTATAGACCTCACAAAGGGTGTCATGGATGTCCCGCATCACCTGTTGAAATGCTTTCGACATGTGATTGAGGGAACGATCCGTGAAAACCACGGAAAATTCCATCAGGCCATCGGGATCAATATCGGAACGCAATGCGGGCATGGGGGTCTCCTTATGTTCGGAAAAGCGCGCTGCAGAGAACGCAGCATCGCATTTGCCGGCAAAAGACCACCCACCGAGGCAAAAGACAAGGTCCCGCACCGCGAAACACCCGGCCTCAGACGTCTTGCCTAAGGATCGCTCAAGGCCGCATCGAACAGCGCGTCCGGCAGATCGGGCGCCGCCGAGGGGCGTTGCGCTGCTGGTAAAACCGGTGGCCAGATCGCCGGCAGGGGCGGCCCCGCGAACTCCGGGCGAAACAGAGGGATCGGAGAGCGGCGCAGTTGCACCCGGCAATAGGGCTGCTGGGCGATCCAGCGCCGCATGTCCTCGCGTTTCATCCGGGAATGAAACGGCCCCCAATCCGCCGCCACGCCCCGCATGCCCGCGCTGACCACGCCGTCGCGTGCCACGGTGCGGTTCATGATACGCACCGCACAAGACAGGTTTTGCACCCCATCTTTCAAGGCTTCGCCGGTTCCGGCCCGGCACTGATAGGCCTGTGCGGTGCGTGGCGCGATCTGCACCAGCCCGAACCAGCGACCGCCACCGCCAACGGCGGTCTCACGCCATGTGCTTTCGTGGTAAGACAGGGTCGACAACAGACCGGCCCAAAAGGCCGCCCGCCCCTGCGGCGTCTGCTGAACATAGCCGGGGCACCAGTCTCGGATATCCTGAGGCACCGTTTTCACCAGCGCCTGACCATGCGAGGCAATCGCATGCATGGCCGCACGGGTCCAGCGCGGGCCATGGCTCTGCCGATGCCAGCGCAATTTCGGCATCTTGACTTCGTAAGGCCGCAAGACCGGGCGTACACTGCTTTCAAGCGCGACAGCGGGCGTCATCGCAGAGAGGCCACCAAGCACAAACACGACCGGAGCCATTCGCCGCAAAAACCGCTTCATGCCGTCCCCCTTGTCGCGCCGTCTTTATGCACAGTGACCCATCGACCCCACCAAATCCGGATCATAATGCGCCAAAGAGACCGCTTTGGAAAGTGCCGACCTCTTGCCCCCCGGCAAGAGAGCGCCTAGAACCCCTGTCAGCAAGACGTAAAAGGGACAGGCGCATGCTCGACCATCTCGAATATACCACACCGAAACCGAAAGTCATTTCCGGTGCCAAGGACGACTGGGAACTTGTGATCGGGATGGAGATTCACGCCCAGGTTTCGTCACAGGCGAAGCTGTTTTCCGGTGCTTCGACGCAATTTGGCAACGAACCGAATTCCAACGTGTCTTTCGTGGACGCCGCCATGCCGGGCATGCTGCCGGTGATCAACGAATACTGCGTCGAACAGGCCGTGCGCACGGGGCTTGGCCTCAAGGCCGACATCAACCTGTTTTCGGCCTTTGACCGTAAGAACTATTTCTACCCGGATCTGCCGCAGGGCTATCAGATCTCGCAGCTCTATCACCCGATCGTGGGCGAGGGCGAAGTGCTGGTGGATATGGAACCGGGCATCGCACGCAAGGTGCGGATCGAACGCATCCACCTTGAACAAGACGCCGGCAAATCCATTCACGACATGGATCCGACCATGTCGTTTGTCGACCTGAACCGCACCGGTGTGGCGCTGATGGAAATCGTGTCGCGCCCCGACATTCGCGGGCCTGAAGAGGCCGCCGCCTATGTGCTGAAACTGCGTCAGATCCTGCGCTATCTGGGCACCTGCGATGGCAACATGCAAAACGGCAACCTGCGCGCCGATGTGAACGTGTCTGTCTGTCGCCCGGGCCAATATGAGAAATACCAGGAAACACAGGATTTCTCGCATCTCGGCACCCGTTGCGAGATCAAAAACATGAACTCGACCCGCTTTATCCAGCAAGCGATCGATTATGAGGCCCGTCGCCAAATCGCCATCCTTGAAGACGGCGGTTCGGTGGATCAGGAAACCCGTCTCTATGATGCGGTGAAGGGTGAAACACGGTCGATGCGCTCGAAAGAAGAGGCGCATGACTACCGCTACTTCCCCTGCCCCGATCTGCTTCCGCTGGAGATCGAACAAGCCTGGGTCGATGATATCGCCAAAAGTCTGCCGGAACTGCCGGACGAGAAAAAGGCACGTTTCGTCAAGGACTTCGGACTTTCCGAATATGACGCGGGCGTCCTGACCGCCGACACGGTAAACGCGGACTTTTTTGAAAAGGTCGTCGCCGTGGGTGACGATGGCAAACTGTCGGCCAACTGGGTGATCAACGAGCTGTTCGGTCGCCTGAAAAAGGACGACACCGACATTTCGGAAAGCCCGGTCAGCCCGGAACAGCTTGGCGAGATCGTCAAACTGATCAAGGCCGACACGATTTCCGGCAAGATCGCCAAGGATCTGTTCGAAATCGTCTACACCGAGGGCGGCGCCCCCGCCGAGATCGTAGAAGCGCGCGGCATGAAACAGGTGACCGACACCGGCGCCATCGAAGCCGCCGTGGATGAGATCATCGCGGCCAACCCGGCGCAGGTCGAAAAAGCGCAAGCCAACCCGAAACTTGCGGGCTGGTTCGTCGGTCAGGTGATGAAAGCCACCGGCGGCAAAGCCAATCCGAAAGCGGTCGACGCACTGGTCAAATCCAAGCTCGGCCTCTGAGCCATCTCACAGCCAGAAAAGCCGCCTTTCCACACATGTGGCTGGGCGGCTTTTTCATATGAGGTTCCCATGACGTTTCCTGCCCCCCATATCTCGACACCGATCGCAGTCCGCCCGGATTGGGTCGATTACAATGGCCATATCAACATGGCCTATTATGCTGTGATCATGGATCTTGGCGGCGACCAGATGTATCCGCTTCTGGGGCTTGGCGAGACCTATGCCAAAAGCCGCCATCACACGAGCTACACCGGCGAAGTGCATATCTGCTACAAGCGCGAATTGAAACTTGGGGACAGCGTGCAGGTCCACAGCCGCCTGCTGGACTTTGACGCCAAGCGCATGGTGCTGTTTCACGAGATCCACCACAGCGATGGCTGGATTGCCGCCACCGCCGAGGAGCTGTTGTTGCACATCGACATGTCCGGCCCCCGGGTTGTACCCTTCCCCGAAGACATTGCAGAAAAGCTTGCTGCCATGAAAGCGGCGCACAGTCTTCTGCCACGCCCACCGCAGGCCGGGCGGTCGATCTCGCTGGCCAACAAGGCTGCGTGATCGCGGCGCGTCGCGGGGCATGAGCGCTTGACCCCTTCGGCCACTTCGCTACATCTGAGCCAACTCAAGGAGACCGCGATGCCCCGCTACGAATATCTGACCGTTCCCGCGCCGCGCAAAGGCGAAAAAACCAAGGGGGCCAAAACCCCCGAAGCCCGCGCCGCGCAGGCCATGCAGACCCTTTTGAATGCACAGGCTGCCAAGGGTTGGGAATATCTGCGCGCCGACATGCTGCCGATGGAAGAACGCAGTGGGCTAACCTCGAAAACCGTGAATTATCAGACCATTCTGGTGTTCCGACGCGAAGTCGACGCAGAGGATGCCACCGAGGGGCGTGCCGATTTCGGGGCGTTCCCCGACACCGCGTTTGAGGACGAGACGGAAACCAGCCCGGTGCCCAAAGCGGCCCCGCGCGCAGAGAAAACCGACAAGGTGCCAGGTTTCAAATCCGCACCGGCCGTGACCGCCGATGCCACCCAAAATGGCGACGAAACCCCGGACGAACGCTAAACGTCGAGATCCAATGCCAGCGCATGGATCTGTGGCACCAGATCGCCCAGCGCCTTATGCACCATGCGGTGCCGGGCCAGACGGGACTGCCCTGCAAAAGCCTCTGCACGGATCATCACATTGAAATGGGTTTCCCCGGTGCCGCCGGGGTTGCCCGCATGTCCGGCATGTGCAGCGCTGTCATCGACCACTTCTAGCAGGCGGGGCGCAAAGGCCTCGGTCAGGCGGTCCCGCATTTTTTCGGCAATTGTCATCCTAGTCTCCCGGTTTTCGACCCGAAGGCCTTTTCCATTTTCCGAACATCATCTAAAGTCTTGCGTCCGAGTCGAAAAGGTTGAGGCAGATGGATAAAAACGATCCCTTCGGTTTTGATATGTCCGCAGCAAAGGACAAGAAAAAACGCCGTGGCGGTCGCCGCGGCATGTCCGGGGCATTCGAAACCTCCAAACGGACCTGTGAATGGGAAGGCTGTGAAGAGGCCGGACAATATCGCGCACCGCGCTCTCCAGACCATCTGGATGAATA